>JBBIGT010000239.1:0-2066 GCA_037447395.1 Comamonadaceae bacterium | reverse complement strand
ACCGCGCAGGCGCAGACGCGGCAAGCGCGCGACCGCTTGAGCCAAAGCCAACGCCGCCTGCGGCGGCACGCCTGACTTGGTGGCGCCGCCGTCGATATTGACCTGGATCGCCACCTGCAACGGCGCCAACTGCGGCGGGCGCTGCGCGCTCAAGCGCTCGGCGATCTTCAGGCGGTCAAGCGTCTGCACCCAGTCGAACTGCTCGGCCACCAGCCGCGTCTTGTTGCTCTGCACCGGGCCGATGCAATGCCACTGCAGCGGCAAGTGCCGCAGCCGGCCGATCTTGTCGACGGCTTCCTGAATGTAGTTTTCACCAAAGGCCAGCTGGCCGGCGGCGTGCGCCTGCGCCACCGTGTCGGCGTCGAAGGTCTTGGACACCGCCAGCAGGGTCACTGTGTTGGCGTCGCGGCCACAGCGTTGGCAGGCCGCGTCAATTCGCCGACGTACCGCGTCGATGCGCGCTTGAATCGTGGTCATAATCTAAGAAGCGAAACAATTGATGAGGGGGTTTTGTGGATATCACCCAGCTGCTGGCTTTCAGTGTCAAGAACAAGGCGTCGGACTTGCACCTGTCCGCCGGCCTGCCACCGATGATCCGCGTCAACGGTGATGTACGTCGGCTCAACGTCGAGCCGCTCGATCATAAGCAGGTTCACGCCATGGCTTACGACATCATGAACGACGCGCAGCGCAAGCACTACGAAGAGTTCCTGGAGATCGACTTCTCTTTTGAAATTGAAGGACTGGCGCGCTTTCGGGTCAACGCCTTCAACCAGCAACGCGGCGCCGGCGCGGTGTTCCGCACGATTCCGAGCAAAATTCTGACGCTGGAGCAACTCAACTGCCCGAAGATTTTTGCCGACCTGGCGCTCAAACCGCGGGGTTTGGTGCTGGTCACCGGGCCGACTGGCTCGGGCAAGTCGACGACGCTGGCGGCGATGGTCAATTACCTCAACGAAAACGAGTTTGGCCACATCATCACCGTCGAAGACCCGATCGAATTCGTCCACGACTCCAAAAAGTGCCTGATCAACCAGCGCGAAGTTGGCCCGCACACGCACAGTTTTTCCTCGGCGCTGCGTTCGGCGCTGCGCGAAGACCCCGACGCCATCCTGGTCGGCGAAATGCGCGACCTGGAAACGATCCGCCTGGCCATGACGGCAGCAGAAACCGGCCACCTGGTCTTTGGCACGCTGCACACCAGCAGCGCAGCCAAGACCATCGACCGGATCATCGACGTCTTTCCGGCTGAAGAAAAAGAAATGGTCCGCGCCATGTTGTCTGAATCGCTGCAGGCGGTGATTTCGCAGACCTTGTGCAAGCTCAAGGACGGCAGTGGGCGCGTCGCCGCGCACGAGATCATGCTCGGCACCAGCGCCATTCGCAACCTGATCCGCGAAGCCAAGGTGGCGCAGATGTATTCGGCCATGCAGACCGGCAACAGCGTCGGCATGCAAACGCTCGACCAGAACCTGACCGACCTGGTGCGGCGCAACGTCATCAGCGCCGCCGAGGCGCGCACCAAAGCCAAAATGCCGGAAAACTTTCCCGGCTGATTTGTACCTTTCACGACACGGGAGAGCGCACCATGGAACGCGATCAGGCAACCACATTCATCACCGACCTGCTCAAGCTGATGGTCGGGCGCGGCGGCAGTGACTTGTTTCTCACCGTCGACCTGCCCCCGGCCATCAAAGTCGACGGCAAGGTCACCAAAGTGTCACCGCAGGCGCTCAACGGTACCCACACCACGGCGCTGGCGCGCTCGATCATGAACGACCGCCAGGTGGCCGAGTTCGAGCGCACCAAGGAATGCAACTTCGCCATCGCGCCACCCAATTTGGGGCGCTTTCGCGTCAACGCGTTCATGCAGCAAGGCAAGGTCGGGCTGGTGCTGCGGACCATTCCGAGCAAGTTGCCGACCATCGACAGCATGAAACTGCCACCGATCCTCAAGGACATTGTCAACACCAAGCGCGGCCTGTGCATCATCGTCGGCGCCACCGGCTCGGGCAAGACCACCACGCTGGCGGCGATGATCGACCACCGCAACGAAACCACCTTTG
>JBBIGT010000238.1:0-2074 GCA_037447395.1 Comamonadaceae bacterium | reverse complement strand
GGCGCCGATTTGTCCGAGCAGATTTCCACCGCCGGCACCGAAGCCTCGGGCACCGGCAACATGAAGCTGGCGCTCAATGGCGCACTGACCATTGGCACCGACGACGGCGCCAACATCGAGATCCGCGAGCACGTCGGCGACGACAACATCTTCATCTTTGGCCTGAAGACGCCCGAAGTGCGCGCCCTGCGCCTGGCCGGCTACCAACCCCTGACGCATTACGAAGGCAACGCGACGCTGAAAGCCGTGCTCGACGCCATCGGCAACGGCGGCTTCTGCCCCGACGAGCCGGCACGCTACAGCGCGCTGGTCAACGCGCTGGTCTGGGGTGGCGACCATTACCTGCTGCTGGCCGACTTTGCCTCGTACCTGGCGGCGCAGGCGCAGGTCGACGCGCTGTACCGCCAGCCCGAATCGTGGAGTCGCAAGGCGCTGGCCAACGTCGCCGGCATGGGCGTCTTCTCGGCCGACCGCACCATTGGCGACTATGCGCGTACGATCTGGCACGTCGCCGCCACTTCCGACTAGCTTTTCGCGTTTGCCATGTTGACGTTTCCGCAAATCAGCAAGATCTGCCAAGGCCAGCACGGCGATCCGTTTTCGGTGCTCGGACCCCATCCGGTGCGCGGTGGCAAGGCCGCAACGCATATCTCGGTGCGTTGCTTTTTACCCGGTGCGACCGCGGTCACAGCCATCGACGCGACCGGACTTGCTCTGGGCCAACTCACAGCACGCCACGAAGCTGGTTTTTTTGAAGGCCATATTCCAGGCGAGTTGCGCACAGCGTACCGCTTGCAAGTGCAATGGACCAGTGGTGAGAGCGACACGCTCGACGACCCCTACCGCTTTGGTCTGTTGCTGGGGGAGGTCGACGTCTGGTTGCTTGGCGAAGGCACGCACCTGCGACCATTTGAAGTGCTCGGTGCGCACCCCTGCACGATGCTGGGCGTGGCGGGCACCCGCTTTGCCGTCTGGGCGCCCAATGCGGCGCGCGTCAGCGTCGTCGGCGACTTCAACTTCTGGGACGGTCGCCGCCACCCCATGCGCCAGCGCCGCGAGTGTGGCGTCTGGGAGCTTTTTCTCCCAGACGTTGCAAAGGGTGCACGCTATAAATTTGAGATACGCACGCAGTCCGGTGCGGTGCTGCCACAGCGCGCCGACCCCTACGCCCAGCAATCTGAATTGCGCCCGGCCACGGCCAGCGTCGTCGGCCAGTTGCCCGCCAAGTTGGCGCCCGCGCCAGGGCGCCAGTTGGCAAACGCGCTGGACGCGCCGGTGAGCATTTACGAAGTGCACCTGGGTTCGTGGCGCCGGGTCACCGAGGACGGTAACCGCTGGCTGACCTGGGACGAACTGTCCGACACGCTGGTGCCGTACGCGCAAAACATGGGCTTCACGCATCTGGAGCTGTTGCCCGTCAGCGAGCACCCATTCGATGGCTCATGGGGTTATCAACCGATCGGCCTGTACGCGCCGACAGCGCGCTTTGGCGACGCCGCTGGTTTTGGCCGGTTGGTGCAGCGCTGCCACGCCGCCGGCATCGGCCTGATTCTGGACTGGGTGCCGGCGCACTTCCCGACCGACGCGCACGGGCTGGCTAATTTTGACGGCACGCACCTGTATGAGTACGCCGATCCGCGCGAGGGCTTTCACCAGGACTGGAACACGATGATCTACAACCTCGGTCGCACCGAGGTGCGCAACTTTCTCGTCGGCAACGCGCTGTACTGGCTGGAGCGTTTTGGCGTCGACGGGCTGCGCGTCGACGCGGTGGCGTCGATGCTCTACCGTGACTACTCGCGCCGCGCCGGCGAATGGCTGCCCAACGTGTACGGCGGCCGTGAGAACCTGGAAGCCATCGACTTTTTGAAGCGCATGAACGAAGTCGTCGGCACGCAGTGCCCTCAGGCGATCACGCTGGCCGAAGAATCCACCGCCTACCCGGCGGTATCACGCCCGACCTACGCCGGCGGGCTGGGCTTTCACTACAAGTGGAACATGGGCTGGATGCACGACACGCTGCAGTTCATGGCGCGCGACCCCATCCATCGCCAGCACCACCAGGGCGAAATGA
>JBBIGT010000237.1:0-2128 GCA_037447395.1 Comamonadaceae bacterium | reverse complement strand
GCACCAAAGAGGTCGGCGTGCTGCCGCGCCTGGTGCATAGCCGCTTTGGCCTGCACGTGGTCGAGGTGCTGGGCCGCGAGCCCGGTGTGGCGCAACCATTTGAGGCGGTGCACGGCGCCGTGCGCATGGCGCTGAAGCAGCAGAGTTTTGCCACCGCGCTGCGCCAATACCTGCAGTTGCTGGCGGCGCAGGCGCAGGTTGTCGGCGTCGATTTGGCCCCCACCCAATCACCACTGATGCAGTAACCCGCGGCTGGCGGCACCGACCCTGCAGTGAGCCAAGCCGGTGCGATCATGGACGAACTGGATTTGCCCTGCTTTCTGGCCTCCACGGCCCTGTTTTGCGCCATGACGCCGACCGAGCTGGCGCGCGTCGCCGCGCTGTGCACGGTTCGCACGCTGGCCAAGGGTGACGCGGTGTTTCGCGCCGGTGAGGTCTGTGAGGCGTTGCATCTGGTCGCCGCCGGACAGGTCAAGCTGTTCGTAACGTCGCCCGATGGCCACGAAAAAGTCATCGAGATTTTCAGCGCCGGCCAGAGCTTTGCCGAAGCCTTCATGTTCCTTGACAAGCCCTATATCTTCAACGCGCAGGCGCTCGACGCCGCCGTGCTGGTCGAAGTGCCCAAGTGCGGCGTACACGCCGAGATTGCCCGCGACGCCAAATTTGCCATGCACATGCTCGGCGGCGTGTCGCGCCGTTTGCAGACGCTGATTCAGGACGTCGAGGGCTATTCGCTCAAAAGCGGCAAGCAACGCCTGATTGCGTTCTTGTTGCGGGACCTCGACGCCCATGACGGCGCGTGCCCCGCTTCATGGGTTGCCATGCTGCCGGCCAGCAAAGGCACCGTCGCTTCAAGGCTGTCGTTGACGCCGGAACATTTTTCGCGGGTGTTGCACGAGCTGCAAAGTCGCGGCCTGATTCACATCGACCGTCGCGCCATTCACATCCCCGACGTGCCGGCGCTACGGGCGCTGGGCAGCAGCTGAACCGCTTGCACTCAACCGTCCTTGCCGTCCAGCCGCGTTTGCAGCAGCCACGGCGTGAACTTGACCAGGTACAGCAGGAACGCCAGGCTCCAGGCGCTGGCCGCCAGCATCAGCGACACGCGGTAAAACGACTCGGGCAGCAGCGCCCCGAGGAAACGGATCTTGGCGGCCGCCAGCACCAGCACGTAGGCCAGTACTTCCAGCTTAGAGACCGCCAGCGGCCGTCCGGTGTGGCCGCGCGCGGTGCGCGTCATCATGCCAATGATCAAGCCGCCGGTAGCGCCCAGCGCCAGCGCGTGCACGCCCACCGAGTTGCTCACCCAGCCCAACTGCGCCGCGCCCAACGTGACCAACCCGACGGGCAACCAGGCGTAGGCGGCGTGCAGGATCCACAAAATGGGTTTACCGCGCGCCAGCGTCGAGCGCCAACGCGCCAGCCGCACGGCGTGCGCCACGCCGGCGCCCAGCAGTAGCAACGCCGTCAGCGACCCGCCCGGCCAAGCGACCCACAGCAACAGGCCGACCGCGCTCAAGCCCAAGGCCGTGCGCTCGAGCGCCGCCGAGGTGACCAGCCGCACGCCCGGGCTCACCGCCATGGTGAAGGCTGGAATCACCCGTCCGGCGATGACGCATTCGATCAGCGTGATCAGCGCCAGGCCGGCGTACAGCGGGGTCAGGGGTGACACCGCAATGACGCCGTTGGCGGTCAGGTGAAATACACCGTTGGCCAGTGCCAGCAGGCCGAGGATGCCTGCCAGCGGCAAGTTGCGCTGGTTGTTGGCGCGCAGCAGCAGGCGCACAAAGATCAGCGCGATGACTGGCAGCAGGGCAAAGTCGAGCACGCCATAGACCCAGGCCGGGGCACCCAGCCCGGCTAGGCGAGCGGCCAGCCAAAGTAGCGCCAGGGCGCCCAGCGCCGGACCGCGCGGCGTGGCCAGGCCGGTCCAGTTTTTGCCAGCGGTGAGCAGGAAGCCGACGATCACCGCCGCGGCAAAGCCAAACAGCATCTCGTGCGCGTGCCACAGCAGCGCTGGTAGCGCCGGGGTCACCGGCGCGCGGCCAAGAAACAGCAGCAACCACAGCGGCACCAGCAGCGCCGCAGCCAGCGCCGCGCCAAGGTAAAACGGCCGAAAGCCCAGGCG
>JBBIGT010000236.1:0-2162 GCA_037447395.1 Comamonadaceae bacterium | reverse complement strand
GCTTGAGGCCGTCGCGCGCGTCGGGCAGGGCGCGCCCGACGATGACGCTCATGGCGTAGTCCAGATAGCTGCGGCGCATTTCCTCTGCCAGACTGGTCGGCAGGGTTTCTTTGGCGAATTGGGTCATTGGGGGAGGGCTGATGCAAATGCGGGAGTGCCCGGCCATTTTATGCGGTGGCGTTGTGGTCGCCGGGCAACGTCCAGCCGCGCCAGCAGCCCCTTGCCGGCGGCGCAAAGCGATTGGCGCGGCGCGGCTGCTTTACTTGCTGTAGCGATGTGGCACAATGGTTTCAACGCCCAGGCACGATCGTTTTGAGCGTCTGTTTTGTTTATTAATTGCCGCTTCGCTGCGGTCTTTTCCCTTAGGAGAATCATGAAAAAGCTGAATAAATTGTCGCTATTGATCGCCACCGCAGCTCTGGCCACCGCAGCCGGTGCCCAGTCAATCGACAACTGGCGCGCCGCCGACGGCACGGTCTGGAAGAACGGTACCAATGAACTCTGCTGGCGTGACGCCAACTGGACGCCGGCGACTGCCGCGGCCACGTGTGACGGCGCCATCGTTGCGCCCAAGCCGGCTCCGGTGGTGGCTCCGGCGCCTGCTGCGGCTCCAGCTCCGGTTGCTGCGCCAGCGCCCGCTCCGGCACCTGCGCCCGTGGTTGCGCCCGCTGCGCCGGCCAAGGTAACCTACGCTGCTGACGCGTTCTTCGACTTTGACAAGGCCGTTCTCAAGGCCGAAGGCAAAGCCAAGCTCGATGATCTGGTTAGCAAGGTCAAGGGCATCAACCTCGAAGTCATCATTGCCGTCGGTCACGCCGACGCCACTGGTGCCGACGCCTACAACCAAAAGCTGTCGGTGAAGCGTTCTGAAGCCGTCAAGGCCTATCTGGTGTCCAAGGGCATCGAAAAGAACCGCGTCTACACCGAAGGCAAGGGTGAGAAGCAACCCGTTGCCGACAACAAGACCGCCGCCGGCCGCGCCAAGAATCGCCGCGTTGAAGTTGAAGTGGTTGGTACCCGCGGCAAATAATTGCCTCGGCTGCCTAGCAAACAAAAAACCCGCTGCGGCGGGTTTTTTGTTGCCCTTTTTTTGAACTGACGGTTTTGAAGAGTCCGCACATCCCAGCGCGTCGATATCGTTTCGGTGATCAGGGTTTACCCTAAAATCTCCAGCCCTTGCAGACCGGTGCCGTGCTGGCCCAAACCCTGGATCGTCCATGACCGCCCAAACTGACACTGAACTGATCGAAAACTACGTCTTTGACGACATTTCCGTGGGCCAGTCGGCCCGCCTGTTGCGGGCGTTGACGCTGGAAGACATTCGCGCGTTCGCTGCCGTCTCTGGCGACACCAACCCGGCGCACATGGACCCCGAGTACGCCAGCGACACGCTGTTCCACGGCGTCATTGCCCACGGCATGTGGAGCGCGGCGCTGATTTCGGCCGTGCTGGGCACCGAGTTTCCCGGGCCGGGCACGATTTATCTGGACCAGGCGCTGCATTTCGCCAAACCGGTGCGCGTCGGTGACACCGTCACCGTCACCGTTACCGTCACCCGCAAAAATCCGCAGGACCACAGCCTCGAGTTGGACTGCCAGGTGGTCAACCAGCGCGGTGTTTGCGTGCTCAGTGGCACCGCGCGCGTGCTGGCGCCGATGACCAAGGTGCGCCGGGCGCGCGTGGTGGCACCGCGCATCCAGGTGTTTGACCCGCAGGCCCGCTTCAGTCAGTTGCTGGCCATGGGCAGTCAGCTCGAGGCGGTGCGCTGCGCCGTGGTGCACCCGTGCGACGCCGGCTCACTCAGCGGCGCCATGGATTCTGCCCACCATGGTTTGATTGTGCCGGTGCTGATTGGCCCGGAGGAACGCATTCGCCACGTCGCCGCCGACGCCGGTATCGACCTGCGCGGCGCCGAGATCGTGGCGCAGCCGCACAGCCATGCCGCGGCCGAAGCCGGCGCCGAGCTGGCCGCCAGCGGGCAGGTCGAGATGCTGATGAAGGGCAGCCTGCACACCGACGAGCTGATTCGCGCGGTGCTGTCCAAGCCGCAGCTGCGGACCGGCCGGCGCATGTCGCACGTGTTTCGCTTTGACGTGCCGCTGTACCACAAGCCTTTGCTGATTACCGACGCAGCGCTGAACATCCGCCCGACGCTGCAGGAC
>JBBIGT010000235.1:0-2190 GCA_037447395.1 Comamonadaceae bacterium | reverse complement strand
ATCCTGCAGACCAAGCTTGCCGGTTTTGGGTTTCAGCAGCGTGGGCATGTGCTGGTAGGCGAGCTGGTCAAAGGTCTGCTGGAAGACGGCACGCACGTCGATGATGGCGTCCACGTCTTCGCCCTTGCGCGTGTGCCGCACGACCGGTGACTGCGGGTCGTTCTCGAGCCAGTCGGCCAGCGTGCGCATCGCCGACCCCACGCCGCAGCCATCGTCGCCCTGAGCGGCAAAGGCGTACACGCGCCAGCGCGCGTCGGCTTGGGCGGCGTGGCCCAATTGCATCTGACGGGCGTCGGACAAACGCACCACCGGGCCGGAGTGAAAGCGCCGGCCAATCTCCAGCCCGCGCGCCAGCGCCTGGTGTGTGCCCGGCGCACACAGCGCTGACGTGTCGTACTTGACGGCGGTGCCGCCGGTAAATTCCAGATTCGCCTTGAACTGGCGGATGATGCGCGGCTCTTCAGAGCCGTCGCGCTCGGCCGGCGTCGTCGGCGCCGACATGATGCGCGCCCATTCGTGGTCGGTCTCGACCAGCCGGCGGGCTTCGGTCAGGCGCTCTTTGCGGTAACTGCGCAGCAGACTGGCGTCGGCGCGACCCTGCAGCACGTGCACCAGCTTCCAGCCGAGGTTGAATGTGTCTTGCATCGACACGTTCATGCCCTGCCCGGCCTTGGGCGAATGGGTGTGGCAGGCGTCGCCGGCGGTAAACACGCGCGGGTTGCGCGGCGCGCCCGCAGGCACGTCGTCAAACTTGTCGGTGAGGCTGTGGCCAATTTCGTAGATCGACCACCAGACGACTTCTTTCACATCGATGCGGTAGGGTTGCAGGATGCGGTTGGCCGCCGCAATCATGTCGTCCTGCGTGAATTTCTTGCTCGCAGCTTTCTCGCCGTCCTTGAGTTTGTCGAGCTCCACATACATGCGAAACACGTAGCCGCCTTCGCGCGGCAGGATCAGCACGTTGCCTTCGCTGGCCGACGAGATCAGGCACTTCTGACGCACGTCGGGGAAGTCGGTGTTGGCCAGAATGTCCATCACTCCCCAGGCCTGGTGCGCGGCGTCGCCGTGCAGTTCGCCGCCAATGGCCTTGCGCACCGCCGAGTGGGCACCGTCGCAGCCGACCACGTAGTTGGCGCGTACCGTGCGCGTGGCGCCCCAGTGGATGCCACTTGCGTCCTTCAGCGTGACCGTCACCGGGTGGTCGTCGGTGGCTTCATCGATGGTCAGGCCGACGACCTCCCAGCCGTAGTCGGGCGCCAGACGCGCGGAAGAGTTCGCCATCAGCTCCAGAAACAGCTCGTGCAGGCGCGCCTGGTTGATCAGGATGTGCGGCATCTCCGAGCTGTCGTCGGCCACGTCTTGCACCCGCCCGACGCGCCGGATGTGCGCCGGGTTGACCGGGTCGGGCATCCAGAAGGCGGTCTGGTTGACCCAGTAAGTCTCACGCTTGACCTTGTCGGCAAAGCCAAAGGCCTGAAACATCTCCATGGTGCGCGTGTTGATGCCGTCGGCCTTGCCCTTGATGATGTTGGCGGGCATGCGCTCGACGATCAACGTCTCGATCTGCGGAAACTGCGCCAATTGCGCGGCCAGGCACAAGCCGGCCGGGCCGGTGCCGGCGATCAGCACGTCCACCTGCTCGGGCAGCGGTTCGTTGGGTCCGCGATTGCGCCGGTTGGGTGCGGCCGGTTGAACGTCGGGGTTGCCGCCGCGAAAGCCATCTTTGTAAAACTGCATGGAAAGTCTCCAGGGTTGTTCCGGGGTGAGGCGCACGCCAGATTTTGGTGTGCATACAAATGATATTCATACATACCATATGCTGTCAAGTTAGTATTTATACTTACCAATGCACGGTGTTGGCGCAGCGCTGCGTCAGACCCCCGCCGCACATCAAAACGGAGTCTTTGCCAATGGAATCACTCGACATGGCCGGCCACCTGATTCGCCGTCTGCACCAGCAGTCCACCGCCCTGTTTGTGCAGCGCACGCAGGCGGCCGGATTTGACCTGACGCCAATCCAGTTCGCCGCGCTGGGTGCGATCCACAACCAGCCGGGCACCGACCAGGCGCGGCGGGTCGCGCTCTCCACGCGCTGGGGCACGTCGGCGGCCAGCGGCGGCTGGTACCACCCGGCGAGCGGAGACTCGGCCAGCTCCTTGAGCTCGACGATGCGCGGGCGCTCGTGACCGC
>JBBIGT010000234.1:0-2211 GCA_037447395.1 Comamonadaceae bacterium | reverse complement strand
AGTGTTGGTCACGGTGGTACAGGTGCTGCGCCCGTAGCGCCGCATAGAGGTGGTGCATCAGCGTGATGTTGGCCGGGTCGTACAGGCTGGCGCCCTCAGGCAGCATGCCCAGCTCGACCATCAGGCGCTCGGCGTTTTCGTGGCCGCGTTCGGTCAGAAAAATCTGATGGCTTTTTTCGTCGACGGTGAAGTCGCCAACCTTGGTGATGCCTTCGCCGGTGCGCGGATCGGCTTCACCTTCTTGACGCTCGAGTTGCGGCACGATGCGCTTGATGGCGTGGTACAGGTCGGTCTGGTCTTCGGCCTGGCCACTGATGATCAGCGGCGTGCGCGCTTCGTCGATCAGGATCGAGTCGACCTCGTCGACGATGGCGTAGTTCAGGCCACGCTGCACCCGGTCGCGCGCCTCGTAGACCATGTTGTCGCGCAGGTAGTCGAAGCCGTATTCGTTGTTGGTGCCGTAGGTGATGTCGGCGCGGTAAGCGGCCTGCTTTTCGTCACGCGACATATTGGGCAGGTTGACGCCGACCGACAGCCCAAGAAAGTTGTAGAGCTTGCCCATCCACTGCGCATCACGGCCGGCCAGATAGTCGTTGACGGTTACCACGTGCACGCCCTTGCCCGGCAAGGCGTTCAGATAGACCGCCAGCGTTGACGTCAGCGTCTTGCCTTCGCCAGTGCCCATTTCGGAAATCTTGCCGTTGTGCAGCGACATGCCACCGAGCAACTGCACGTCAAAATGACGCATCTTCATGACGCGCTTGGAGCCCTCACGCACCACGGCAAACGCCTCAGGCAACAAACTGTCAAGCGCTTCACCTTGACTGATGCGCTGCTTGAACGCCTCCGTCTTGGCGCGCAAGGCGTCGTCGGGCAACTTTTCAAATTCAGCTTCCAGCGCGTTGATCTTGGCAACGGTGTGACGGTACTTCTTGAGCAGGCGATCGTTGCGGCTGCCGAAAATTTTGGTGAGGAAGTTGGTGGCCATGAATACGGCGTGCAAGCCGAGCCGGGTGCGGCTCGCGGGCAGCGCGGTCCTTTTTGATAGTCTGACTGAAATGGGGGCGAACGGTGCGGCAACAAGGCCAGGCCAATTGCCGTCCGCGCTCCGAGGTGCGGAGGATTTTACCTGTGCCCCACGACCACTGGTGCCCCGCGCTTGGCCGTGGCGCTGGCCCGGGCGAGCGCCACGGCCTGCCCAGCGTCGAGGAACTTTTGCGGGTCCTGCGGCGTACCAGCAACCCACACTTCGAAGTGCAAATGGGCACCGGTGGAGCGTCCGCTGGTGCCCACGTCGGCGATCTTCTGCCCGCGCCTGACCAGATCGCCCTTCTTGACCCAAACCCGCGCCGCATGAGCGTAACGCGTCAGCACGTCGTTACCGTGGTCGATTTCGACCATATTGCCGTACTCGGGGTGAAATTGCTGGGTGACGACAATGCCCCCCGCGGCCGCATGAATCGCCGTGCCCATCAAGGCCGGAAAGTCCAGCCCGGTGTGCAAGGACGACGCGCCCGTGATCGGGTCGATGCGCCAGCCAAACGGCGAGCCGACGTCACCATCCTGCACCGGCCGCTGCGTCGGCAGCAAAATGCGCTTCATCTTCTGGTCAAACAGTTCGGTTTCCAGACCGGTGAACGCTTGCGTACGTTGCACCGCCAACTGTTCCAGTTGACCGACCGCCTGCTCGACCTCGAGCAGCGACAGTGGCCGCGCCGCCACCAGAGCGCCGCCGGACCCCGCCGGGCTGACCGCCGGCGTCGGCGCGCCGGCCAGCCCGGCGACACGTTCACCCAACGATTCCAGTTGCGTCAGCTTGGCCTGCATCTCGCCCAGACGACGCGCCAGCAAATCGAGGTTCTCGCGCAGATAACGGTCACGCTGCGCGACGTCTTCGCGGGTCAACGTTTGAAACACGGCACCGATAATCGGCCAACCGTCACGCGCACCCTTGAGGACCACCCAGTGATACATGCCCACCGACAGCAGCACCAGCACCAAGGCGCTGGTCACGAGAGCCGCGAGCAGTTGGGTTCCCGTCAAATGGATGACGCGAGACCTGGCCAGCCAGGCGTCGGTAATGATCAATTGCATGTCCCACTGCCTCCAAAAGCATGAATACCCGCTCGCCCAACGCCGTCACCTTGCTCCAGGCCAGTCAGGCCCATCCGTCACTGGCGCGCCTGATGACGCTGCAACAGGCCTCGCAGG
>JBBIGT010000233.1:0-2262 GCA_037447395.1 Comamonadaceae bacterium | reverse complement strand
CCGATTTGCGCATGGTGGCGTTCAATACCCAGTTTGGCACGCTGCTCGATTTGCCGCCCGAGCTGCTCTGCCGGCCCCGATTGATGTTTGAGGACGTGATTCGCTTCAACGCCGAGCGCGGTGATTACGGCCCCGGCGACGCCGACGCGCAGGTGCGCGAGCGGGTTGACATGGCGCGACAGTTTCAGCCACATCGCCTCGAGCGCACCTTGGCCAGCGGCACCGTTCTGGACATTCGTGGTACGCCGTTGCCGCAAGGCGGCTTCGTCACGGTGTACATGGACGTCACCGACGTCAAGCGCCACGAATTCGAGCTGGAGCGCCAGGCGCACTACGACGCGCTGACCGGTTTGCCCAACCGCGTGCTGATGGCCGACCGGCTGCGCCAGGCGATGCCGCTGGTGCAGCGCCGCGGCCTGAAGCTGGCCGTGCTGTTTCTTGACCTGGACGGCTTCAAGGCGGTCAACGACCTGTACGGCCACGCCGTTGGCGACGCGCTGTTGCTGGCGCTGGCCGGGCGCATGAAGCTGGTGCTGCGCGACGGCGACACGCTGGCACGGCTCGGTGGCGACGAGTTCGTGGTGGTGCTGATGGACGTCGAAGGCATGGACGCCTGCGAGCCGATCCTGCAACGCTTGCTCGAGACGGTGGCCGCCCCGGTGGCGATCGGCGAGCGTTCGGTGCTGGTGTCGGCCAGCGTCGGCGTCACCCTGTACCCGCAGACGCAGGACGTCGACGCCGACCAATTGCTGCGCCAGGCCGATCAGGCGATGTACGTGGCCAAGCAGGCCGGCAAGAACCGCTACCACTTGTTCGACGCCGCGCAAGACCTGCAAATGCGCAGCCAGTTTGAAGACTTCAAGCGCCTGCAACTGGCGTACGAGCGGCGCGAGTTTGTGCTGTACTTCCAGCCCAAGGTGAACCTGCGCGCCGCCACGGTGGTCGGCGCCGAGGCGTTGATCCGCTGGCAGCATCCGCAACGCGGCGTGCTGGCGCCCAGCGAGTTCTTGCCGATCATTGAAGACCACCCGCTGATGATCGACCTGGGTCGCTGGGTGCTTGAGGCAGCCCTGCAGCAAATGGACGACTGGCGCGCGGCCGGCTTGCGGCTGCCGCTGAGCATCAACGTTGGCGCGCGGCAGTTGCAAGAGGCCAATTTTGTGCAAGAGCTGAGCGCCGCGCTGCACGCACACCCGGGGGTCGACCCGAAAGAACTGCAGATCGAGGTGCTGGAAACCAGCGCCTTGCAGGATATGGCGCGCGTCAGCCTGGTGATGTCGCAGTGCATGGCGTTGGGCGTGAGTTTTGCGCTGGATGACTTTGGCACCGGTTATTCGTCGCTGACTTACCTGAAGCGCCTGCCGGCGAGCTTGCTGAAGATCGATCAGAGCTTTGTGCGCGACATGCTCGACGACGCCGATGACCTGTCGATTCTGCTCGGCGTGCTCGATCTGGCCAACTCGTTCCACCGCGAAGTCATCGCCGAAGGCGTCGAGACGGTCGAGCACGGCCACATGCTGCTGCAACTGGGTTGCGAGCTGGCCCAGGGCTACGGCATCGCCCGGCCGATGCCAGGCGCCCAGGTGCCGGCGTGGGCGGCCGCGTGGCGTGGCGACGACGCCTGGCGCGACGTGCCGGTACTGCCGCGCAGTGATTTTCCGCTGCTGTTTGCCATGGTCGAGCACCGCGGTTGGGTGCTGGCGCTGGAGTCATTTTTGCTGAGCGACCGCACGCAACCGCCACAGCTCGACGCCACGCAGTGCCGCGTTGGCCAGTGGTTGGCCGGTGGCGGGCGGCAACTGCATGCGGCAGACCCGGCCGGGCAGGCGATGCTTGAGGCGCACCAGCGCATTCACGACCTGGCCGGGCACCTGTGCGACCTCAAGGCGCAGGGGCAATCGCAGGCGCTGTACATGCAGATGCCGCCGTTGACCGAACTGCGCGACACGCTGCTGGCGCAAATGCGCCGGCTGTTGGGTGAGCCGCGCGCTTGAGTTGTTGCTGCGCTGGCCGGCGCTGCTGGGCGTCGTGCTGGGCGCCGCCGCCCAGTTGCAGCAGGCGCGTCTCTGGCCATCAGGCGTTTATCTTGGCGTGCTGCTCGCAGCCCTGCTGTTGTGTTGGCTGCTGGCCGTGCGCGGCGCTGGCCGCGCCGGTCTGGCGCTGGGACTGCTGGCATGCGGCGCGCTGGCGCTGCTGGCGTTTGCCGTCGCCGGTGCGCGCGCAGCGGCGTTTGCCGACACGGCGCTGGCCGATGCACTGCAG
>JBBIGT010000232.1:0-2273 GCA_037447395.1 Comamonadaceae bacterium | reverse complement strand
GACCCGCTGCGTGGTGACGGTGCAGACAGCTATTTTCCCAATACGCTGGCCGTGCGCACCGCCAGCCTGAAACTGGGCGGGCGTGAGTTCAACCAATTGTTTGCCGGGATCGATCGCCAGGGCGACGTCTGGCGCGTCAATCTCGACGCCAGCGAGCTCAATGGCTACCTTGAATACCAGCCGCCGGCGGTGGCGCCCTCGACCGGGGCCGGCCGGGTCTACGCTCGCCTGGCGCGGTTGACGCTGGCGGCCGGCGCGGCCAGCGAGGTCGAGTCGCTGATGGACGCGCAGCCGGCCAGCATTCCGGCGCTCGACGTGGTCGTTGATGACTTTGAGTTGCGCGGCAAACACCTGGGACGTTTGGAGGTACAGGCCGTCAACCGGGCGCCGCCGTCGGCCGGTGGCGTGCGCGAATGGCGCCTGAACCAGCTCAACCTGATCACGCCTGAGGCCGCGCTAACCGCCAGCGGCAATTGGGCGCGCGTCAACGCCCAGGCGGTGGCCGGCAAGGCGGCGCCGGCCGAGCGTCGGCGCACCGTGTTGAATTTCAAGCTAGACGTCAACGACGGCGGCAAATTGCTCGAGCGTCTGGCCATGCCGGGCTTGGTGCGCCAAGCCAGCGGCAAGATCGAGGGCCAGGCCGCGTGGCTCGGCTCGCCACTGAAGCCGGACTACCCGACTCTGGGCGGCTCCTTCACCGTGAACATGACCGCCGGGCAGTTTCTCAAGGCTGACCCCGGTTTGGCCAAATTGCTCGGCGTGCTGAGCTTGCAATCGCTGCCGCGGCGGTTGACGCTGGACTTTCGCGACGTCTTCAGCGAGGGTTTCGCCTTTGACTTTGTGCGCGGTGATGTTTTCGTCGACCAGGGTATTGCCCGCACCAACAACCTGCAGATGAAAGGCGTCAACGCCGCCGTGCTGATGGAAGGCCAGGCGGACATTGCCCGCGAGACGCAAGATCTGAAAGTCGTGGTGGTGCCTGAAATCAACGCCGGCACCGCCTCGTTGATCGCCTCGGTCATCAACCCGGCCGTTGGCCTGGGCACGTTTCTGGCACAGTTGGTGTTGCGCCGCCCGTTGATCGATTCGGCGACCCAGCAATTTCACATCGACGGCGCTTGGGCCGACCCCCAGGTGACCAAGGTGCCGGCGGTGCCTCCAGCCCACAAGGAAGTCAAACCATGAAAGTTGCCGCCCTGCAGATGGTGTCGACCGCGCAAGTTGAGCAGAACGTCGACCAGGCGCGCGCGCTGTTGCAGCAAGCCGCCGCCGCCGGCGCCGAGCTGGCCGCCCTGCCCGAGTATTTTTGTCTGATGGGCCAGCACGACGCCGACAAGCTGGCGCTGGCAGAGGCGTTCGGTGACGGGCCGCTGCAGCGGTTTTTGGCCGAGTCGGCGCGGCAACTTGGCCTGTGGGTGGTCGGTGGCACGATCCCGTTGCAAGGCAGCGACCGCAGCCACGTCTTCAACAGCACGCTGGTGTTTTCGCCGGCCGGCGCCTGCGTGGCGCGCTACGACAAGATGCACCTGTTTCGCTTCGACAACGGCGCCGAGCGCTACGACGAATCGTGCGTGCTGCAGGCTGGCCAGCAGCCGGTGCACTTTGACCTGGACGCCCGCAACGGGCAGCGCTGGCGCGTCGGCCTGAGCGTTTGCTACGACCTGCGTTTTGCCGAGCTGTACCGCGCCTACGCCAGCGCCGGCGCGCATTTGCTGCTGGTGCCCAGCGCTTTCACCTACACCACCGGGCAAGACCATTGGCAAACCTTGCTGCGCGCGCGCGCCATCGAGAACCTGGCCTACGTGCTGGCGCCGGCGCAAGGTGGGCTCCATGAGAACGGTCGGCAGACCTGGGGTCAGGCGATGGCCGTTGACCCCTGGGGCAAAGTGCTGGTGCAACGCGAGCAAGGCGCCGGCGTTGTCAGCGTCGAGCTGGACTGGGCTTACCTGCAGGCCTGTCGCCAGCGTCTGCCGGCCTTGCAGCACCGCGTGCTATGAGCGGCGCCTGGCCTCGGCTGGGTTGGCGACCGCGTGGCGCGGCGGCTTGCGGCGTGCTGGCGCTGCTGACCGCCTGCGGCACGTCGGTGCCGTTGTTGCCGCCGCCGCCGTTGGCTGGCGTCGGTGAAGCGCCAACCAGCGGCGCCGTGCTGCTGCGCGGCAACAGCCGCTGGGTCCCGGTGCCGTGGAGTGAACTGCCCGGCCTGGCCGAAGACGCGCTGTTTGAAGCGTGGAACGCCTGGTTGAAAAGCTGCGAGAAGCCCGGTGCGGCGTTTG
>JBBIGT010000231.1:0-2298 GCA_037447395.1 Comamonadaceae bacterium | reverse complement strand
AGCCGTGCGGCGTGTGGCGCACTGGCGCATTGCCGACCTGGCCGGCCTGGAGGCCGGCGCCAAGCACCTGCTGCAGTTCCGGTTTCAGCTCGACACCAGCGAGCTGCCGCGGCCACTGCAAATCGGCACCTTGGGCCAGTCAGACTGGGTCATCAGCCTGAGCGCAGCGCAGCGGCTGGAGCCGGAGCCGGTCAAGTGACAGTCGCCAAGACTTCAGCGTCGCTGCGCTGGACCATTGGTCTGGGCCTGACCAGCATGGCCGGTATCGGCCTGGTGTTGCTGTTCTTGTTGACGCAGGCCACCAGCAACCGCGACTTGTACGAGCGCCATTACACGCTGCTCTTTGCCGCCAACGTGGTCGTGGCAGTGACGCTGTTGCTGGTAATCGTCTGGATTGGCTGGCGCCTGTTCAAGCGCTTGCGGCAGCAGAAGTTTGGCAGCCGCTTGCTGTTGAAACTGGCCGCTGTTTTTGCCTTGGCAGGGTTTGTTCCTGGTGTGTTGATTTACGTGGTTTCGTACCAGTTTGCGTCGCGCTCGATCGAGAGCTGGTTCGACGTCAAGGTCGAAGGCGCGTTGGACGCCGGGCTCAACTTGGGCCGGGCAACGCTGGACGCGTTGACGTCTGATCTGATCGGCAAGACACGCGCCGCCGCGGCGCAACTGGCCGACGCCGGCGACGGCAATGCAGGGCTGCCGCTGCAGCGCTCGCGTGACACCATGGGCGTCGACGACCTGGCGTTGTGGGGCGCCTCTGGGCGACTGATCGCCAGCGCCGGCCAGTCGCGCTACCAGCTCTCGCCCGAGCTGCCCACGCAGCAGCAGTTCCGGGCGACGCGTGAGCAGCGCGTGATGAGCTGGATCGAAGGTCTGGACGACGGTTTGGCCGGCGTGCCTGAGCGCGCGCGCATGGTGCTGGTGCGCGGTGGCGCGAGCGCCGGCTGGGGTGAGGCGCGCTACTTGTTGGCAGCCAAATCGCTGCCGGCGTCGCTGGTGGCCAACGCCTCGGCGGTGACGCAGGCTTACCGCGAGTACCAGGAGCGGGCCCTGGCGCGCGACGGTTTGCGCCGCATGTACATCGGTACGCTGACCTTGAGTCTGTTTCTGGCGGTGTTTGGCAGCTTGCTGCTGGCGGTGGTGCTGGGCAACCAGATTGCCCGACCACTGCTGCTGTTGGCCGACGGCGTGCGTGAGGTGGCCTCCGGCGACCTGACGCCCAAAGACGTGCTGCCCGGCAACAATGAACTCGACGGATTGACGCGCTCGTTTGCCGACATGACGCAGCAGTTGCTTGAGGCGCGCCAGGCGGTGCAGACCAGCATGGGGCAGGTCAACGCCGCGCGGGCCAATCTGCAGACCATTTTGGACAATCTGACGGCCGGCGTACTGGTACTCGATGCCACTGGCCGCATCGTCTCGTCCAACCCCGGGGCGACGCGCATCCTGAAGCTGCCGCTGGCCGTCCATGAGGGCAAACGCCTGACAGACATTGACGGTCTGCAATCGTTTGGCGAGGGCGTCAAGCAGCAGTTTGACGCCTTCATGGTGCGCGACGGCGAGCGCAGTATGGACCATTGGCAGCAGTCGTTTGAATTGGGCGCTGCGGTCATTGACGCCACGCGGGCGCCCGCGCAAGACACCATCACCGTCGTGGCGCGCGGTGCCGAGCTGCCCGGTCAGCAACGCTTGCTGGTGTTCGACGACATTTCAGAAATTATCTCGGCGCAGCGTGCGCAGGCCTGGGGTGAGGTGGCGCGCCGCCTGGCCCATGAGATTAAAAATCCGCTGACCCCAATCCAGCTGTCGGCCGAACGACTGGCGATGAAGCTCGCCGGCAAGGTGGCGCCAACCGAGCAAGCGCTGCTGACGCGGTCGGTCAAGACCATCGTCGACCAGGTCGACGCCATGAAACGTCTGGTCAACGAGTTTCGCGACTACGCCCGTCTACCTGCGGCAGAACTCCAACCGCTGGACGTCAACGCACTGGTACGCGACGTGCTGCACTTGTACGGCAACGACAACGCGCAGGCGCACGTGGTGGCCGAGCTCGATGCCGCTTGCCCGGCTATCCAGGGCGACGCGCAACAACTGCGGCAAGTGCTGCACAACCTGCTGCAAAACGCCCAGGACGCCACCGTCAGCGCCGGGTGTGCCGACGCCGAGCACCCGGTGGTCATTCAGACGCAATGGCGCAGCGCATCACAGCGCGTGCGCCTGAGTGTGCTGGACTGGGGGAGCGGCTTTCCCGAGGCTATCCTCAAACGCGCCTTTGAGCCCTACGTCACCACCAAGGACAAGGGC
>JBBIGT010000230.1:0-2305 GCA_037447395.1 Comamonadaceae bacterium | reverse complement strand
CACCGAACCCCAAGTAAAGCCGCCGCCAACACCCTCCAGCAACAAGGTCTGCCCGGGTTTGACCTGCCCGCTGCGTACCGCCGTGTCAAGCGCCAGCGGAATCGACGCAGCCGACGTGTTGCCGTGCTGATCGACAGTGACGACAACCTTGTCCATCGGCAGTTTCAGCTTGCGCGCGGTACTTTGCATGATGCGGATATTGGCCTGATGCGGGACCAGCCAATCAATGTCGGCCGCGCTCTTGCCGGCCTTGGCCAACACGGCACGCGCGGTTTCATCGAGCACGCCCACCGCCAGCTTGAAGACCGCCTGGCCGTCCATGCGCAACAGCGGCACGCCAAGAACTTCGCCGCCACAAACGTGGCCGGGTACGCACAGCATGTCGGTGTGCTTGCCGTCGGCGTGCATGTCGGTGGCCAGGATGCCCGGCGCGCTTGACGCCTCCAGCACCACGGCGCCCGCACCGTCGCCAAACAACACGCAGGTGGTGCGATCCTTGAAATCAAGAATGCGCGAAAACACCTCGGCACCGACGACCAGCGCCTTTTTGGCGCTGCCGGTCTTGATCAACGAATCGGCCAGGGCCAGCGCATAGATAAAGCCACAACACACCGCCTGCACGTCAAAAGCCGCGCCGCCCTGCGCACCCAGCTTACCCTGCAGAATGCACGCCGTCGACGGGAACACCATGTCGGGGGTCGACGTCCCGACGATGATCAGATCGATCTCGCCAGCGGTCACGCCAGCCGCTTGCAGCGCCCGCTGGCAGGCTTGCACGGCCAGATCGCTGGTGCTGACGCCGGCACCGACAAAGTGACGCGCCTTGATACCGGTGCGCTCGACGATCCACTCGTCGCTCGACTCAATGCCCTGCGCCGCCAGCCGGGCGACCAGTTCGGCGTTGGTCAGCCGCTGCGGCGGCAAATAACTACCCGTACCGGTGATTCGTGCGTAAATCGTCATAACTTAACCTTTTTCAGCAGCTTCGCCGACCAACGTCGCGCCGGCCGGCACCAGCAGTGGCGCTGCGTGCACCAAGCGTGCCTGTAGGCGTTCGAGCAAATTGTTTCGCGCGGCATCATACGCCCGGCTCAAGGCGAAGCCGAAGGCCAGCGCATCGGCTGATCCATGACTCTTAAAGACCAGCCCGCGCAAGCCGAGCAAGGCACCGCCGTTGTAGCGACGGTGATCCATTCGGGTTTTCAAAGAAGATATCACCGGATAAGCAATCAAAGCCGACAGTTTGGTCAGAATATTGCTTGAAAACTCTTGCTTGAGAAAATCGACAATCATCTTCGCCAAGCCTTCGCTGGCTTTCAACGCGACATTGCCAACAAAGCCGTCGCAAACAACGATGTCCGTCGTGCCTTTGAAGATGTCATTTCCCTCAACGTTGCCATAAAAGTTCAGATCACCAGTTTTCGCTGCCGTACGCAACAATTCACCAGTTTTTTTGATGACTTCGTTGCCTTTAATCGCTTCTTCACCAATATTGAGCAAACCGACGGAGGGGTTTTGCTCGCCACTGAGCACCGACACCAAGGCCGAACCCATCACCGCAAATTGCAGCAAATGCTCGGCCATGCAATCAACGTTGGCGCCCATATCCAGCACCGTTGTGCCGTGGCCCTTGGCATTGGGAATTTGCGCAGCAATGGCCGGACGGTCAATGCCATCCAGTGTTTTAAGAAGATAGCGCGAAATAGCCATCAAAGCACCCGTATTACCGGCAGAAACGGCTGCTTGCGCCTTTCCATCCTTAACCTGCGCGATCGCCACACGCATCGACGAGTCTTTTTTGCGGCGCAGGGCGACTTCCAGCGGGTCATGCATGGTGACGACCTCGCTGGCCAACACAACACTGGCACGTGCATGACTGAAGCCCGCCAGACTGTCGGCCAAGCCGACCAGAATCAGCTGCACGTCGGCGTGACAATCGAGAAAATGCGCGCAGGCCGCCAGCGTTACTTGAGGGCCATGGTCCCCGCCCATGCAGTCAACAGCGATGGTGATCATGAATTACGAATGACGACAGTAATTGATTCAGCAAACAACGCGAGATTCACAAACACAAAGGCCCGAGGCTACACCTATGCGTAGCCTCGGGCCAGAGGATACTTTGCGGGAATCAGGCTTCAGACTTGCTCTTGAGCACCTTGCGCCCACGGTAGAAACCGGTCGGGCTGATGTGGTGGCGCAGGTGCGTTTCTCCGGTGGTCGGCTCAACCGCGATACCAGGCACTGTCAAGGCATTGTGCGAGCGGTGCATACCGCGTTTCGAGGGGGATTTCTTATTTTGTTGGAC
>JBBIGT010000229.1:0-2307 GCA_037447395.1 Comamonadaceae bacterium | reverse complement strand
ATCGTCACCGCCACCAACGAATTTGTCACACGACCGATTGCTCAGGCTTTTGGCGTTCACGAGCTGATTGCCATCAATCTGGTGCGCGATGCGGCCACCGGCTGGTATACGGGCGAGATCGACGGCACGCCGTCATTTCGCGACGGCAAAGTGGCGCGCGTGCAGCACTGGCTGGCGCAACATCACCTGCGCTGGGACCAGTTGGAAACGACGTTCTACAGTGACTCCATCAACGATTTGCCGCTGCTGGAGCGGGTCACACACCCGGTGGCCACCAATCCGGACGACCGCTTGCGCGCGCTGGCCGGCAAGCGCGGCTGGCGCATACTCGAGCTTTTCAACAAAGAACAATGATCAAAAAATTCATCAACAAATTACTGGGCAGAGACGCAGCAGACGCCACAAGCCGCTTTGGCAAACGCGCTGAAATCGGCGTCGAGGTGCATGGCATCAACCCCAAGCTGGTTGACGAGCGCGCCATCAACGTCGTGCGCACGCTCAAAAACGCCGGTTTTGCGGCCTATATCGTCGGCGGCGCGGTGCGCGACCTGATGCTCGGCCTGGCGCCCAAAGACTTTGATGTGGCGACCAACGCCACGCCTGAACAGGTCAAGGGCCTGTTTCGCCGTGCCTTCATCATCGGCCGGCGTTTTCGCATCGTCCACGTGGTATACGGGCGCGGCCGTGAACACGAGGTGATCGAGGTCTCGACCTTTCGCGCTTACCTTGACAACGCCGCCGCCGAGCCGGTCCCCGGCAACGAGAAGACCAGCAAGAGCGATCTGGCCGGCATGAAGCACGCGGTCGACAGCACCGGGCGGGTGCTGCGCGACAACGTCTGGGGCCCGCAGGACGAAGATGCGGCACGGCGCGACTTCACCATCAACGCCATGTACTACGACCCCGAGACGCAAGTGCTGGTCGACTACCACCACGGCATCAAGGACGCCAAGAACCGCGTTATCCGCATGATCGGCGACGCCGCCACGCGTTACCGCGAGGACCCGGTGCGCCTGATCCGCGCCGTGCGTTTTGCCGCCAAGTTGCACGGCCTGGGCTTCAAGCTCGACGCCAAGACGGTCGCGCCGCTGGTCAAAAGCCGCCAACTGCTGGCCGAGATTCCGCAGAGCCGGCTGTTTGACGAGATGCTCAAGCTGCTGCAAACCGGCCATGCACTGGCGTCCATCGACAAACTCAAGGAACTGGGCTTGGCGCGCGGTATTTACCCGCTGCTCGACGTCGTCGTCGAGCGCGCCGGTCAACCGCTGGTGAAAGCCGCCTTGCAGGACACCGACCGACGCGTCGGTGAGGGCAAACCGGTGGCGCCGAGCTTTTTGCTGGCGTGCGTGCTGTGGGGCGACGTGCGCGACGGCTGGGCCAGGCGGCAGAAGAACCAGCACCTGCACCCGGCGCTGATGGAGGCGATCGACGACGTCTTCAACGCGCGCATTGGCGACGTCTCCGGGCGCGGCAAGTTGGCCGGCGACATGCGCGATATCTGGACGATGCAACCGCGCTTTGAAAAGCGGGTTGGCAGCGCGCCGTTTGGGCTGGTCGAGCAGCCGCGCTTTCGCGCCGCTTTCGACTTCATGCGCCTGCGCGCCGAGAACGGTGAAATTGACGAAGTGCTGTCCGACTGGTGGGAGGAGTTCAGCCTGGCCGACGAGCACCTGCGCCGCGACATGGTCGATGAGGTCAAACTCGAACAACAGCAACGTGGGCGCATTGCCCGCGCACCGCGTGCGCCGCGCGGACGCAACGCCGCGGCATACGCCGGCCACTCCGAGCCAAGCGCAGACGCCGACACCAGCACCAGCCCAGGCGAACGCACGAACGCGTCGGACAGCGCGTCGGCAGACCAGGACGGGTTGCCCGCGGCCGATCGCGACGCCGCGGCCGGCGGCAAAGACACGCCCAAGAAACGTCGCCGACGCCGGCGCAGCACCGGCCGGGGCGAGGCCGCGGGTCGCGACACGGCCGGCAACGACGGGACCGCAGGCGACGCAGCGGCAAACGACGCCCTGCCGGCGCCAGGCGTGCGGGCCTGACGCACGCTGCGGGTGCCGGTTGTGACGGGTGAATCAGTCGTCGCCTACGTCGCGCTGGGCGCCAACCTGGGTAACGCGGGCGCCACCGTGCGCACCGCTATCGACGCCGTCGGTGCGTTGCCGCAGACACAGCTGCTGCGCGCCTCCAGCTTGTACCGCAGCGCCCCGATGGACGCCGACGGGCCCGACTTCATCAATGCTGTTGTTGCCGTCCAGACCATGCTGAATGCGGACACATTGCTATTAAAATTGCAGCAAA
>JBBIGT010000228.1:0-2318 GCA_037447395.1 Comamonadaceae bacterium | reverse complement strand
GGTCGGCGCGTACCAGGTTGTCCTTGAACAGCGTCGCGTCCACTTCGGTGATGCTGTTTTGCTGCAGGTACTTGAGCACCCAAAAACGCTCCATGGCGTTCTGGAAGTCGTTGTAGGCGCTGTACGCGGCGTCAAAGCTGGAGATGATGGCAAATAGCGCGGCGTCCTTGGGCTTGAACGGTGCGGCCAGCGCCGCCGTCTTGCCGTGGCGCGCGCAGGCGATGATCTGCCACTGATTGACCAGGTCGACGTAACGGCGCAGCGGCGAGCTGCTCCAGGCGTAGCTTGGCACGCCCATGCCGGCGTGCGGCAGCGGCTTGACGCCCATGCGCACTTTGACGCCGGGCGCCAGCGCCGCCTGGCTGCGGTAAATGCCCGGCACGCCCAGCTCGGCCAGCCAGCCGCCCCAGGTGCTGTTGGCCAGGATCATCGCCTCGGAGACGATCAAGTCCAGCGGCGCGCCGCGCTGGCGCAGGCTGATGTGCACCTGCTCGCTGCCGTCGGGCTCGGTGCCAAGTGACACCCCGGCGGCGATCAGACGGTAGTTGTAGTCGGGCCGGTTGAAGTTCTCTGGCTTGCCGCGCACCAGTTCGCGCCTGGCCTTCAGGTCGACCGCCAGGCGGTATAAAAATGAGAGCTGCTCGCGCTCGTTTAGCAAGGGCTTTGGGTCAATTTGATGCTCAAAACTGGCGTCTTGCAGCCAGTCGGTGGTGACCACCGTATCGAGCTGGTCGTGGCGCAGGTTGGCGCTGATGAAGACGCGCTCAAGCCGCGTCTGCGTACTCTGGATGGCCAGCGTTGCTTCGTCGACCGTGACGTACAGCGACACCGCCGGACAGTCTTTGCCTTCCATCAGCGTGTAGTTCTGCACCACCGCGTCGGGCAGCATGGTGAGCTTGTGGCCGGGCATGTAGACGGTTGACAGGCGCGCGCGGGCGAGCTGGTCGACGGCACTGTCGGGCGTGATCGCCAGGCCCGGTGCGGCGATGTGGATGCCGACGGTGACGCTGCCGCTGCCTAAACCCTGGACAGAGAGCGCGTCGTCGATCTCGGTGGTGGCCGAGTCGTCGATCGAAAAGGCGCGCGCCGTGGCCAGCGGCAAGTCGTCGGTGATGCGCGGCGCCGGCAGCGCCGGAAAACCGGTGCCCTTGGGAAAGTTCTCCAGCAGAAAACGCTTCCAGTGAAATTGGTACGGCGAGTCGATCGCGCCGGTCTTGATCAGCAGGTCCAGCGGCCCCAGGTGCGTGGCGCGCGCGGCCTCGACCACGGCCTTGTATTCGGGTGCGTTCTTGTCGGGTTTGAAGAGAATTTTGTACAGCTGGTCGCGAATCGATGCGGGGCAGACGCCGGCGCAGAGATCGTGCACCCAGGCGTCGATCTGCACGGCGACCTGCCTCTTTTTCTCAATTGCCGCCAGCGCCTGCGCCAGCACGTCGGCGCAGGCCTTGCGAAAGCGGCCCTTGCCGGCGCGGCGAAAGTAGTGCGGCGCCGCATACAACGCCAACAGTATGCCGGCCTGCTCGGTCAGCGTCGCCTGCGCCGAGAAATAGTCGCGCGCCAGCTCGGTAAACGTAAATTCGGCCTCGGGCGCAAACTCCCAGGCCAGGTCCAGCTCGATGGCGCTGGCTTGCGCCTGCGCCTCGTGCAGCAGTTGCGCCGGTTCGGGCTTGTCGAAGCGGATCAGGATGTTGGCGGCCTTGACCTTGACGCGCTTGCCGCTGTCGAGCTCCACCTGCGCCGACGCGTCGGTTTCGGAGAGCATGCGGCCAGCTAGAAATTTGCCGGTTTCTTCAAATAACAGGTACATCGCGGCATTTTCCCATGCGCCGGGTGGCCGGCGCGCTTGCCCGGCCGACGCGGGCGGTGTTTCAGTCGGCGTCGTCAAACAGCGACGACTGCTAGGCTGCTTTGGAAAATACCGCCGGCAGCTTCTTGG
Organism: Comamonadaceae bacterium; assembly: GCA_037447395.1. Taxonomy (GTDB): domain Bacteria; phylum Pseudomonadota; class Gammaproteobacteria; order Burkholderiales; family Burkholderiaceae_C; genus Rhodoferax. Next base: position 382 of record JBBIGT010000228.1, on the reverse strand, counting down.
GCGCCTTGATGCGCAACTGCTTGTTGACGTTCATGCGGCCGAAGACGACCTCGATGTCGGCGGCGGTGACACCAAAGTGCGGCGCCAGAAAGCGCACCATGTGGTCGGTGGCGCGACCATGGACCGGCGCGGCGCTGACGCTGACCTTGAGCTGCTGGCCGTAGGGTTTGCCGATGGCGTCTTTGCCGGCGCTGGGTTTGCCCAGGATGTTGACGACCAGCGTGTCGCCGTCCCAGCCAAAAAAACTGCCGTCCTGGATGAATTTGCCTTTGTCGCGTGCCATGCACCGATCATATCGGCCTCGTACACTCGCCGCTTCGCAACCTACTCCCGAGCTTCGCCCGACCATGACTGCTTCGAACATCCCCGCCTGCCCGCAATG
>JBBIGT010000227.1:0-2345 GCA_037447395.1 Comamonadaceae bacterium | reverse complement strand
CGGGGCGAGGTCATGAAGAGCACGCACGCCTTGCACGCCCAGATCGACGCTGACGTGACCCACGGCGGCCCCGACGCCTGGGGTGCCGCGCGCCATGATTTCTCCAGCAACAGCAACGCCTGCGGTGCCTGTGCGCCAGCGCTGGCCATGCTGCAGTCGGTCGATGTCACGCAATACCCCGATCCGACGTACAGCGCGTTGCGGCGTCGTTTGGCCAGCTTTCATGACGTCGCGGTCGAGCGCATCGTGCTCGCCGCCAGCGCCAGCGAGGCAATTTTTCGCTTGACCGCGTGGGCCTGCCAGGCCGGCGTGCGCACCGTGCATCTGCCGGCGCACCACTACGGCGACTACGCCCGCGCGGCGCAGACCTGGGGTTTGCAGCGCAGCGCCGACGGCGCCGGTGCGCTCTGCTGGGCGTGCGAGCCGTCGAGTCCGTTGGGCCAGGCGCAGGTTCTTGGGTCGCTCGACGTGGCCGCCCTGACGGTGCTCGACCTTGCCTATGCGCCGCTGCGGCTCAGTGGTGTGGCGACCTTGAGCGCCGCCCAGTTGCACCGTGTCTGGCAGCTCTTTACACCCAACAAAGCGCTCGGTCTGACGGGCGTGCGCGCAGCGTATTTGATAGCGCCAGAGGCAGACGATACAAGCGCAAAGAAGGCAGGGTGTCCTGCGGTATCGGCGTTGCAGCGGCTGGCGCCGTCGTGGCCGCTGGGCGCGCACGGTGTGGCCTTGCTGCAGGCCTGGACGCAGCCCGACGTGCAAGCGTGGCTGGCCGAGAGCTTGCCCACCTTGCGGGACTGGAAGGCACGCCAGATGGCATTGTTGCAGCGGGCAGGCTGGACCGTGCTGCCCAGTCAGGCGAACTTTTTTTGTGCCCGTGCGCCGCGTCCTCTGGACGCCACCGGGTTGCGCCGGCAATTCGGCATCAAGTTGCGCGACGCGACCTCGTTTGGGCTGCCCGGCTGGTGGCGCATCAGTGTCTTGGCACCCCCAGCGCAAGACGCGTTGGCGCAAGCGCTGGCCGCCTTGAACCGGGTGCCAGCCACCGTCGAGGCAGCGACATGAGCGCGCGTTGCATCATGGTGCTGGGCACCACCAGCGGCGCCGGCAAGAGCTGGTTGGCGACGGCGCTGTGCCGCTACTACGCGCGCCAGGGCTTGAAGGTGGCGCCGTTCAAGGCGCAGAACATGAGCAACAACGCCCGCGTGGTCAACGGTCCGCACGGCGCAGGCGAGATTGGCAGCGCCCAGTACTTTCAGGCGCTGGCGGCGCGCGCCGTACCCGACGTGCGCATGAACCCGCTGCTGCTCAAGCCCGAATCCGACACGCACAGCCAGGTTGTCTTGCTCGGTCAGGTCAATGCCGCCCTGAGCGCCATGCCCTGGCGTGGGCGCAGCCTGACGGTCTGGCCCGAGATCGCCGGCGCGCTCGACGCGCTGCGTCAGGAAAACGACGTGCTCGTCATCGAGGGCGCGGGCTCGCCGGCAGAGATCAATTTGCACGACCACGACGTCGTCAATATGCGCGTGGCGCTGCACGGCCAGGCGGCCTGCCTGCTGGTCACCGACATCGACCGCGGCGGCGCGTTCGCCCACTTGTACGGGACCTGGGCGCTGCTGCCGCCGGCGGAGCGGGCGTTGATCCGGGGCTTCGTGCTCAACAAGTTTCGCGGCGACGCGGCGCTGCTGGCGCCGGCGCCGCAGGAGCTGCAAAAGTTGACCGGCATCGCCACCGTGGCGACGCTGCCGATGCTCTGGCAGCACGGCTTGCCCGAGGAAGACGGCGTCTTTGACGATCGGACGGTTGACGCCGGCGCGCCGCAGTTGACCGTGGCCATCGTTGCCTACCCGCGCATCAGCAACCTCGACGAGTTCCAACCGCTGAAAGCCCTGGCCGGCGTGCGGCTGGTCTGGGTGCATTCGCCCGCCGATCTGGACGGCCTGACGCCTGCCGACTGGCTGGTGTTGCCGGGCTCCAAAAGCACCGCTGCGGACTTGCAATGGCTGCGCGCGCAGCGCCTGGACGCTGCGGTGATCGACCACGCCCAGCGCGGTGGTGTGGTGTTGGGCATCTGTGCCGGTCTGCAAATGCTTGGTGCGCAGTTGGTCGATACGCACGGCGTCGACGCCAGCGCCGCGGGTCTGGCCCTGCTGCCGTTGCTGACCGAATTTGCGCAAGAAAAAACACTGCGCCGGACCTCGGTGCGGTTTACCGCCATCGACGTCGGCGACCCGTGGTGTCGCCTGGCCAACGTGTCGATCAGCGGTTACGAGATTCACCACGGCCGCACCACCGCGCCGCGCAACCAGGCGCCAGGCGTTGCGCCGGTGCGTGCGGTGTTGCCCGGC
>JBBIGT010000226.1:0-2351 GCA_037447395.1 Comamonadaceae bacterium | reverse complement strand
GCACGCAGGGCATGCCCAGTTCGCGCTCCACTTCGTCCAGAATGTCCAGCGGGTCACGCACTTCGCGGTCCATCTTGTTGACGAAGGTGATGATCGGCGTATCACGCTGGCGGCAGACTTCGATCAGGCGGCGGGTCTGGCTCTCGACCCCGTTGGCGGCGTCGATCACCATCAGCGCCGAATCCACCGCAGTGAGTACGCGGTAAGTGTCTTCAGAGAAGTCCTTGTGGCCGGGGGTGTCGAGCAGGTTGATGACATGGTCGCGGTAGACCATCTGCATCACGCTGGAGGCCACCGAGATGCCGCGCTGCTTTTCGATCTCCATCCAGTCGCTGGTGGCGTGGCGGCTGGCCTTGCGCGCCTTGACGCTGCCGGCGATCTGGATGGCGCCCGAGAACAGCAGCAGCTTCTCGGTCAACGTCGTCTTGCCGGCGTCGGGGTGCGAAATGATGGCGAACGTGCGCCGGCGGCGGGTTTCAAAGTCGTAGGTCACGGGGAGGTCTCGGGTCAAAAGCGCGGCCGGGTTGGCAACGGCCGCATGGCAGCACGGGGCGCTGCGACAGCGGCGGATTTTAAAGGCCCCGGTGGCGCACTGCGTCGGCCCTGGGGTGATTGCAAATGATGCTAAATTGAGCCCATGACCATTCAAATCATTCCGACACAACCGTTTGAAGGTCAACGCCCCGGCACTTCGGGTTTGCGCAAGAAGGTGACGGTTTTCCAGCAAGCGCACTACCTTGAAAACTTTGTCCAGGCGCTGCTCGACGTACTCAACGGCGTGCCCGCTGACGCGGCCGGCGCCCTGCGCGGGCAGACCCTGGTGCTCGGTGGCGACGGGCGCTTTCACAACCGAGCGGCCATTCAGACCATTCTGAAGCTGGCCGCGGCCAACGGTGTGGCGCGCGTGTTGCTGGGCCAGGGCGGCATTTTGTCGACGCCGGCGGCCAGCGCCGTGATTCGCCGGCACGCCGCGTTTGGCGGCATCATTTTGTCGGCCAGCCACAACCCAGGCGGTCCCGACGGCGACTTTGGTGTCAAGTACAACGCCGGCAACGGCGGCCCGGCCCCCGAGGCGCTGACCGAGGCGGTCTTTGCGCACACGCAGGCGCTGACGCAGCTGCGCATCAGCGACGCTGTCGACATTGACATCGATGTGCTGGGTACGCAGCAGGTTGAGCAGATGCCGGTGCAGGTGATCGACCCGGTGGCCGACTACGTCGCCTTGATGCGCAGCCTGTTTGACTTTGAGCTGCTGCGCGGCATGTTTAGGAATGGTTTTACCTTGCGCGTGGACGCCATGAATGCGGTGGGTGGCCCTTATGCCCGGGCGATTCTGGAAGGCGAGCTGGGTGCCCCGGCGGGTACGGTGGTCAACGCTGTGCCGCTGGAAGACTTTGGCGACCTGCACCCCGACCCGAACCCGGTCAATGCCGAGGACTTGATCGCGCACATGGCGGCCGCCGACGCGCCCGACTTTGGCGCCGCCATGGACGGCGACGCCGACCGCAACATGATCGTCGCTCGTGGTTTTGTCGTCTCGCCGTCGGACAGCCTGGCGCTGCTGACGGCGCACGCCACGCGGATTGCGGGCTACCGCAACGGCTTGCGCGGGGTGGCGCGCTCGATGCCGACGTCGGCCGCCGTCGACCGCGTCGCCCGGGCGTTGCAGTTACCGTGTTTCGAGACGCCCACCGGCTGGAAATTTTTTGGCAACCTGCTCGACGCCGGTCGCATCACCTTGTGCGGCGAAGAAAGTTACGGCACCGGCTCGAGCCACGTGCGTGAGAAAGACGGCCTGTGGGCGATTCTGTTCTGGCTCAACCTGCTAGGGGCAACCGGGCAATCGGTCGAGGCACTGGTGCGCCAGCACTGGCGCACTTATGGCCGCAACTACTACAGCCGGCACGACTACGAGGCGCTCGATGTCAGCGTCGCCAACGCCCTGCTGGCCGACCTGCGTGCCGCCTTGCCAGGTCTGCTTGGTCAGCCTTTCGGCGCGCGCCGCGTCACCTTGGCCGACGACTTTGCCTATACCGACCCGGTTGACGGCTCGGTCGCCAAAGGGCAGGGCGTGCGCCTGTTGTTTGACGATGGCGCGCGGGTGATCTTCAGGCTGTCGGGCACCGGTACGGAAGGCGCCACGCTGCGCCTGTATCTGGAGCGTTTCGAGGCCGACGTCACGCGCCAAGACCAGCCGCTGCAAGAGGCGCTGGCCGAGCTAGCCGCGGTGGCCGACGCCGTCGCCGGCATCCATGCGCGCACCGGGCGCGCGGCGCTGGGGGCATAGCGCAGCGGGTCCAGCGGCGGCAGGCTGGTGCGGAACTGCTCGCTCACGCTGGTCTCCCAGTGTC
>JBBIGT010000225.1:0-2507 GCA_037447395.1 Comamonadaceae bacterium | reverse complement strand
TCGGTGGTGGCGACGAGCACGCGGCGACGGCCAAAAAAACAAAGAAGGCGCCGGAGCAGTTCCCGGTGGTCGGCGTGCTGTTTTCCAGTTTGATCGTCCAATAGCGTGGTGCGCTGGCGCTTATGAGTGAATCGTTTTTATCGCAGGAAGAAGTCGACGCACTGCTCGAAGGGGTGACCGGCGAAAGCCAGAAGCTTGCCGAGGAGGTGGTTGAGAACGGCGAGGTTCGCCCCTACAACATCTCCAGCCAGGAGCGTATCGTGCGCGGGCGCATGCCGACGATGGAGATCGTCAACGAGCGCTTTGCCCGCAACCTGCGCATCGGCCTGTTCAACTTCATCCGGCGCAGCCCGGAGATTTCCGTCGGCCCGGTGGCGGTACAGCGTTACAGCGCTTTTTTGCGCGAACTGGCGGTGCCGACCAACTTCAACATCGTGGCGATTCGCCCGCTGCGCGGCAGTGGCCTGGTGGTCTGTGAGCCGGCGCTGGTCTTTGGCGTGATCGAGTCGCTGTACGGTGGCATTGGCAAGTTTCAGACGCGCATCGAGGGGCGCGATTTTTCGGCGACCGAGCAACGCGTCATCAACCGAATGGTTGACGTCATCACCGAAGAGTACAAAAAAGCCTGGGTCGGCATTTATCCACTGGAACTGGACTACCAGCGTTCAGAGATGCAGCCGCAGTTCGCCAACATCGCCACGCCCAGCGAGATCGTCGTGTCGACGTCGTTCCAGCTGGAGATTGGCGAGATCACCGGGGCGATTCACATTTGCATGCCCTACGCGACGCTGGAGCCGATTCGTGACGTGCTGTATTCGTCGACGCAGGGCGACTCCGTCGAGGTGGACCGCCGCTGGGTCAACCTGCTGACGCAGGAGATCCAGGCCGCCGAGGTGGTGCTGGTGGCCGAACTGGCGCACGCTGACGCGACCGTGGAGCAACTGCTGGCGATGAAGCCGGGAGACTTTATCGAGCTGGACCGTCAGCCACGCATCCAGGCCAAGGTCGACGGTGTGCCGATTTTTGACTGCCAGTACGGCACGCACAACGCCAAATACGCGTTGAAGATCGACAAATGTTTGAGAAGCAACGATTCCAGTTGGAAAGGTGAACGACATGTCAGCTGACGACAAACCCGCAGACGGAAAACCCGCCGAAGACGACGGTCTGGCGGATTGGGCCGAGGCGTTGATGGAACAAAAAGCCGCCGAAGCACCGCCGCCGCCTGAGCCAGGCGGCGTGCTGGCCGACGACCGCGGTGCCGCCTTTGGCTCCGGCTCGGCGGGCGCGGGCGCGCCGGCGGCCGAGGCGCAAATCAACGACATCCAGCGTGTGCTGGACATCCCGGTGCTGCTGTCGGTGGAGTTGGGCCGCACCAAGGTGCCGATCAAACACATCTTGCAGTTGGGCCAGGGTTCGGTGGTTGAACTCGACGCGCTGGCCGGCGAGCCGATGGACGTGCTGGTCAACGGCTATCTGATCGCCCAGGGCGAGGTCGTTGTCGTCAATGACAAGTTTGGTATCCGGCTTACCGACGTGGTGACGCCGTCAGAGCGCTTGCGCCGCGTCAGCAAGGGGGGGTGAGTCATGTCGCCGGGTTGGTTGTCGCTGATTTTTCTGGTCGTCCTGCTGGCGCTGATACCGCTGGGCGTGAAGTGGCTGCAGCGGCGCCTGGCCGGCGGTGCCTTGGGGGGTACGACGCAGGTGTCCAAGGTTGTCTCGGCTGTGGCGGTGGGGCCGCATCAACAAGTGGTGACGGTCGAGGTTGGGCCAGCCCATGCGCGTGTGCAGTTGGTGCTGGGCGTGACGGCGCAGTCGATCACCTGCCTGCACCAGTCCAGCGTTGTCGCCGGTGGCGCGCTCGCTGCGGGCGGCGCGGCCGCTTGACGGCTGGCCCGGACGCGCGATGACAGGCATGACCGCTTTTCGGCTTGGGCGAGCGCTGCTACTGGTGCTGGCCAGCGCCAGCTGTTCGGCACTGTGGGCCCAGGGCAATGGGCAATTGCCGTTACTGGTGGGCACGGGCGGCAATGGCACCAGTTATTCGGTGCCGATCCAGACGCTGCTGTTTTTTACGGCGCTGTCGTTTCTGCCGGCGGTGCTGCTGATGATGACCGGTTTTACCCGCATCGTCATCGTCTTGTCGCTGTTGCGCCAAGCGCTGGGCACGCAGTCGGCGCCACCCAACCAGGTGATCGTCGGTCTGTCGCTGTTTTTGACGCTGTTCGTGATGGGGCCAACGCTGGACAAGGTCTACAGCGACGCCTACCTGCCGTACACCAACAACACGTTGACCTTTGACCAGGCGTTGCCCAAGGCCGAAGCGCCGATGCGCGACTTCATGAGCAAGCAGACACGCCAGTCAGACCTGGCGCTGTTTGTCAAACTGGCCAAGCTCGATGTGGCCACCAACGCCAGCAACGCACCGATGCGTGTGCTGGTGCCGGCGTTTGTCATCAGTGAGCTGAAATCGGCGTTTCAGATCGGTTTCATGATCTTCATTCCGT
>JBBIGT010000224.1:0-2579 GCA_037447395.1 Comamonadaceae bacterium | reverse complement strand
ATCGGCATCGGCCGCATCCAGCGTGGCGCGGCGTCGCTGCAGCTCGGCGGCGCTGATGAAGTTTTGCTGGCGCAGCGTCAGATAGCGTTGGTGGTCGGCGTCGGCCAGTTCACGGTTGGTGCGCGCAGCGCTGACTTGCGCCCGTGCCGCGTCGACGCCCAGTTGCAGGTCGGCGCCGTCCAGCCGCGCCAGCTCCTGGCCGGCGCGCACGCGCTGACCCAGGTCAACGCTGCGTTGCAGCAGCTTGCCGCCGACGCGAAAGCCCAGCTTCGCCTCGCTGCGGGCGCGCACCTCGCCGCTGTAGCCGATGGTGCTGGCCAGTGGCGCCACGCCGACGGTGATGAGCTTGACGGCGCGCACCGGCTCCGGCGCCGGCGCCGGTTTGGCACAGGCGCCGAGCCACAGCGTCGTTATAGTCAGCACCGCAAAGCAGGCGGCGCGCCGGGATGGCAGGTAATTCATGGCAAAACGTCCTCGTAAATTTTTTACTGACCGATTGGTTATTAATTCTAGGCGATTGCCGATGCCACCACGCCGCCGCAACGACAGACCAGCATGGCTGTAGGTCATTACGAAAACTTTCCGGTGGCCTCGCTCCTGTGCCCGGCGCGCCTGCGTCCGGCGGTGCGGGCGATCTACCACTTTGCCCGCACGGCGGACGACTTGGCCGACGAAGGCGACGCCAGCGCCGCGCAGCGCCTGGACGCCTTGCAAGCCTACCGCGCCGACCTGGCGGCGGCCGCGGCCGAAAGCGGCGGCGCCAGCGCCCACTGGCCGCAGGTTTTTGCACCACTGGCCCGCGTGATCGCCGCGCAGCAACTGCCGCTGGCGCTGCTGCACGATCTGCTCGACGCCTTCGCGCAGGACGTGCGCTTTAGCGCCGGCGCGCGCCGTTACACCGACGACGCCGAGCTGCTGGACTACTGCCGTCGCTCGGCCAACCCCATTGGCCGGCTACTGCTGCATTTGTACGGCGTGCACGACGCGCTGGCGCTGGCGCAAAGCGACCAGATTTGCAGTGCCCTGCAGTTGATCAACTTCTGGCAGGACCTGCGCGTCGACACGGCGCGCGCACGCTGCTACATCCCGCGCGCCGCCATGGCCCGCTTTGCCGTCACCGAGGCCGACTTCGCGCCCGACAGTGACTCCGCAAACGCTTCGCTATTGATAGCTTCTTACGTAGACGCAGCAAGGGCCATGATGCAAAAAGGCGCTCCATTGGCACGACGCCTGCCGGGACGCATCGGCTGGGAGCTGCGGCTGGTGGTGCAAGGCGGCCTGCGCGTGCTCGACAAAATTGAAGCGCTCGGTTACGCCAGCTGGCGGCAGCGCCCGGTGCTGACGGCGTTGGACCTGCCGCGACTGCTGTGGCGCGCCCTGCGCATGTAAGCCGGATGACCACGCCGCCGTTGTCGATGGGGCGAGCAGGTATCATCCGCGTCCGCGGTCGCGACTGTCGCCATCGGCTCAAGCGTGGCGCAGCCAACCCGGCGTTAGGAAACCCACCGTGCTCAAGAAACTTCTCTCCAGCCTGCTCGCGGCGTTGGCGCTGGCGCTGACCGGCTACGCCCGCGCCGACGACACCGGCGCCATTCTTGACCAGCTGGCCGCCGTTTACGGCAGTCAGGCCCCGGCCGCGATGCGCGTCAGCGGCAGCACCATTTCTTTCAGCCGCGGCGAAGGCACGCTGGAGCGCCTGTTCAAAGCACCTGACCGCTTTCGCAACGCGGTGAAGTACGCCACCGGCACCGAGGTCCGCACCATGATTGGCCCGATGGTCTGGTACCACGACAAGCCGGCCAACCCGGCGCTGCGTGCGGCCATCGCCTTGCAGGCCGCGCGGGTGGCCCTGCCGTGGAACCTGCTGGCCCAGCGCGCCAGCGTGCATGACCTTGGCAGCAGCGAGGTCGACGGCCAGGCGGTGCAGACGCTGGAGTTCAGCCTGGAGCCGACGCTGAAGATGGTGTTGCAGGTGGCGCTGGGCAGCGGCCACATCGTTGAGTCGCGCGGCATCATGATCGCCGGCGAGCGGACCATGGAATTCACCACCAAGTACTCTGATTTCCATAGCGCTGGTGGACGCACCTACGCCGGCCGTGAAGAACAATACGCCATGGGCCAGCACATCGGCCATACGCGCATTGAGCGCGTCGACTACCTCGACACGCTGGCCGACAGCGCCTTTGCGCCGTGGACCACGGTCTATCTGCACCCGCGTGACGTTGGCGCCTCAGGCGACACCGTCCTGGCGCTGCGCTGACCGCGCCGGCGCCGTTACCCAACCATTACCCAACCTTGCCCCGCCACCGGATACCGGCTTTTTAAAAGGAACCCCGCACCATGGCTTACCCACCCGAGTTTCTCAAGCGCGTCGACCGCTTTGTCGATCTGGCCAACGAAATCGGCCAAAACGGCCAGGGCGGCGAAGCCAGCGCGGCGATCCTGTTTGCCGCCGGGCGCTACAACGCCTTCAATTACCTGTCGACCACCGCCAGCGACAACGCCGAGGAGCGCGCCAAAGCGGTCGAGTTTTACGTCTCGGAATACCGCAAGGCGTTGCTGGCCAATCTGGCCGGCCA
>JBBIGT010000223.1:0-2626 GCA_037447395.1 Comamonadaceae bacterium | reverse complement strand
CGCCGATCTGGCGGCGCATTTCATGGCGCAACTGGCGCCGCGCCTGGGCGCCGAGCCGCTGCAGATCAGCCCCGAGCAACTGGCTTATTTGCAGCAGTACGACTGGCCAGGCAATGGCCGCGAACTGCGCAACCTGATCGAGCGCTCGCTGCTGCTCGGCGAGCTCAACGTGTCGGCGCTGTACGGCCGCCCGAGCCACAGCACGACGACCGCGCCAGCGACGACGCTGCAGGCGTTGGAGAAGCAGCACATCCTGTCAGTGCTGGACAGCGTGCAGGGCGACAAGACACGCGCCGCCGAGCGATTGGGCATCTCGCGGCGCACGCTGGAGCGCCGCTGCGCCGACTGGGCCAGCGCATGAGCCGACGCCCGCTGCGCCAACGCTGGCAGCGGCTGGCGGTGCGGCACAAGCTGATGGCGCTGGCGCTGCTGCCGTTGATCGTCGTCCTGCCCCTACTGATGGCGGCGCTGATGGTCTGGGGTAACGCCGCGTTCAATCAGTTGCTGATCACCAAGATTCACAGCGACCTGGCCGTGGCCAGCGGCTATTTTTTGCAGGTGCAGGCCGAAGTCGGCGCCGCCGCCACCGCCACCGCGCAGTCGCACGCGCTGCACCAGGCGCTGGCCCACGGCGACGCCACGGCGCTGCGGCGCGTGCTGGCCCAGGCGCAGCAAACGCACCAGCTGGACTTTGTCAACCTGTACACCCCGCAAGGCCAGCTGCTGGCCGCCAGTTGGTATTCTATTGATAGCTATAAGCCCAGACAGAATAATGGCTACAAGGCAATTTTCCTTGAAGAATCGCCGGCCGAATACAACCAGTTGCAGCGTCTGGAAAAAGCCCAGTTGCTGGCCCTGGCACCGCCGCTGGCGCAGCGGCTGGACATTGCCCTGGTGGCCACGCGCAACGCCGCGCCGACGCAACGCACGCACGAAGATCGGGCCCTGCTGATGCGCGCCAGTTACGCCGTGCGCGATGACGACGGCCGGCTGCTGGGCTGGCTGCAGGCCGGCACCTTGCTGAACCAGAACCTGGTGTTCATCGACCATGTCAACGCCATCGTCTACCCGCCCGGCTCACTACCGCTGGGCAGCGTCGGCACGGCGACGCTGTTTCTCGACGACGTGCGCATCACCACCAACGTGCGGCTGTTTCAGGAGCAGCGCGCCATCGGCACGCGCGTCTCGCAAGCCGTGCGCGACGCCGTGCTCGGTCAGGGCCAGACCTGGCTGGACCGCGCCTTTGTCGTCAACGACTGGTACGTCTCAGCCTACCAGCCGCTGCGCAACGCCCAGGGTGAGCGCATCGGCATGCTTTACGTGGGCTACCTGGAGACGCCGTTCCGGCAGGTCAAGCTCGGGCTGTTGGCCACCGTGCTGGGTCTGTTCGCCGCGGCGATGTTGCTGGCGGCCTGGGCGTCGCTGCGCTGGGCGCGCAGCATTTTTGGCCCGGTCGAGCGCATGAACTGCACCATGCGCCAGGTGCAGGACGGCGACACCCGCGCCCGCGTCGGCGCGCTGGAGCAACAAGACGAGCTCGGCGCGCTGGCCGGCCACCTTGACCAGTTGCTCAACACCGTCGACGACAAGACCGCAGCGTTGCAGCGCTGGGCGAACGAGCTCGACGCGCGCGTGGCCGCGCGCACGCAGGAGCTGGCCGCCAGCCATCAGTCGCTGCAGCAGGCGCAGACGCAACTGATCAAGTCCGAGAAGCTCGCCGCCGTCGGCCAGCTCACCGCCAGCGTGGCGCACGAGATCAACAACCCGATTGCCGTCATCCAAGGCAACCTCGACTTGCTACGTGAAACGCTGGGTGCGCAGGCCGCACCGGTGGCCGACGAGTTGACGCTGATGGACCAGCAGATCGAGCGCATGCGCCTGATCGTCACGCAGTTGCTGCAGTATGCCCGGCCCAGCGACTACGCCGGTTACGTCGAAGCCGTCGACGTCAACCAGACGCTGGCGAGTTCGCTGGTGCTGGTGGCGCACGCGCTGGCGCGCGCGCACATTCAGGTGCGCCGCGACTGGCAGGCCAGCGCCTGTGTCGCCATCAACCGCCAGGAGCTGCAGCAGGTGCTCATCAACCTGCTGATCAACGCCATTCAGGCGATGCCCGACGGTGGTGAGCTGCTGGTGCGCAGCCGTGACGTGCGCGCGGGCGACGCCGGCGCCGGCGCAGTGCGCATCGACGTTTGCGACAGTGGCCCGGGCTTGAGCGCCAGCGCCCAGGAAAAACTGTTCAGCCCGTTCTTCACCACCAAGGACGACGGCCACGGCCTGGGCTTGTGGATCTGCGTCAATATCGTCGAGCGCTACGGCGGCCAGGTCAGCGCCAGTAACCGCCGCGACGCCGGCGAGGACGCCGTCGGCGCGCTGTTCTCGGTACAGTTGCCGTGCGACGGCGGCGACGCCGCCGCAACGTGACGTCAGACCTCAGGTCAGCAGATCGAAACCCTGCGCCTCGACGCTCATGAAAGCGCGCGTCAGCGCCGCCAGCGCCGCGTAGAAATGCGCCTTGGGGTGCTGCTCAACGGCGTCGCACAGCTGGCCAACCCAGGGCTGCAACTGGGCGGCAAAAAATGCCTGTTGACGCGTCAAGTTGGCCACCGCCACGTCGTCGCCAGCA
>JBBIGT010000222.1:0-2680 GCA_037447395.1 Comamonadaceae bacterium | reverse complement strand
TTCGAGCAGGTTTATGAAACCCTGCCTGCCCACCTGAGCCAGCAAATGACGCAACTGCGCGCGTTGCAAGGCGGTGCAGCATGAGCACCCTGACGATGATCCAGGCCCTGCGCTCGGCCATGGACGTGATGCTCGCGCGTGACCCCAACGTGGTGGTCTATGGGCAAGACGTGGGCTACTTTGGTGGGGTGTTTCGCTGCACCGAAGGCTTGCAGAAAAAATACGGCGACCAGCGCGTGTTCGACGCACCCATCTCTGAGGGCGGCATCGTGGGCACGGCGGTCGGCATGGGCGCCTACGGCCTGCGCCCGGTGGTCGAAATCCAGTTCGCCGACTACGTCTACCCGGCCACCGACCAGATCGTCTCGGAGGCGGCGCGCCTGCGCTACCGCTCGGCCGGTGACTTCACCTGCCCGATGACGATCCGCATGCCCTGCGGCGGTGGCATCTACGGCGGGCAAACGCACAGCCAGAGCCCCGAGGCGATCTTCACCCAGGTTTGCGGCCTGCGCACCGTTCTGCCGTCGAACCCGTACGACGCCAAGGGCCTGTTGATTGCCGCCATCGAAAACAATGACCCGGTGATCTTTCTTGAGCCCAAACGCCTGTACAACGGCCCATTCGACGGTCACCACGAGCAGCCGGTGGTGCCCTGGAGCAAGCACCCGCAAGGCGAGGTGCCCGAGGGCTACTACACCGTGCCGCTGGACAGCGCACGCGTCACCCGCGCTGGCGATGCGGTCACGGTCATCACCTACGGCACGATGGTGCACGTCGCCGAGGCGGCCGCGCGCGAGAGCGGCATCGACGCCGAGATCATCGACCTGCGCAGCCTGTGGCCGCTGGACCTGGGCACGCTGGTGGCCTCGGTGAAGAAGACCGGGCGCTGCGTCATCGTCCACGAGGCCACGCGTACCTGCGGCTTCGGCGCCGAACTGCTCAGCCTGGTGCAAGAGCACTGCTTCTACCACCTGGAGGCGCCCATCGAGCGCGTCACCGGCTGGGACACGCCGTACCCGCACGCGCAAGAGTGGACGTACTTTCCCGGTCCGGCGCGCGTCGCCGCGGCGCTACAACGGGTGATGGAGGCCTGAACCATGACGATCGAAAACATCAAGATGCCCGACATTGGCGAAGGCATCGCCGAGGTCGAACTGGTGACCTGGCGCGTGGCCGTCGGCGAAACCGTGGCCGAAGACCAGATCCTGGCCGACGTCATGACCGACAAAGCCACCGTCGAAATTCCGTCGCACGTGCGTGGCACCGTCGTCTCGCTCGACGCCACACCAGGGCAGGTGGTGGCGGTCGGCACGCCGATCATTCATATTGAGACAAATTCAGCGCAAGCACAGGTGCATCAAGGGAAAGCCGCTACGCTTAATGAAGCATCTGTGGCAACCAAACCGACCACTTCGTCGATTGCCAAAGTTGCGGTGCAACCCGTCGCGGCGACGATGCCAACTTCAACGGCTGCGCCAGCGCCCATGCCGACCCACCTGCTGGCCGCCCCCGCCGTGCGGGCGCGCGCCAAAGCGCTTGGCATTGATTTGGCCAGCGTTGCCCGCACCGGTGCCGACGGGTGCATCACCCATGCCGATTTGGATCAGCACGCCAATGGCTCCAAGTCGAGTCACAGCGCACGATCGTTGACCAAGGGCTACCAGCCTCTGGAGGCGACAGAAACGATTCCCGTGATCGGCTTGCGGCGCAAGATTGCGCAGAAAATGCAAGACGCCAAGCGGCGCATTCCGCACTTCACTTACGTCGAGGAAGTCGACGTCACCGAACTCGAGGCGCTGCGCGCCCAGCTCAACGCCGAGCACGGTGCCACCCGCGGGCGGCTGACCTTGCTGCCGCTGCTGATTCGCGCGCTGGTGCTGGCCGTGCGGGCGCATCCCGAGGTCAACGCCCGTTACGACGACGACGCGGCAACCATCACCCGCTACGCCGCCGTGCATCTGGGGCTGGCTACGCAAACCGATGGCGGGCTGATGGTGCCGGTGATTCGCCACGCCGAAGCGCTGGACTTGTGGGCCTGCGCCGCCGAGATCAAACGTCTGGCCGACGCGGCGCGCAACGGCCGCGCCGCGCGCGAGGAGCTTAGCGGCTCGACCATCACCCTCACCAGCCTGGGACCGCTAGCCGGCATTGCGCACACGCCGGTCATCAACCACCCCGAGGTGGCCATCGTCGGCCCCAACCGCATCATTGAAAAACCGGTCATCCGCGGCGGTCTGGTGGTGGCACGCAAGATGATGAACGTCTCGTCATCGTTCGACCACCGGGTGGTCGACGGCATGAACGCCGCCGAGTTCATTCAGCGCTTGCGCAGCTTGCTGGAGGCACCGGCAACGCTGTTCATCGATTAACGCGGCAACCAGCGCGGCGCTATTTGAAGTCGACAAATAGCGCCGGCACCTGGCGCACGCCAGGCTGAACGGCCAGCGCGTCGCGCGCGGCCTCGGCCACGCGCAGGCGGCACAACGCCAGCACCTGCTCACTGGCAACCAGGTTTCGCGCCAGCGTGCGCACGCTGGCGCGAAAGTTGGCATCTGCCTCGGCCAGCAAGGCGCGGTCGTCGCTGACGGCATTGGCGCTGATCACCTGCTGCGACAGCAGTTTCAGCGCCGGCTCGCCCGCCGCCAGCGTCGGTCGTGACACTTTCAGCGCCAACCCGTTG
>JBBIGT010000221.1:0-2689 GCA_037447395.1 Comamonadaceae bacterium | reverse complement strand
AACGGCAACATGAAAAAGACCAGCAGCCAGGCGTAGGGCACGCCAATAACGAAGCGCTTTCCGGGGAAAGGAAGGTTCAGTCGAGCCATGTGGGTCTCCCGAATCAGTCGCGCAGGACGATGCCAGCGTGATCGTCCCACCAGAAAAACACCTCGTCTTCCCAGGTGATGTTGGACAGCTCGTGGCGCGACGTGTTGGCTTCCGTGATCTTGATCCGTGAGCCGTCACTGACCTGCACGATGTAGGTGTTGTACGAGCCAAAGTAGGCAATTTCTTTCACCCGTCCGGCGAACACGTTGTACGCCTGATTGGGCTTGTCGCGGCTGATCTCGATTTTTTCGGGGCGCACGGCAATTGCCGCGGGCATCCCCAGTGCGCCGCTGATGCCGTGGCCCACCTGCACCGCGCCGATGCGCGTCTGCACGGCGCAGCGATCGACCTCGTCAAGGCTGATCTTGCCGTCAAGCAGGTTGACGTTGCCAATGAAGTCGGCAACGAACCGGTTGACCGGATGCTCGTACACCTCTTCGGGCGAGCCGACTTGCAAGACACGGCCTTTGCTCATGACGGCGATGCGTCCGGCCATGGTCATCGCCTCCTCCTGGTCGTGTGTGACCATGACACAGGTGACGCCGACTTTTTCGATGATGTTGACCAATTCAAACTGCGTCTGCTCGCGCAATTTTTTGTCAAGCGCACCCAGCGGCTCATCGAGCAGCAACACCTTGGGCTTCTTGGCCAGGCTGCGCGCCAGCGCCACGCGCTGTTGCTGCCCGCCCGAGAGTTGGTGCGGTTTGCGCTTGGCGTAGGGGCCGAGCTGGACCAGGTCGAGCATTTGCCCGACGCGCTCGGTGACTTCGCTCTTGGGCAAGCCTTCGCGCTTGAGTCCGAAGGCAATGTTCTCCCAGATGTCCAGGTGCGGAAACAACGCGTACGACTGGAACATCATGTTGAACGGCCGCTCGTAGGGCGCCAGTTTGGCGACGTCGCTGCCGCCCAGTCGAATGCGCCCGGAGGTCGGCGTCTCGAAGCCGGCAAGCATACGCAACAGGGTCGACTTGCCGCAACCCGAGCTGCCGAGCAAGGCAAATATCTCGCCTTGCTTGATCGACAGGTTAACCTCGTCGACGGCGAGCGCCTCGTCAAAGCGCTTGACCAGTTTTTCGGTGACCAGGTAGTTGTCCTTGGTCGGTGCATCAGCCATTTTTGTGCCCCGGATCGGAAATCGTGTTCAAAGAAAAAGGGCTGTTCATACCTTGCGTACAAACAGCCCTCAGCTGGCGATCAGGCCGGCTTACTTGCCCTTTTTGAAGCTGTTGTAAGCGGTGGCCATGGCCTCACGCGCCTCGTTGGTGAAGCTGCTGGGCGGGATCATCTTGGCCATGTAGTCGGCCTCGACAAAGATGGTCTTGTTGCCGGCGATCTCAGGCTTGACCTGCTCGATGGCAGCCTTGTTGGCCGTCGGGTAGCCCATCTCGTTGGCCATGCGCGCGGCGTTTTCGGTGCGCAGGTAGAAGTCGATGAAAGCCATCGCGTTGTTCGGGTGCTTGGCGTCTTTGGTGATGGCCATGGTGTCAAAGAAAATCAGCGCGCCGGTGCTGGGCAACAGCGCCTCGATCTCGTCTTTGCTCTTGTTCTCTTTGGCGCGGTTGGCGGCAATGTTGATGTCGCCGCTCCAGCCGATGGCCACGCAAGCCTTGCCGCCGGCGATGTCATCGATCATCGTTGAACTGAAGATACGCACGTCCTTGCGCACCTTGGCCAGCATGTCGGTCGCGGCCTTGTAGTCAGCCGGGTCGTTGGAGTAGGCGTCCTTGCCAATGTAGTGCAGCGCCACCGGAATGATCTCGGTGGGCGAATCCAGGTAGGCAATGCCGCAGGACTTCAGCTTGGCCGTGTACTCCGGCTTGAAGACCAGGTCCCAGGCGTTTTCTGGCATGGCCATCTTGCCCAGCGCCTTGGCGACTTTGGCCTTGTTGATGCCAACGGTGGTAAAGCCCCAGGCCCACGGCACCAGATGCTTGTTATCCGGATCGGTGTTCTTGGCCAGCGTGGCCATGATCGCCGGGTCCAGGTTGGCCAGATTTTTCACCTTGGCCTTGTCCAACGGCTGGAACATGCCGCCTTCGATCTGCGGCTTGGCAAACACGCTGCCCGGCACGACGATGTCGTAGCCGGTGTTGCCGGCGACCAGCTTGGCATGCAATGCCTCGTTGGTCTCAAAGGTGTCGTAGTTGACTTTGATGCCGGATTCTTTTTCAAACGCGGCGGCCATGCCTTCTGGAATGTAGTCGGGCCAGTTGTAGATATTGAGCACTTTTTCTTCGCTGTTGACGGCCACGGGCGCTGGCGCACTGACGGCGGGCGCTGGTGCCGCCACCGGCGCCGGCGGCTCCTCTTTTTTGCCGCAAGCGGCCAACACCAGCGCCGACAGCGCAAACGACCACAGATACTTTTTCATCATGAAGTTGACTCCGGTTGTGAAATTAAGACGAACGCGACAACAAGTTTAAGGCTAGCAAATAACCGGCCTGAAAGCCATGGGTGCAAACGATCAGAACAAGCCCTTTTGCTGCAAGTCGCGCTGCGTCAAGTCCAGTACAAGACGTATCAGGCGAACCAACTCATCAATATCGGCGTGCGTCATCGTCAGCGGCGGCGCAATGATCATGCGCTCGCCCACGGCACG
>JBBIGT010000220.1:0-2690 GCA_037447395.1 Comamonadaceae bacterium | reverse complement strand
TCTGGCTTGTCCACCAAACTGGACGCCACGACTGCAGGGCAGGGTTTGAAGCAGATCGCCGGGACGCCCACCTGTGGGGTCGACATTCGCTACATGCAATATGGCACGATCGGTGGCGCCGGTGAAGCCACCGATGCGTCGGGAGCCATCATGATCCCGACAGGCACGGCCGCCAACTGCAATGGCGCGCGGCCCATTTTGTTGTACGCCCACGGCACCAGCACCGGCAAGAATTACAACTTGGCCGACGTCGCCAATGCCAACAATCCGGCGGCTGGTGAGTCAGGCTTGCTGATGGCCATGTATGCGGCGCAAGGCTTCATCGTTGTTGCGCCCAATTATGCTGGCTACGACACGTCGCGCCTCGGATATCACCCCTATCTGAATGCCAAGCAAAGCGCCGCGGAAATGATGGACGCGCTAAGCGCCGCACGCTCGGCTTTGCCCAACCTGCAATTGCCGATTGCCGACAACGGCAAACTTTTCATCACCGGCTATTCGCAAGGCGGACACGTCGCCATGGCCACCCACCGCGCCATGCAAGCGGCCGGGCAGCCGGTCACGGCCAGCGCGCCAATGTCTGGCCCCTATGCGTTGGCTGCGTTTATGGACGCGGTGTTTTACGGCAACGTGAATTTGGGCTCCACCTTATTTTCGCCACTGTTGATCAACAGCTACCAAAAGGCTTACGGCAATCTCTACACCAATCTGACCGACATTTACGAGCCGGGTTTTGCCAGCGGCATTGACACGCTGCTACCGAGCTTGACGCCGGTGAGTACGCTGTTTGCGCAAGGCAAGCTGCCGCAAACCGCCTTGTTTAGCAGCACCCCGCCGGCAGCACCGTTCACATCAATAACGCCGCCCACAGGCACGGGCGCAACTGACGCGCTTTTCGCACTCGGCTTTGGCACAGCCAACCTGCTCAACAATGCCACACGCCTGGCTTATCTGGCTGACGCGCAAGCGCATCCGGACGGTGCCGTGCCTACACCTTCGACCGGTGTGCCGGCCGCCGGCGCCGCCAATGCACTGCGCATTGCCGCCGTTGACAATGACCTGCGCACCTGGACGCCCGCGCGGCCCATTTTGCTGTGCGGTGGTAGCGCCGACCCAACCGTGTTTTTCAGTGCCAATACCCAAGTGATGCAAAGTTACTGGACGGCGGTCAACCCGGCACCGGTTGGCGTACTCAACGTGCTGGACGTCGATTCAGCGCCCACCGGTCCTTCTGACCCATACGCCACGGCGAAAGGCGGCTTTGCTTTGAATAAAGCCAACACGGCAAACGCAGCCGTTGCGGCTGGCGCAACCGACGGCGGCGCTTCGGCGGTCACGCAGGCCTATCACGGGAGCCTGGTGCCACCGTTTTGCAACGCCGCAGCGCGCGGATTCTTCCAAAATATTTTGTTGGCGGGAATCTGAGTACGGCTAGCGCCGCACGTTGTTATCAATCTACCCGGAACGCCCTGCCCGTCAGGGCGTTTGCCTTTTGTGGCGAAAGATCAAGCCGCGGCGCGCTCCAAGCGGTCACGCACGCCAGCCCAATCCGGACGATCCGGCGGTGCCTCGATCCAGATCAGTTCGACACCCTGCGCATCAAAGTCGCGCAGTGCCGCGAACAGTTGTTGTGCGGCGCTGGCGGCGTCGTCTGGCATGCGCCGGTACAACACCAGCGGCGAAGATTTGGCCGGTGCACTGCGACCGTAGACTGCGATGCGCGGGCCGGTCGCCGCGCGCGGCGCATCGTGGCCGAGCAATTGCAGCGCGGTCCGCAAATCTTTGCTCGTCATCAAGCGTACCCGAGCCCGCGGCGCATAGTGCGATTCAAGCGTTCCGGATGCCTTTGGTGCCGGCTCATCGCCCGCCACCAGCTCTTCTTTTTGAAGCACCTTGAGACCACACGTCGTCTGAATCAGCGTCGGCGTGATGGCTCCGGGGCGCAATAAAACGGGCGCACCACGCGTGCAGTCAATGATGGTGGACTCGATACCCACTTGGCAAGCGCCACCGTCCAGAATCAACAAATCATCGCCAAACTCATCCTGCACATGCGCTGCCGTGGTCGGGCTGACGCGGCCAAACTGGTTGGCACTGTGGGCGGCCAAGCCAAAAAAATAATGGGGGGCAGATTCCAATTGTTTTGCGTTGTCCGGATGTGCCAGTGAATTAATTGGAATCTGACCCCAATTAAGTAGCGCAAGAGCCACCGGGTGCGCCGGGCAGCGCAGGCCGATGGTCGGGTTGCCACCGGCGGCGGCGTTGGCGACACCGGGGCGGCGTGGCAGGATCAGCGTCAACGGGCCAGGCCAGAAGGCCGTCATCAGCGCCGCAGCGAAGTCGGGCACCAGGGACGCGAAATGCGGCACGGCCGCCGCCGAGGCGACGTGGACGATCAGCGGGTGATCCGCCGGGCGGCCCTTGGCCTTGAAGATCTGTACCACCGCCGCGTCGTTGTCGGCGTCGGCGGCCAGACCGTAGACGGTTTCGGTGGGCAAACCGACCAAGCCGCCGTCGCGCAGCCGCTGGGCGGCGCACGCGATCGACTCAGGCAGGTCGCCGGGCAAAATCATCGCGCATCTCGAGCAGCATCAGACAGCGCGTCAGAACGGCGCGATGCCCAGCAGGGCGGCTGCCTGCAAAGCCACTGCGTTGGCGGCGGCGGGCGTTGCCGCCGTGACTGTCAAGTG
>JBBIGT010000219.1:0-2730 GCA_037447395.1 Comamonadaceae bacterium | reverse complement strand
CAGCGTTTCGGAACCCAGCGCCTCGACCAATTCGACGCGCGCGTCGAATTGGCCCTGGCCCGGCGCCAGCAGATGCATATCTTCCGGGCGCAAGCCGATGGCGCCGTCGCCCACCACGCCAGCCAGCGTGGCCAGCTCGGGCACTTGCGCCAGCGCCACCACGTTCATCTGCGGCGTGCCGATGAACTGCGCAACAAATTGATTCGCCGGCCGGTCGTACAGCTGCAGCGGCGTGCCAACCTGTTCGATCAGGCCGTCACGCAAAACCACGACGCGGTCGGCCAGCGTCATGGCCTCGACCTGGTCGTGCGTGACGTAGATCGTCGTGGCGCCCAGGTCACGGTGCAGCTTGGCGATCTCGATGCGCGTCTGGCCACGCAGCGCCGCATCCAGGTTGGACAACGGCTCGTCAAACAAGAACACCTTGGGCGCCCGGACGATGGCCCGGCCAATGGCGACGCGCTGGCGCTGCCCGCCCGACAGCTCCTTGGGCGTGCGCTCCAGGTAGCTGGTCAGGTTGAGAATTTCGGCGGCGCGCGTCACCTTGTCCTTGATCACCGCGGCATCGGTCCTGGCCAGTTTGAGGGCAAAGCTCATGTTTTCATAGACACTCATGTGCGGGTACAGCGCGTAACTCTGAAAAACCATGGCCAAGTCGCGCTTGCTCGACGGCAAGTCGGTGATGTCGCGACCGTCCAGCAACAGGCGCCCGGTGTCGATGTTTTCCAGGCCGGCGATCAGGCGCAGCAAGGTCGACTTGCCACAGCCCGATGGCCCGACAAACACGACAAACTCGCCCTGCGCAATGTCCAGGTCGATGCCCTTGATGACGCGTGTCTGCCCGAACGTTTTTTCGACGCCACTGAGTGAGAGATAAGCCATTAAGAAAAGTCTCCGAAGATGCTGCGATTTTTTATTTGACGGCGCCAAAAGTCAGACCTTGCACCAGTTGCTTCTGGCTGAACCAGCCAAACACCACAATCGGTGCGATCGCCATGAACGACGCCGCCGACAACTTGGCCCAGAAAAGCCCTTCAGGACTCGAGTACGAGGCGATCAAGGTGGCCAGCGTTCCGGCCTTGGCCGCACTCAGGTTGAGCGACCAGAACGCCTCGTTCCAGGCGAGCACCAGACACAACAGGCCGGTCGACGCCAAGCCGCCAACGCACAGCGGCAACAACACCAACCGGAACTCCTGCCACAGCGTGGCGCCGTCCATGCGCGCGGCCTCCAAAATTTCCGACGGCACTTCCTTCAGGTACGAATACAGCATCCAGACCATGATCGGCAAGTTGCTCAAGGTGAAGACGATGACCAAGGCCGTGCGGCTGTCGAGCAGGCCGGCGGTCTGCGCCATGACGTAGACCGGCACCAACGCGCCCACCGCCGGCATCATCTTGGTCGACAACATCCACATCAGGATGTCTTTGGTGTGCCGACCTTTGAAGAAGGCCATGGCGTACGCCGCCGGAAAGGCCAGCGCCAGCCCGAGCAGCGTCGAGGCGACGCTGGTGATGAGCGAATTCTGGGCGTACAGCAGGTAGTCGCTACGCTCTTGCACGATGCTGAAGTTCTCCAGCGTCGGCGTAAACAGCAGCAGCGGCGGCACGGCGATCGCCTGCAGTTCGGTCTTGAACGCCGTCAGCACAAGCCAACCCAGCGGAAAAAACAACAACAGGCTGCTCAGCCAGGCCGCGGACGTGCGCAACCAAAACAGGACCAGTGGCCATTTAAACGGTTTCATGGGCAACTCACTTGTCGAGGTTTTTGCCGACCATGCGGATCAGGAACACGGCGGCAACGTTGGCCAGCAGCACCGCAAACAGCGCGCCGGCCGAGGCCACGCCGGCGTCAAAGTCGAGCAAAGCCTGCTTGAAGATGAGAAACGCCACGTTGGTACTGGCGTCACCCGGGCCGCCACCGGTGGTGGTGTAAATCTCGGCGAAAACGCTGAGCAAGAAGATCAATTCGATCATCACCACCACGGCCACCGAACGCCCCAGGTGCGGCAGGTACAGGTAGCGCAATTGCTGCAGGTAGTTGGCGCCGTCCATGCGCGCCGCCTCCAGCTGCTCGCGGCTCATCGACTGCAACGCGGTGATGAAGATCAGCGTGGCAAACGGCAGCCATTGCCAGGCGACGATGACGATGACACTGAACAGCGGCCAGTCGGTCAGCCAGTCCACTGGCGCGGCACCAAAAAACTGCCAGACCTGCGCCAGCACGCCGTAGATCGGATTCATCATCATGTGCTTCCACAGCAGCGCGTTGACCGTCGGCATGACAAAAAACGGCGAGATCAGCAAGATGCGCACCAGCCCGCGGCCCGGGAACGGCTCGTCGACCAGCAGCGCCAGTACGGTGCCCAGAACCACCGTGATCAAAATCACACTGCCCAGCAGCAGCAAGGTGTTGAGCACCGCGGTGCCAAACGACGGGTCGGTCACAAAGAATTCAAAGTTCGCCAGCCCGTTGAAACCGTGCACATCCGGCTGCATCAAGTTGTAGCGGATCAGCGAAAAATAAATCGTCATTGCCAGCGGCACGATCATCCACAGGAAGAGCGAAACCACGGCGGGCGCCAGCAACGCGCGGGGCAGGAGTCTGTTCATGATGTTGCAGCCGCGCCTGGCGCTGCACCACGCTGGGTGCACCGCTGGGCACGTCCATGCACGCCGGCGCACGGCCGGCGTGGGCTTGGCTTACTTGTAGTAGCCGGCCTTTTTCATG
>JBBIGT010000218.1:0-2786 GCA_037447395.1 Comamonadaceae bacterium | reverse complement strand
CCAGAATCGCCGCGACGTTGCGGTAAATGAAGTACGCCAGACCCGGATGCGCGTCGACCTGCGCGCGCTCAAAGCGCATGGCGTTGCAGTCAGCCAGGGCGCGCACCGTCGCCGAACGCTCACTTTTACCGACCAGCGCCATCTCGCCAAAGCAATGGCCGGGGCCCAGCCGGGCCAGTTCGATGGTGCGGCTTTTGACGCGTTTTTCGATGCGCACCTCGCCGCTGAGCAGCACGTAAAACGCCTGCCCGCGCTCGCCCTCTTGGCAGACCACGGCGCCTGCCGGCACCGCCACCGGCTGCGCCAGCGCCAGCGTCTGCATCAACTGCTCGGCCGACATGCCGCCAAACAAGGGCACGCGCTGACGAATCTTTTGCACCATCTGCGGCTCGAGCTTCAGCGCCGGGTTGCTGGGCAGCACTTCAGCGCGGACGTTCTCCGCAGACAACTGGATGATGGCGGGGTCAAACTTCATGGAATAGCCAATTCAGTGGCGGTCGTCAATGCTTAAGCCAACGTCGTGCGCTATACAGGCAACGTGGCTAACCAGCGACACGTTTGCGGGTCATCCGACTTGATCGATCCGTTCTGTCCGCCGCGGCAGTGGCCACGGCCAACAAACTACGCAGCGCATCGTTTACTGCCTCATTGTTGGGAAATGCTTTGGTCAATGCTGGATCGATAACAACGACATTCGTTGCCTTCGCGTAGCGTTGCGCGTATTTGCCTCGCACCAATGCGCCAAGGTCGGCACGCGCATATTCCGACCGCATTTCATCGTTTTTGATTTCAGCCTTCTTCATAAATTCGCGTCTCCTTTCGAGTAGCAGGTTTGGCACTGATGATGCGAATGGCTCCCCCACGGTCTGTGTGAGAGACAACCGATACACGTCCAAGATTTGACAAACCCAACATGACCCATCGATGCTCTCCGGCAGAGAGTTCCAAAATCACTGCCACTTGCGCAAAGGATGTCGCCAAACACCGTACTGGCCTCGTCGAATGTGACGCCATGCTTGCCTTCATTGGCATTCGCTTTGATGGGGCCCCATTCAAATTTCATGGTTGATCACAAAAGCATGACGTAAAAGCCACGGGTGCTACACGGATTCATCGCGTCGTGTTGGACCAAAGCGCCTCTGATAAGGTGGCGCGGATAGTCCAGGCGATGAGGGACTTGAATACACCCTGCCTCTCTTAGTAGATTATGAACCCGCATGGCGCTATTGAACGTTAAACCGAAGTTGTCGGGCGCGATTCAAAGTGGTATGTCATGCCGAAGGGATTCAGGCCCGACGTCAAACCCGGCGCGGCGACCGGGCAACGGTGCCAGTGGGTTCACACCGTGTTTATCAACCCGCCACTGCGCCAGACCTTTTGCGCCACCGCCTGACGCAGCACGCCCGCTTGCGGCACCACCAAGGTCAGGTGCTGCTTGGCACGCGTGATACCGGTGTAGAGCAACTCGCGCGTCAGCACCGGTGCGGCACGCTCCGGCAGCACCAGCGCGACGTGGTCAAACTCCGAGCCCTGCGACTTGTGCACCGTCATGGCAAACACCGTGTCCACCGCATCAAGGCGGCTGGGCAACAGCCAGCGCACACCCGGCACGCCCGCCGCATCCACCTGGGCAAAGGCCACACGCAGACCGCGCGCGGTGGGCAGACACAGGCCCACGTCGCCGTTCATCAACCCCAGGTTGTAATCGTTGCGCGTGACCATCACCGGCCGCCCGGCGTACCAACCGTCGGCGGCAAAACCCAGCGCCTGGGCGATGCGTTGATTGAGCGCCAGCACGCCCCAAGGTCCGTCGCGCAACGCGGCCAAGACCTGAAAACTGGCAAACAGCTCCAAGCAGTGCAAGGCTTGCGCGTCGGCACGCGAACCCGCCACGACCGACAGCGCCTTGACCGCCACCAGCCAGTCGCGCCAGCCGTGGCGCACCAGCTCACCCACGGGACTCGCCTGGTCTGCGCCGATCGGCAGGCGCGTGACGCTAGGCGTCGCGTCGCCAGACCAAGCGGGCGTAGCCGCCCAGAGCTCCGCCACCGCAGCACGGTCACCGGCGTTGACCGCGCTGGCCCACTGGCCGATGACGCTGCTGGCAGCAAAGCGGTGGCTGCGGCGCAACATCACCGTTTGCTGCGCCAGCGCACCGGCTGCACCGGCCCATGCGCTGAGGTCCTGGCCCGTGGTCTGGGCCACCCAGCGCACGGTCTGGGGGCTGTAGCCGCCCGCCGCTGCACCGTCGCAGAGTTGGCCCATCACCGCCCCGGCTTCAACCGACGCCAACTGGTCCTTGTCACCGAGCAATATCAGTCGGGCAGTCACCGGTACGGCCGCCAGCAAGCGGGCCATCAGCTCCAGGTCGATCATCGATGCTTCGTCGACCACCAGCACGTCCAGCGCCAGCGCGGGGGGCGCACCCGAGTGCAGCGCAGCGCGTACTTTCAAGAGCTTGTGCAGCGTTTGCGCCTGCGTTGGAATGTTGGCTTGCAGCTCAGCAGGCAACTGTTGCAACGCCCGGGCGATCGACTCGCCCAGGCGCGCCGCTGCCTTGCCGGTGGGCGCCGCCAGCGCCATGCGCAGTGGCTGCCCGGATTGCGACTGCAACAAGGCCAGCAGCCGCACCACGGTGGTGGTTTTACCAGTCCCCGGGCCGCCGGTGATCAGCGTGAAACGGCCACGTGCGGCGACGGCGCACGCGACCTTTTGCCAGTCGGGCAACGCTGGGCTGTCGCTTTGCAAAGGGTCGCTCTGTTGGGCTGGTTCTGGCCCTGGGGCAG
>JBBIGT010000217.1:917-2801 GCA_037447395.1 Comamonadaceae bacterium | reverse complement strand
CCGGCGAACCTGTTCATGAATTTCCGCGTCGTCGACGAACACGGCCGCCAGCTCGGCGCCGGGCGCAATTTGGGTGCGCTGAAGGCGGATTTGGGCGCACAGGCGCGCGGCGCATTTCAGGCGCTGGCCGGCTTGAAGCTGGCGCAGACCACCGACGATTTAAAGAAAAATGAGCATCTAGCCCTTGTAAATAAAGCGCGAGCAGATACAAAAAACGGAGCATCTTCAAAGCCTGCAACCGTCGCAACGGGGTCAATGGCGGCAGCCAGCGCGACCGAGGTCAAGCACAACGCCTGGACCTTCGGCGCGTTGCCCGAGTTGCTGGAAATTAAGAAAGGCGGGCAGACGCTGATCGGTTACCCGGCGCTGATCGACGCCGGTGACGGTGTCGTCATCGAGGTCTTTGACGAGCCCGACGTAGCCGCCGCTCGGCACCGTGTAGGCTTGCGTCGGCTTTTTGCGCTGCAGACCAAGGACGCGCTCAAGTACCTTGAAAGGAACATTCCTGAATTGCAAAAAATGGCCGTCGCCTATCTGCACGTCGGCCGAGGCGCGGACGGGACGGGCAGCGGCGGCACGCTCGAAGAATTGCGGGCGCAGATCGTTGAGCTGGCGCTGGAACGGGCGTTTCTGACCGAACCCCTGCCGGGCGACGCACCTGCGTTCAACAAGCGCGTCGACGCGGGCCGCGCCCGCTTGACCTTGATCTGCAACGAAGTGGCGCGCTTGGCGGCCAGCATTCTGAGCGAATACGCCCTGGCGGCGCGCAAGATCAAGGACAGCAAACATTCGCCAGAGGCCAGCGCCGACGCCGCCCGGCAACTGGCGCGACTGATGCCGAAAAATTTCCTCGCGGTCACGCCGTGGGCCCAGTTGCCGCATTTCACTCGCTATCTGAAGGCCATCGTTGCCCGGCTCGACAAGGTGCGCGCCGAGCCGGCGCGTGACAGCGCCCGGCTCAAGGAATTGCTGCCGCTGGAGCAGCGTTACTGGCGCTTGGTGGCCGAGCGCAAGGGTGTGACGGACGCGCGCCAGCAAGAGTTTCGCTGGCTGCTTGAAGAGTTGCGCGTGAGCTTCTTTGCGCAAGAGCTGCGCACGCCGCAGCCGGTCAGCGTCAAGCGGCTGGACAAGGCTTGGGCGCAGCTCGTCGCGTAATGGCGGTCAGCGTCAGTTTGGTGAATTGCGCGTTGCTGACAATGCGCCGCAATCATGAATAACCTGGATTGGATCGAGGCGGAATCGTTATGGCGCGTGTGTTGATTGCCGGGGGCGGCATTGGTGGCTTGTCGGCGGCGTTGGCGTGCGCGCGCGCCGGTGCCGTGGTGTCGGTGTTTGAACGTTCCGCGGCGTTTGCCGAATTTGGCGCCGGCATTCAGCTCGGCCCCAACGTCATGCGCGTGTTGCACCAGTGGGGGCTGAGGGACGCGCTGGCGCAGGTGGCCGCGTTCCCGGACCTGTTGCTGGTGCGCAGTGCCACGACGTGTGCCCACCTGGGCGCGTTGCGCCTGGGCGCCGACATGGTGCAGCGCTATGGCGCGCCGTACGCGACGATTCGCCGTGCCGACCTGCACGCGCTGCTGCTGCAGGCGTTGCGCCGACGCGGCGACGCGGCCTTGCACCTGGACAGCACGGTCGTCGGTGCGCGCCAGGACGACCGCGGTGTGGCGTTGCAGTTGAGTAACGCCAAAACCGCCCGTGGCGACCTGCTGGTCGCCGCCGACGGCGGCTGGAGCACGCTGCGCCAACAGGTGTTGCAAGACGGCACGCCGCAGCCCACCGGCCATCTGGCGTACCGCGCCATGGTGTTGCAAAGCAGTCTGCCGGCGAGTCTGCGCAGCCAGCGCGTGACGGCGTGGCTGGGCCCGAAGATGCACGTCGTGCCCT
>JBBIGT010000217.1:0-903 GCA_037447395.1 Comamonadaceae bacterium | reverse complement strand
GGGTGCGGGGGAGTGGCTCAACGTGGTGGCCATCGTGCACGGCCAGGTTATCGGCGACATGTCACACTGGGATCACAGCGCTAACGCCGTCGATTTGCAGCAAAGAATGGCCGGCACCTGCGACGAATTGCGGGCGCTGATCGATGCCATAGATCACTGGCGTTTGTGGCCGCTGAGCATTCGTGCGCCGATGCAGGGTGCGCACCAGCACGCCAGCGGTCGCGTGGCTTTTCTTGGTGACGCGGCGCATCCGATGCTGCCGTACCTGGCGCAAGGTGCGGCGATGGCCATTGAAGACGCGCAGACGCTGGCGCTGGTGCTCAGCGCTGGCGGCGTGCTGGCCGCCGCCGACGGCGCTGCCAGCACCGAAACCGTCAGCGCGCTGCTGCAGGACTACGCGCGCCGGCGCTGGCCGCGCAACGGCCATGTGCAGGCACGGGCCATCCGCAACGGCGAAATTTTTCACGCCGACGGCTTGTTCAGTTGGGGCCGTAACGCGGCCATGCGCCTGCTGGGCGAGCGCCTGCTGGATGTGCCCTGGCTGTACGCCGGCGGGCCGATACCGGTTTCACCGGTTGTTGCGGATCGGTGAATCCTTGCTGATGCCCCAGTCGGGTGTGCCCGACGTGGTCGGCGCCTCGTAGGTATTGAACTTGGCGGTGTAGTACAGGCCCAGGCCAAGCAGGGTGATCAGCACCACCGCGCCGACGAACAGCTTGACCACGGTGACCCAGAATTTCGGTTCTTTGTCGTTGCTCATGGTTGGATCGCCGGGGTGCGCTCAGCCCTGGCGGCCCAGCAGCAGATATTCCATCAGCGCCTTTTGTACGTGCATGCGGTTTTCGGCTTCGTCCCAGACCACGCTTTGCGGGCAGTCAATCACCTCGGCGTCGACTTCTTCAC
>JBBIGT010000216.1:0-2814 GCA_037447395.1 Comamonadaceae bacterium | reverse complement strand
TCCTTACTGGCCTGCCGACCAGGTGAAGGCGCTGTTGCAGGTGCACGAAGCCATCTTGCGTCAGGGCACCGGTGGCAAAGGGGTCGAGGTGCAGTTCCAGCACCGCCAGGGGCAGCTGATCGACGTGCTGATTCACGAGGCGCCGCTGCAAGCGCCCACTGGCAAACAGATGGGCTGGATGAGTTCGGTGCTCGATATCAGCGAACGCAAACGCGCCCAGCGCATGGCCGCGCAGCAGCAAGAAAAACTTGAAGCGTCGGGGCGGCTGGTGGCCGTCGGCGAGGTCGCGTCGACGCTGGCGCACGAGCTCAACCAGCCGCTGGGCGCGCTGAGCAGTTTTGCCAATGGCCTGCTCAACCGACTGCACGATGGCAGCATCACCTTGGCCGAACTGTTGCCGGTGGTTGAGCGTATGGCCCGACTGGCCGAGCGCGCCGGCGGCATCATCAAGCGCGTCAACGCCTTTGCCCGCCAGCGCGAGCTGTCGCGCCAGCGCCTGGACCTGGCGGCTTTGCTGACCCGGGTGCTGGCCAGCCTGAGCTTGGGCGCCGACGCCTGGCATGTGCCGCCGCGCTGGCAGGCGCCGCTGCAGCCGCTGTGGGTCGACGCCGACGAGCTGTTGCTGGAGCACCTGGTGCTCAACCTGGTCGGCAATGCGCAGGACTGGGCGCCGCGCGGCAATCTGGCGCCCCAGGTGTGGATCGATCTGCGCGAGGACAGCGCCCAGGGCATGGCTATCTTCAGCGTGTCCGACAACGGGCCTGGTGTCGACGACGACGCGCTCGCGACCATCTTCAACGCCTTTGTCAGTCGCAAAGAGGGTGGTATGGGCATGGGCTTGGCGATCTGCCGCTCGATCGTCGAGGCGCATCACGGGCGCATCGAGGTCGGCCGCGACGCGGTGCTCGGCGGCGCGCGCTTTACCGTGCTGCTGCCGCTGGCACAGCCTGCTTCTGGCTAGATCAGCGGAATTCTTGCGCCCGCGGCGTTGGCCAGCGTGGCGCTGTCGTCTTTCAACGCCACGCCGGTGCAGCGCTGGCGCATGGCCGCATTGGCCAGCCAGGCGATTTTGTAGGCCGCCGCCGCGTATGGCAGGCCTTCGGGGCGGATGTTGGAGACGCAGTTGCGTTGGCTGTCCAGGCGTCCAGGCCGTGGGTCATGCGTCATGTACGCGCCCAGACTGGCGGGCGAACTCAATCCCGGTCGCTCGCCAATGAGCATCAGTAGTAATGACGCCCCAAGCATCGCGCCAATTTCGTCGCCCACCGCGACCCGGCCTTGCGCGACCAACGCGATCGGGACGTCGTCCCAAGGCGTTTGCAAACAGGCTTGCAAAGCCGTCAGCAGTGGCGCGGCGTGTTGCTGCACCGCTGCGCTGGACAGCCCATCGGCGACCACCACGGCCAGCGTGCAGGTGGGGTGCGTCGTCGCCAACGCCCGCAAACGCGCGGCGTCGTCCGGGTGCAGCCGGCGCCCCAGATCGGGGCGCAACAGGTAGCTGGCGCGATCGGCTGCCTGGCTGCGCAATTGCAGTGCTTGCCAGCCCAGTAACTGCAAGTCGTCATGCAGCTGCGCAAAATCCAGCGGTGTGTGCACGGCATCGCGCGCCTGCGCCTGCGCCAGGCCCAGGCGCAGCAGCTCGGCCGTTGGTAGCGCGGCACCGGCCCGGCCCAGCGCAATGCGTGCCGGCGTGTGTTGCCGCAGGATCTGCCAGGCGTCGGCGTGGCTCAGGTCGGCGCCGGGTGTCACGTGTTCATTGGCAAACGCCTTGCTCACCAGCTGGCTCCCAGGTGTGGCAAGGCCAAGCGCTGGTGCGCGTCGCTGGTCGCGCACAGCTGGCCTTGTGCGTCGGCCAGGCCCATGTGCTGCAACCAGGCGTCAAACTCTGGGGCGCGCTGCAGTCCGAGCAAGCGGCGTAAGTACAGCGCGTCGTGAAACGAGGTGCTCTGGTAGTTGAGCATGACGTCGTCGCCGCCCGGCACGCCCATCATGAAGCTCAGGCCGGCATTGGCCAGCAGGGTCATCAGCGTGTCCATGTCGTCGCCGTCGGCTTGCGCGTGGTTGGTGTAGCAGACGTCGCAGCCCATCGGTAGCCCCAACAATTTGCCGCAAAAATGGTCCTCCAGACCGGCGCGGATGATTTGCTTGCCGTCGTAAAGGTATTCCGGGCCGATGAAGCCGACCACCGTATTGGTCAGCAGCGGCTTGAATTCACGCGCAACGGCGTAGGCACGGGCCTCGCAGGTTTGTTGGTCGACGCCGTGGTGCGCATTGGCCGACAAGGCGCTGCCCTGACCGGTTTCAAAGTACATCACGTTGTCGCCGACCGTGCCGCGGCTCAACGCCAGCGCCGCTTCGCGCGCCTCGCGCAACAGCGCCAGTGAGACGCCAAAGCTGGTATTGGCCGCTTGCGTGCCGGCGATCGACTGGAACACCAGGTCGACCGGCGCGCCGCCTTCGATGGCTTTGATTTGTGTGGTCACATGGGTCAGCACGCAGCTTTGCATCGGCACCGCAAAGCGGCAACGTACGTCGTCGAGCATTTGCCACAGATTTTTCATGACGGCCAATGAGTCGCTGGCCGGATTGATGCCGACCACCGCGTCGCCAGCGCCGTACAGCAGCCCGTCAAGCAGGCTGGCGGCGATGCCACGCAAGTCGTCACTTGGGTGGTTCGGCTGCAGGCGCACGCTCAGGCGACCCGGCAAACCGATGGTGTTGCGAAAGCGGGTCACCACGTGGCATTTGCTGGCCACGGCGATCAGGTCCTGATTGCGCATCAGCTTTGACACGGCCGCCGCCATTTCCGGTGTG
>JBBIGT010000215.1:2163-2838 GCA_037447395.1 Comamonadaceae bacterium | reverse complement strand
GTGACCCAGCGGCATCAAGCCCTGTACGTTGCGGAAGTCGGTCAGCATGACTTGCCCGGCCGATTGCGTCTGGCCGTTGGAATAGCGCGTGGTGATGACGCCCGACTCGCCGATGCTCAGGCTGGTGAGCTCGCCCGGCGCGTAGCCGTCCTGCGTCAGGTTCGACACGGCAAAGGCGGCACCGAACTGCGTGACCTTGCTGATGTCCAGCGCCGCGCTGATCGACGGCGTCACCGCCGACGGCGTGGCCACGGTGACGGTTTGCGGACCGACCGGCGCGGTGAGGGTGCCGTTGGCGTCGAACTGCATCTGAAACAGCGCCGTGCCGCCGCTGGCGACGTCGTAGACGTCCCAGTTGTCGGTGGTCGTAGAGGCCGCGCGTTCAAAGTACAGGTTCAGCGGCACCGTGGCGCCTTGCGAGTCAAACAGCGTCAGCGACGTGCCGTAGGTGGTGCGCGGCGTCGGCGGCGTGGTACTGGCTGCTACCGGCGCGCGGGCGTCGAGGTTGAACTCGGCGGTGATCGTCGAGGTGGCCTTGGCGGCGATTGGCGCGCTGGTCGGCAGCAACAGTTTCTGCGCCGTCACGCTGGTGGCGTTGCCTGCGGTGTCGGTGGGGTAGCCCATGACGTTGGCGCCGGTGTTGGTGACGATGTAGCCGTCCTTGTCGAGCTTGAA
>JBBIGT010000215.1:0-2142 GCA_037447395.1 Comamonadaceae bacterium | reverse complement strand
GCGTATAGGCCGTCGAGCCGTCGGGCTGGGTCAGCTGGAAAAAGCCGCTACCGTTGATGGCGACGTCGAGCACGTTGTTGGTGGTGTTGATGTTGCCCTGCGTGAACTGTTGCGCAATGGCGTCGATACCGACGCCAATGCCGACGCCGCCGCCGCTGCCGCCAGCGCCCAGTGCCGACGCCACCAGGTCGCCAAACTCGACGCGCGAGGCCTTCATGCCGGTGGTGTTGGCGTTGGCGATGTTGTTGCCGATCACGTCCAGGCTGCGGCTGGAAGCGTTGAGTCCTGAGAGTCCGGTTTGGAATGACATGGTGGTTTCCTGGTTGACTTTGCTGCGTTACAAGATGGCTTTGACACTGCTGTAGGCGACCGGGCTGCGTCCGGCCAGTTGGATCGACAGGGCGCCGTTGTCGCTGCCGACCGATTGCACGGTGGCACGTGCCAGCGACGTGCTGGCAATCGCTTGGCCACCGGTCGTCGCAGTGACGCGGAAGGTCGGCGCGCCGGGGTAGTTGTATTGGCTGGCGTCCCAGGTGAAGTTGGTGCGCCCGGTGCCCAGGGCGCCCAGGTTGATCGTGTCGACGACCTGGCCGCCGC
Organism: Comamonadaceae bacterium; assembly: GCA_037447395.1. GTDB lineage: Bacteria > Pseudomonadota > Gammaproteobacteria > Burkholderiales > Burkholderiaceae_C > Rhodoferax. Next base: position 1,545 of record JBBIGT010000215.1, on the reverse strand, counting down.
TGGACAGGATGTCGACCTTGACGCTCTCGGCCGGGGCGGCCAGATCAATCGCCGCCGTGGCGCTGCCGTTGGCAACCGACAGCGTGTTGCTGTCGATCAGTACGTCGTGCCCGACCAGGTTGCTGCCCTGCATGACCTGCAGCGCGGTGAACTGCTCGGCCATGCTTTTGAGCGTGTCGTTGACCTGCTGGATGCCGGTGACGGTGTTGATCTGGGCCATCTGGCTGGTCATCTGGGCGTTGTCCAGCGGGTTCATCGGATCCTGATTGTTCAGCTGGGCCACCAGCAACTTCAGAAAGCGGTCTTGCGCCGCGTTCATGTCGCTGGCGCTGCTGGCGCTGCCGTTGCTGGTGCCGAGTGCCGTGCTGCTGGTCGGGCTGACGCTGGTGGTTCCTGTCAACATGATGTGGTCCTTGAATGGGGGCTACCGGCTCACTGGCCCATCTGTAGCGTTTTGAGCAACAGCGACTTGGCTGTGTTCATGACTTCGACGTTGTTCTGGTACGAGCGCGACGCCGAGATCATGTTGACCATCTCTTCGACCGGATTGACGTTGGAGTAGTTGACATAGCCGTCGGCGTCGGCGTTGGGATGATTCGGGTCGTGGATTCGCTTGAACGGTGCGTTGCTCTCGGTGACGGCGTTGACCGTGACGCCGGCGGTAGCGTCACCGCCCATGGCCAGCGTCTGAAAGACCACCTGGCGCGCCTTGTACGCCTGGCCGTCGGGGCCGGCCACCGCGTCAGCGTTGGCCAGGTTACTGGCGACCACGTTGAGCCGCTGAGACTGCGCACTGACGGCGCTGCCTGAGACGTTGAAGATGGAAAACATCGACATGGTGTGCTTTCAGTGCGTCGGCTTACTGACCCTGGATGGCGCTCAGGATGGTCTTGGAATAGCCATTGATGAAGCGCAGCGTCGACTCGTAGCGCACCGAGTTGTCGACAAAGTTGGCGCGCTCGCGGTCCAGGTCGACGCTGTTGCTGTCGACACTGGGTTGGCTTTGCGTGGCGTAGGCCAGCGCGCCGGTGCCGCTGAGCGTGCCGTTGTTGCTGGCCGCCGGCAAAGCCAGGTGGCGCGGGTGCGCACCGACGCTGCTGGCCTGCAGATTCAGACCGAAGCCGGCCTTGGGCAGCTCACGGCCAGTGGTGCGGGTGATCTGGCTGAGCGTTTCGCGGAAGTTGAAGTCGCGCGCCACGTAGCCGGGTGTGTCGGCGTTGGCGATGTTGCTGGCCAGGATGCGTTGGCGTTCGCCGCGCAGCACCAGCGCCTTGGCATGGAAGTCCAGACCGCTGGTTAGATTGGCAAACATGGCAACACCTCGTCTTTCTGTTGAATGACGCCACCGCGGCAGAGGCGCGGAGCGACGCTGCGGCAGATTATGGGAAGCGGGTGGCGTTTTCTAAACCGCAAATAACAGGTCAAACGCCGTGCAAATTGCCGTCTTGGTTTGGCCGCGGCGCTCGTAGAGTCAGGGCATGCTGCACCGTTCTGTCATTGCCTGTTGCTTGCAACGCCCGTTGAGCGCTTGGGTGTTGCTGCTGG
>JBBIGT010000214.1:0-2849 GCA_037447395.1 Comamonadaceae bacterium | reverse complement strand
GCAGGTCGCCAACCACGCTCATGGCCGCCAGAAAAAGGCAGCCGAACATCAGAAACGACAGGCCGCGGCCGGCCAACCGCGTATACAGGCTGGGCACGGCTAGGCCCCAGGCGGCATCGGCAAAGCGCCAGAGCAGCGCCAACAGCACAACGCCAAGCGCCCCGCCCAGCGCCCCTTCCCAGCTCTTGCCCGGGCTGATCGACGCCGCCAGCTTGCGCGCAATAAAGCGTCCGCCGACGGCACGACCGACAAAATACGCGGTGATATCGGCCGCCCAGACCAGGGCCATGACCGACAACAAAAAATTGACACCGAGCAGCTTGGCTTGCGCCAGCGCCAGCCAGGTCGCGCACAGCGCCACCCAGCCAACCAGCAGGCGCCAAGCCCGGGCGACACCGGCCCAGGCTGGCACCCCGCGGCGCAGCGCCCATGCGCCCAAAACGACCCAAGCCAGGCCAACACCCAGCCACAGCAGCGGCAGCGGTTGCTGCAACACACCCGTGCGCCACAGCACGGCGCACGCCAGCGCACAAGCCACACCAGCCAACCACGACGCCGTTGAACTGCCGCCGTTCATGCGCCCCCATTCCCAGGCGCCGGCACCAATGAAAACCAAGGTCATCAGGAAAAATGCCGCAGGCCGATCAGCAAACAGCGCTGGCAGCAAAAACGCCAACAACACCAACGCCGTGATGATCCGCTGCTTGAGCATGACAAACGGTGACCGCGGTGGCTCAGAACGACACGGCCTGAACCTGCGCCGAGGTCTGGCCAAAGCGCCGCTCACGTTGCACGAACGAGCCGATGGCCTGATCCAGCGCGGCTTCGTCAAAATCCGGCCACAGCACGTCGCTGAAGTAAAACTCGGCGTAGGCCAGCTGCCACAACAGAAAGTTGCTGATGCGCTGCTCACCCCCGGTGCGGATCAGCAGGTCGGGGTCGGGCACGTGGGCCAGCGCCAACACCTGATTGAAGTTGTCTTCGGTCAGCTCGCGGCCCTGACTAACCAGTTTTTGAGCCGCCTGCACGACGTCCCAACGGCCGCCGTAATTGAAGCAAACGTTGAGTGTCAGGCGGGCGTTGCCGGCAGTGGCGCTTTGCGCCTCGTCCATGTGCTGCAGCACGCGCGCTGAAAGTCCCTGACGGTCGCCGACGAATCGCAGTTGCACGCCATCGGCCTTGAGCTGCTTGACCTCGCGCGCCAACGCCAGCGCAAACAGGTCCATCAGGCCAGAGACTTCGTCCGTCGGACGCTTCCAGTTCTCCGATGAGAACGCAAACACCGTCAACACCCGCACGCCACGTGCGTCGCAGGCGCGCGCACAGCGTTTGAGCGATTCCACACCTTGCTTGTGCCCGGCGATGCGCGGCAACAGCCGTTTGTTGGCCCAGCGGCCATTGCCGTCCATGACGATGGCAATGTGATGAGGGACCTTGCGCGTCATGGCCGATTAAACCGCCATGATGTCTTGTTCTTTGGCAGCCACCAGTTGATCAACGGCGGCAATGTGCTTGTCCGTTACTTTTTGAATATCGGTCTCGCAACGCTTTTGCTCGTCTTCCGAGGCCTGCTTGTCCTTGACGAGCTTTTTCACCGCCTCGTTGGCGTCACGACGCAGGTTGCGCACCGCAACCTTTGCGGTTTCGCCTTCGCCACGGACCACTTTGGTGAGTTCCTTGCGACGCTCTTCAGACATCGCCGGCATCGGCACGCGAATGAGTTCGCCCATGGACGAAGGGTTGAGGCCGAGATCGCTGTCGCGGATGGCTTTCTCGATCTTCGCGCCCATGCCCTTTTCCCACGGCTGCACACTGACGGTACGGGCGTCGAGCAAGGACACGTTGGCGACCTGGCTGATCGGCACCAGTGAGCCGTAATAGTCCACCTGCACCGTGTCCAGAATGGCCGGGTTGGCACGGCCGGTGCGGATCTTGGTCAAGTTGTGTTGAAAAGCGGCGATGGACTGATCCATCTTGGCCTCGGCGGTGCGTTTGACGTCGGCTATCGGCATGGCATTCACTCTCTCGGATGGTCTGGCGGGGCGAGCATTTTGACACGCTCAGGCGTAAACCAGCGTGCCCTCGTCCTGGCCCATGACGACGCGTTTGAGGGCGCCGTGCTTGACAATGGAAAACACCTTGATCGGCAAGCGCTGATCGCGACACAGCGCAAACGCCGTAGCGTCCATGATGCCGAGATTTTGGCCTATGGCTTCGTCAAAAGATATCTTGCTGTAGCGCTTGGCCTGCGGGTCCTTTTTCGGGTCGGCCGTATAAACACCGTCGACCTTGGTGGCCTTGAGGACGATTTGCGCACCGATCTCTGAACCACGCAGCGCCGCCGCCGTATCGGTGGTGAAAAACGGGTTGCCGGTGCCGGCGGCAAAGACGACCACTTTGCCTTCTTCCAGGTACTGCAAGGCCTTCGGACGGATGTACGGCTCAACCACCTGCTCGATAGCAATGGCCGACATCACGCGCGCCGTCAGGCCGGCTTTGTCCATCGCATCCCCCAGAGCCAAGGCGTTCATGACGGTGGCCAGCATCCCCATGTAGTCGGCCGTGGCCCGGTCCATACCGACCGAACCGCCGGCAACACCACGGAAGATGTTTCCGCCACCAATCACCACCGCCACTTGCACGCCGAGCTTGGTAACCTCGGCCACCTCACCAACCATGCGCACGATGGTTTCGCGATTGATGCCAAATGCGTCGTCGCCCATCAACGCTTCGCCCGAGAGTTTCAACAAGATTCTTTGAAAAGCAGGCTTGGCGGCAGACATGACGATTTCCTTCGATGACGGTGATGGAACGGGCAGATACAAATCAGGCAGCGGTTTTCGCTGCAG
>JBBIGT010000213.1:312-2977 GCA_037447395.1 Comamonadaceae bacterium | reverse complement strand
GGATGGTGTTGAAAGGGTTCTCCTGGCCGTCCACGGTGCCGGTTTCCAGGGCGCTGAACAGCTCAGAGAAGGCCATGGCACGGCGTTGGCGCCCAGGGTCTGGAAGCTACTGAGGAACACGTTGTTCTGCATCACGCGCAGCTTGATGCCGCCCAGGTCTTCCATCTTGTTGATGGCGCGCTTGCTGTTGGTCAGATTGCGAAAGCCGTTTTCCCAGTAGACCAGGCCGACCAGCCCTTTTTCAGGCAGCTTGGCCTTGATCTTGTCGCCCACCGGGCCGTCGAGCATCGCGTCGGCTTCCTTGACGTTGCCGATCAAAAACGGCGTATCCCACAAAGCCATTTCCTTGGTGATGCCGACCAGCGTGGCGGTGGAGCCAACCATCATCTCCTGCGCGCCGCCGATCAGCGCCTGCTGCATCTGGTTGTCCGGCCCCAGCGCCGCCGCGCCGATGGCGCGCACCTTCATCTTGCCGCCCGAGAGCCTGGCCACCTCGTCGGCAAAGACCTTGGCGGCGCGGCCCTGGTTGGACTGCTCATTGAGGCCGTAGCCAAAGCGGATCAGGCGCGGCTTGATGTCCTGCGCCAGCGCCGAAAACGACGCACCAAGGACCGCCACGCTGGCCGCGGCGATGAGGGTTCTGCGAATGAAGTTCATAAAAATCTCCTGAAGTTGAAGTTGCACACACGAAAAATCTTGCGCTGACGACCGACCCCTAGCGCAACCAGGCCACCGGCCCGGTGACGATCTGCGGAAAGACGATGAACAGCGTCAGGATCGACAAATAGGTCAACAGGAACGGGCTGATGCCGCGAATGACGTTGTGCAGCGGCACGCGCCCGACGCTGGCGACGACGTTGAGCACCGTGCCCACCGGCGGCGTAATCAGGCCAATCGAACCATTGAGCACGAACATCAACCCAAAGTACACCGGGTCGATGCCGGCCTTGACGGCGATCGGCAGCATCACCGGCGAGAAGATCAGGATGGTCGGCGTCAGGTCCAGCGAGGTGCCGATCAACACCAACACCAGCATCATCACCGCCATCAGCAGGCGCGGGTTGTTGACCAGCGGGCCAAGCCACTGGGTCAACACCGCCGGCAGGTCGGCCAGCGTGACCATGTAGCTGGCCACCTGCGCGCCGGCGCACAGGAACATGACGATGGCGGTGGTGCGCGAGGCCCGCACCAGCACGTCGTAGATCTGCAGCCATTTCATTTCGCGGTGCACGAACAGCGAAATCACCAGCGCGTAAAACGCCGCCACTACCGCCGCTTCAGTTGGCGTGAACAGGCCCGACTTCATGCCGCCGATGATGATCACCGGCATCAGCAAGGCCCAGAAGGCTGTGATCGTGGCGCGCAGGCGCTGACGCAGCGGCAGCGCCTGACCTTGTGGCAAATCCATGCCGCGCAACACCAGCTTCCAGGCGATGACCAGACCGATGCCCATGATCAAGCCGGGGACGATGCCCGACAAAAACAACAGCGAGATCGAGGTGTTGGTGGTGACGCCGTAAATGATGAACGGCATGCTCGGCGGAATGATCGGCGCGATGATGCCGCCGGCGCCGATCAGCCCGGCCGAGGTGTGCAGCGGATAACCCTTCTGACGCATCATCGGCAGCAGAATCGTCGCCAGCGCCGCGGTGTCGGCCAGCGCCGAGCCGCTCATGCTGGCCATCAGCACCGCCGCACCAATGGCAACAAAACCCAGGCCGCCGCGAATGTGCCCAACCCACGCTTGCGCCATGGTGATGATGCGCTGGCTGATGCCGCCAGCGTTCATCAGCTCACCGGCCAGAATAAAAAACGGCACAGCCAGCAGCGGAAAACTGTCAACGCCGGCGACCATGTTTTGCGCCAGCAACTGGGTGTCCCAGAAGCCCAGCACCCAGGACATGGCCGCGCCGGTCAGCGCCAGCGCCAGCCCCATGTTCATGCCCACGCCGAGCAGCGACAACATGCCGCCGATGAAGACGAAAAAAGCCAGGCCTTCGCTAGACATGATGGGTTACTTGTGTTGTACGCCCAGGCCCAGATGCAGGGGCGTGCGGCGGATGAGTTCAACGACGGCCATGACGCAAATGGCACTGGCGCACAAAAAGGCCGGCAGCGGCAGCAGCGCCGTCGGGTAGCGCAACACCACCGACTGGCTGTCCAGGCCAACAAGCACCTGCTGCCAGGCGCCCCAGGCGATCAGCCCGCTCGACAGCGCCACCAGCACCCGGATCAGCAAGGTCGCCGCCAGCAAGGCGCGCGGCCGCTGCCGCAACAAGGCCACCAGGCTGGTGAAAGTCATGTGCTCGCCCACCGGGTAGGCGGCGGTCGCGCCGATGAACACCATCCAGACAAAAAGCAGCCTGGAGAGTTCTTCACTGGCGGCCACGCCGCTGCCAAAACCATAGCGCAGCACAACATTGACGAAGACCGACACGGCCATCACGGCCAGACAGGCGGCCATCGCCATGCTGCTCAGGCGACGAAACCAGCCGGGCGCGGGCGCCAGGTGCGCAGCATCACTCATGTCAACTCCTTGCGTTTCATCCAGGCGACGACCTGGGTGGTCAATTGCGCCAGCGGCGCGGTGGCGTCCAGCGTCAACACGCCGGGCTCGTCGGCGGGGTCCTGCAAAATGGCGAACTGGCTGTCAACCAGCGACGAC
>JBBIGT010000213.1:0-302 GCA_037447395.1 Comamonadaceae bacterium | reverse complement strand
TACGGGGGAATCGGCACGCTGCTATCGACAATGGCCGCCAACACGCGCCTGCGCCGCGTCGCGGTCGATGCGCAAAAAGGCAAAACGCAAACCCGGCGACTGCGCCCGCAAGCGATCTCTGTAGGCCCTCTTCAGCGCCGAGCACGTCAACACCACGCCGCGCGGCTGCCGGGCCAGTTGCTCGGCCAGGCGATCGAGCCAGCCCGCGCGGTCGGCGTCGGTCAGGGCCACGCCCTGGCTCATTTTTTGCCGACTCGCCGCGCTGTGAAAGTCATCGCCTTCGATCAGCGGCAAGGCCAGCG
>JBBIGT010000212.1:1742-2979 GCA_037447395.1 Comamonadaceae bacterium | reverse complement strand
CGACCTCGGTCACGCCCAGGCAGTAGCACACCGCCGAATTGGCCGCCGAGCCGCGGCCCTGGCACAGAATGCCCTGGCCGCGGGCGAAGGCGACGATGTCGTGCACGGTCAAGAAATACATCTCGAAGCGAAGCTCGGCAATCAGCGCCAGCTCGTGCTCAAGCTGTGCCTTCACCGCCGCCGGCACGCCGTGCGGGTAACGCCGCGCCGCGCCTTCGTGCGTGAAGCGGCGCAAGGTCTGCGCCGGCGTCAGACCGGGCAACACCGCCTCCAGCGGGTACTGGTAGCGCAGTTCGTCCAGGCTGAAAGTGCAGCGCGCCGCCACCACCAGCGTGTTGGCCAGCAGCTCGCTCGGGTACAGCGCCGCCAGCCGGGCGCGGCTACGCAGGTGCGCTTCGGCGTTGGGCTGCAGCGCCCAGCCGCAGTCGGTCAGCGGCCGCCCCAGCCGCACCGCGCTCAGCGCGTCCTGCAAGGGCTTGCGCGAACGCACGTGCATCAGCACGCCGCCGCCGGCCACCAGCGGCACGCCGCTGCGTTGCGACAGCTGCTGCAAGGCCCGCCAGCGCAGCGCGTCGTCGGGATGCAAATGGCGCGTCACCATCAACCAACAATTGATGCCAAATAGGCTTCTAGCCCTTATGGATAAAGCGCAAGCAGCATCCAGATCGATAGCATCAGAAAAGCCCAGCAAGACCTCGCAGCCGTGCAGGCTGGCCCAGGCCGGGTCGTCCCAGCGCAAGCGGTACTGACCCTTGGGCGCGCTGCGCCGCGCGGCGGTGATGAACGCGCACAGCCGCCCCCAGGCGGCCAAGTCGTGCGGTAACACGACGACGGTCAAGCTGACGTTGGCGGTGACACTGGCATCAGCATCAGCAGCCGAGCCTGCGCCCGCAGACACATCGGCGCGTTGACCGCCACCCGCTCCGGCTGCGCCGACGCTTGCCGCGCCCGCCAGCGGCACGTTGAACTGCGCCCCGGGCAGCAGTCGCAGGCCGCAACGCTTGGCCTCGGTGTGCGCGCGCACCACGCCGGCGACCGAACCGTCATCGGTCAGCGCCAGTGCCGCGTAGCCCAGCGCCTGCGCGCGCGCCACCAGTTCTTCAGGCGTCGACGCGCCCTGACCAAAGCTGAAAGCGCTGCAGCAATGCAGCTCGGCGTAGGCGGGGGCATCAATAGAGTCAGCGTCGGTCAAGCGGGTTGACGGCAGCGGGCAGGCAGCGGCTTTCATAAACGGTTT
>JBBIGT010000212.1:0-1718 GCA_037447395.1 Comamonadaceae bacterium | reverse complement strand
GACTTGTCAGCCGTATGGGACCCAATGGCGAGCAGGACCCCATTGAATTGGCCGTTTGCACCGCTTCGGCGGCGAACAATAACGTTTGACGTTATGCATGCGTCGCATTGCTATTGAGCCATGGCCGTCAAGAGCTTCAAATGCAAAGACACCGAAGCCCTCTTTCAGGGCCAGCGCGTACACCGTTGGCTCCCTATTGAACGCCCGGCGCTGCGCAAGTTGGAGCAACTCGATTGGTCTTGCGTCGTTGATGACCTGCGCGCACCGCCAGGTAATCGACTCGAAGCGCTGAAAGGAAATCGGCAGGGGCAACACAGCATTCGCATCAACAATCAATGGCGCGTGTGTTTTGTATGGACTGCCGAGGGTGCCAGGGATGTGGAAATCGTTGACTGCCATTGAAAGGGTTTTGCCATGTGCGCTCGCACTGTTCGGCCGGTCTCGCCCGGCGAGATGCTCGAAGAAGAATTCTTGAAGCCGCTTGGCCTGACCAAGTACCGCTTGGCCAAAGAGATCGGCGTGCCCGCACAACGCATCGGTGACATTGTTGCCGGCAAGCGCGCCATTAGCGCCGACACCGATCTGCGACTGTGCCGTTATTTCGGACTCAGCGACGGCTGGTGGCTGCGTGGCCAGGCCAACTACGACACGGCCGTCACGCGTGAGTCGATGGGTGAGGCGTTGGCCCGCACCGTCGGCGTGATCGTCAGGCGGCGCAAGCCAACATCCCACACAACCCAAGGAGCATCATGAGCCAAGTGTTTGTCAACATCGGGCTGAGCCTTGACGGCTACATGGCACCGCAGGGCATGACCATGGGCCAACCCGAGCTGAACAACTGGGGCGCCAAGTGGGGCGCGATGATGGCCTGGATCATCAACCAGCAGTACTTCCGCGAGCACCTTCTCAAGCTTGGGCCCGGCGGTGCCACCGGCCCGGTCAATGACCTCGTGCGCCACACCGCGCAGCGCATCGGCGCCAACATCATGGGCAAGCGCATGTTCGCTCAGGGCGAAATTGCCTGGCCCGAGGAAGCACCGTTTCATACGCCGGTCTACGTGCTGACGCACGAGCAACGCGCGCCGTGGGTGCGCCCCGGCGGGACGACGTTCTACTTTGTCAACAACGGGCCGCTACACGCCCTGGCGTTGGCGCGGCAAGCGGCCGGTGCGCGCGACGTGCGCATCGCCGGCGGTGCCGATGTGATCCAGCAATTTTTGAACCTCGGCGCCGTTGACGAGTTGGAAATCGCCCTGGCACCGGTGCTGTTCAGCGGCGGGCGGCGGCTCTTTGACAATCTGCACGACCCCGCGCCGCAATTCCGTATTGACCAAGTCCTCAACGGCCCGGATGCCACGCACTTGCGCTATGTGCGACGGTGAACGGCGCGGTTGACCGCTCCCTAGCCAAACACCCCGTGCAAATACAAATCCGCCCCATCCGCCGGAGTTGACGTTGCCGGGCGGCGCAGCCGCTGGCGGTAAATCCACAGCAGCGCCGATGTGCTGCTACGTGCAATGAAGTAATCACGCAGCGCTGGTGCATCGGCCGCGGCGTCCCACCAACCCGCCTCCAGCCGCTGCGGGCCAGCCAGCAGCGTCAGCGCGCCGCAGTACTGCGGGCGCCCGGCGTGCACGCGCAAGGGCAACGGCGGCTGCAGCAGCCAGGTCGGCAGCCAGGCGCTGGCCAGCGCGCTGGGCGGCACGAAGGGGTCGCCG
>JBBIGT010000211.1:0-3012 GCA_037447395.1 Comamonadaceae bacterium | reverse complement strand
GCGTTTACCCTTGGTTCAGGTTGCCGGTCGGCGCTGTGCCTCGGTGATGATCCAGCGCGCGGCCTTCTCAGCCATCATCAACGTGGGCGAGTTGGTGTTGCCGCTGGTGATGAATGGCATGGCACCGGCGTCGACCACGCGCAAGCCGGCAATCAGCCCGCCGGGGCCACGCACGCGCAAGTGCGCGTCGAGCACCGCGCCCGGGTCACCGCCGGGCCCCATGGCGGTGGTACCGACCGGGTGGAAGATGGTGGTGGCGATGTCTCCGGCCAGGCGCGCCAGCTCGTCGTCGCTTTGGAACTGCACGCCGGGTTTGAACTCCTGCGGCTGGTAGCGCGCCAGCGCCGGTTGCGCGACGATGCGCCGCGTCAGGCGCAGTGAGTCGGCGGCGACTTGGCGGTCGGCGGCGGTACTGAGGTAGTTGGGCGCAATGGCCGGCGCGACCTTGCAGTCGGGCGAGGTGATGCGCACACTGCCGCGGCTGCTCGGGTTGAGGTTGCACACGCTGGCGGTGAACGCGGCAAACGGGTGCAGCGGCTCGCCAAAGGCGTCCAGGCTCAAAGGCTGCACGTGGTACTCGATGTTCGGGTAAGGCTGATCGGCGTCACTGCGGGTAAAGGCGCCGAGCTGGCTCGGCGCCATGCTCATCGGGCCGCTGCGTTTGAGGGCGTACTCCAGACCGATACGCGCCTTGCCCCAGAGCGAGTGGGCCAGCGTGTTGAGCGTTTGCACGCCGTGCACCTTGAACACCGCGCGAATCTGCAGGTGGTCCTGCAGGTTGGCGCCGACGCCGGGGGCGTCGTGCAGCACGGGCACGTTGCAGCGCTGCAGCAGCGCGCCCGGACCGATGCCTGACAGCTGCAGGATTTGCGGCGAACCGATGCTGCCGGCGCTGAGAATCACCTCGGCTTTGGCTGTCGCCGTCACGCGCACGCCGTTCTGGATCAGCTCGACACCGCTGCAGCGCAGCGTGCCGTCGGGCTGCTTGTGCAGCAGCAGCTTGGCCACCTGGGTATCGGTCCACTGCGTGAAGTTGGCGCGCGCCGTGCAAGTCGGGCGCAAAAACGCTTTGGCGGTGTTCCAGCGCCAACCGCTTTTTTGGTTGACCTCGAAGTACCCGACGCCCTCGTTGGAGCCAGCGTTGAAGTCGTCGGTGGCCGGGATTCCGGCCTGCTGCGCCGCCTGCGCAAAAGCATCCAAAATGTCCCAGCGCAGGCGTTGGCGTTCGACCCGCCACTCGCCACCCGTGCCGTGGCTGTGGGCAAATTCTTCAAGCTTTTTTGCCTTGTCGCCCTTACTGGATAATGTCGAATAGCTATCTAGTTTATAGTGATCTTCGTGCCGTTTGAAGTCCGTCAAGCAGGTCTGCCAGCGCCACGCGTCGTCGCCCACATAGCGCGCCCAGGCGTCAAAGTCTCGCGCTTGGCCGCGCATGTAGATCATGCCGTTGATGCTACTGCAGCCGCCCAGTACGCGCCCGCGCGGGTAGCGCAGGCGCCGGCCATTCAAGCCAGCGTCGGCCTCGGTCTGGTACAGCCAGTCGGTGCGCGGGTTGCCCATGCAGTACAGGTAGCCCACGGGAATGTGGATCCAGGGGTAGTTGTCTTTGCCACCGGCCTCGATCAGCAAGACGCGTCGGCTGGCATCGGCGCTGAGCCGGTTGGCCAGCAGACACCCGGCGGTACCGGCGCCGACGACGATGTAGTCAAACGTTGAACTCATGGCGGTGGGGCTCCTGCAGGACCGGGGCATTGTGCGCCACCACCATGACGCCCGCCGAACCCGGGTGTCGCCGGCGCGGCTCGGCCGTTACTGCGCCGCCGCGCCAGTGACCACCGGCAAACCGGCGCGCGCCCAATGGATCATGCCGCCCTGGACGTTGACGGTCTGCGTAAAGCCTTCGGCCTCAAGAATGCGCTGGGCAATGCCCGAGCGGTTGCCGGAGCGGCAGATAAGGGCGATCGGCCGATTCTTGGCACCACCCAGTTCGGCCAGCCGGCTTTGCAGCTGGTCCAGCGGAATCAACTTGGCGCCCGGCGCGTGCCCTTGGGCAAACTCCTCGGGCGTGCGCACGTCAAGCAGCAACGCCCCCTGCTTTTGCAACGCCGCGCCTTGTTGCACCTCGACCGCGGCAGCGGCCAGCGCGCCCGCGGCGCCCAGCGCCAGCGCCGCGCCCAGGCAGGTCTGGCCAACAATGGCTGTCATGGATTTCGTCGACTTCATCGTGCACGCTCCTGGATAACTGGGGCCGCGAGCATAGCGCCGGCGCAGCAACCCGAAAAGTCAAAAGGTTTCCCAATCGTCGCCAGCGTCCTGCGCCGTCGGCGCGACCGTCGTACTGGCCGGTTTGGCCGCTTTGGCGGCCACGCTGGTGGCCTGCAGGCGCGGCGCAGCGCCGGGACTGGCCACGGCGTGCTTGGCCGGGGCGGCGACGCGGTGGTGCAACACCGGCATGGCCGCTGGCTTGGCGGGCGGCGTCGGCCGGTGCTGACGCAAGGTGCTTGTCGTCGCCGCACGCTGACGGGTCTGGGCAACGCCGTTCTGGCTGCCGTTGAAAACAGCGACGGTCTGCACCAGCTCTTGCGCCTGCGTGCGCAGGCTCGCCGCCGCGGCGGCCATTTGCTCGACCAGCGCGGCGTTTTGTTGTGTGGCCTGGTCCATCTGGCGTACCGCGTCGGACACTTCGGCGACACCGCTGGCCTGCTCTTTGCTCGCCGCGTTGATCTCGCCCATGATGTCGGTCACCCGCTGGATCGCCCCAACCACCTCGGTCATGGTGCTGCCGGCCTGGTCGACCAGCGTCGAGCCCTGCTCGACGCGTTCGACGCTGGCGTTGATCAGCGTCTTGATCTCTTTGGCGGCCTCGGCGGCGCGCCCGGCCAGCGAGCGCACCTCGCTGGCGACCACCGCAAAGCCGCGCCCTTGCTCGCCCGCGCGGGCAGCTTCCACAGCGGCGTTGAGCGCCAGGATGTTGGTCTGGAAGGCGATGCCGTCGATCACCTGAATGATGTC
>JBBIGT010000210.1:0-3254 GCA_037447395.1 Comamonadaceae bacterium | reverse complement strand
TCCAGCACCACCGCGCGCGCTTTGGCGACTGCCGATTGACAGACGGGTTTTCCCTTGCAAGGTACCAATATATCAAGCCGCTGATGCTGTCGAACCAATGGTCGGTGTCGCGGCCCCGAGGAATGCACTGGTGGCTCTCAAGATACTACATTGTTTATAGCTTCTAGCGTCTATTGGAAGCGGGCTTGCGGCTATTTTCTTTGTAGATAATTGAGCGCACCGGAGCCTGCCTTGTGGCCGCTGGCCAGGCACGCCGTCAACAGATAACCTCCGGTAGGCGCCTCCCAGTCGAGCATTTCACCGGCGCAAAAAACACCTGGCAAGCGGTGCAACATCAATTGGCCGTCCATCGCCGCAAACAACACGCCGCCGGCGGTGCTGATCGCCTCGCCGATCGGCCGGGCGGCTTGCAGTGCGATCGGCAGCGACTTGATGGCCTGCGCCAGCACCAGCGGGTCGTGCAGCTGCGCCTTGGACAACACCTCGTGCAACAAAGCGGTTTTGATGCCGTCGAGATGAAGGCGGCTCTTGAGGTGGCTGGAGAGAGAACGCGCGCCGCGTGGGTGCGAGACCTCCGCCAACACCCATTGCGGCGAGCGGGCGGGCAATAAATCGACGTGCAAGCGCGCTTTACCCGCCGCCAGGATATCGTCCCGCAGCAGGGCTGCCGCGGCATAGACCAGGCTGCCTTCAACGCCGGTGGCGGTGGCGACAAATTCGCCCTTGCGCGTAAATCGCTGGCCCTGATGTCCGGGCAGCGAAATGGCCACCGACTTGAACGGCTGACCGGCGAAGCGTTCGACGAAGTAAGTGCTCCAGCCCGGTGCCACATCAAAGCCACAGTTGGCCGGCTGCAACGACGCCACGCCGACGTCTTTGGCCTGTAGCCAGGGCACCCAAGCGCCGTCCGAACCCAGTTGCGGCCAACTGGCACCACCCAACGCCAGGATCACGGCATCGGCCTGGCAACGCAGGCGCCCGCTGGGCGTCGCAAAGTCCAGCGTCGTCGACTCAATGGTTTCTGGCGGCCAGCCCAGCCAGCGGTGGCGCATGAAAAACTGTACGGGTTGACCACTGGTCGGATGACGCAAACGGTGCAGCCAGGCGCGTAACAGAGGTGCAGCCTTCATCTCGACGGGGAAGACGCGCCCCGAGCTGCCAATGAACGTGTCCACGCCAAGTCCGCTGGCCCAGGCGCGAATGTCACTGGGACCGAAGGCGTCGAGCAACGGTTTGATCTGCGCTTGACGCGCGCCGTAACGGCCAACAAACGCGTCGACAGGTTCACTGTGCGTCAAGTTCAGGCCGCCCTTGCCGGCCAGCAAGAACTTGCGCCCGGCGCTGGGCATGGCGTCAAACACAGAGACCCGGATCCCGGCTTGCGCCAGCCCCTGCGCGGCCATCAGACCGGCCGGGCCAGCGCCCACAATTGCAACGTGTTTCATGATGGTTCGAGATAAACAGAATCGGTCTGCGGCAAAGCGGCGTAGTATGCTGCGCCGGTTGATGGGGCCTTGCGCTTTCTGTCACAATTTCCGCATGTCTTCACTACAAACACAGGAAAATCATGGCCAGTGATCTGATCAAACACGTGTCTGACGCTTCTTTTGAGAGCGACGTTCTGCAGTCTGCCGTCCCCGTGCTGGTGGATTACTGGGCCGAGTGGTGTGGCCCGTGCAAGATGATTGCGCCCATTCTGGACGAGGTCTCTGGCAGCTACGCCGGCAAACTGCAGATAGCCAAAATGAATGTCGACGAGAACCGCGACATTCCGGCAAAATTTGGCATCCGCGGTATTCCGACGCTGATGGTCTTCAAAGGTGGCCAGTTGGCCGCCACCAAAGTTGGCGCGATGAGCAAAGCGCAGTTGACCGCCTTCATCGATCAGCAGTTGGGCTGATTCGTCTGCCAGCGCGCGTTGCTCGCGCGCGACCTGGCCCGGGGGATCACCGGGCACTTTTCCTGTCATAATTCCGCCCAGCGCTGACGTCTATTCAAGACACATACAGCGTTCCAGGCACAGGCGCTCAGGACTGCATTTAGCCCAAGTCCAGCCGCCAAATCCTTCCCCAGTTGCTTTCCCACCAACGAACGCGTATTCCATGCATATCAATGAACTCAAGGCACTGCACGTGTCAGAAGTGCTCAAGCAGGCCGAAGACCTGGAGATCGAAAACACCGGGCGCATGCGCAAACAGGAGCTGATGTTTGCCATCATCAAGAAACGCGCCCGCGCCGGTGAACAAATTTTTGCCGACGGCGTGCTGGAAATTCTGCCCGACGGTTTTGGCTTTTTGCGCAGCCCCGATACCAGCTACACCGCCAGTACCGACGACATCTACATCAGCCCGAGCCAGGTGCGCCGCTTCAATCTGCACACCGGCGACATGATCGAAGGCGAAGTGCGCACGCCCAAAGACGGCGAGCGTTACTTTGCCTTGAACAAGCTCGAAAAAGTGAACGGCGGCGGCCCGGAAGAAAACAAACACAAGGTGATGTTCGAAAACCTGACGCCCCTGTTCCCCAAAGAGCAGATGCGCCTGGAGCGCGACGGCATCAAGAGCGACGAAAACATCACCGGCCGCATCATTGACATCATCGCGCCCATTGGCAAAGGCCAGCGCGCCCTGCTGGTGGCGCCACCCAAGAGCGGCAAGACGGTGATGATGCAGCATATTGCCCATGCCATATCGGCCAACTACCCCGACAGCTACATGATGGTGCTGTTGGTTGATGAGCGCCCCGAAGAAGTAACCGAAATGCAGCGCACCGTCAAAGGCGAGGTGATTGCCTCCACCTTCGACGAGCCCGCCGCGCGCCACGTGCACGTGGCCGAAATGGTGATCGAGCGCGCCAAGCGCCTGGTTGAGCTGAAAAAAGACGTGGTCATCCTGCTTGACTCGATCACCCGGCTGGCGCGCGCTTACAACAACGTCGTGCCCTCCAGCGGCAAGGTATTGACTGGCGGCGTCGATGCCAACGCCTTGCAACGCCCCAAGCGTTTTCTGGGTGCCGCACGCAATGTGGAAGAAGGTGGCTCGCTGACGATCATTGCCACGGCGCTGGTCGACACCGGCAGCCGCATGGATGAAGTGATTTTTGAAGAGTTCAAGGGCACCGGCAACTCTGAAATCCACTTGGATCGGCGTCTCTATGAAAAACGGGTGTTTCCGTCGATCCAGCTCAACCGCAGCGGTACCCGCCGCGAAGAATTGTTGCTGCAACCTGAAATCCTGCAAAAGACGCGCATCCTG
>JBBIGT010000209.1:0-3347 GCA_037447395.1 Comamonadaceae bacterium | reverse complement strand
GACGTCGATCAGCCGCTCGCCGTTCTTAGCCACCATCTCGGCCAGGTTGGAGCAGTCGGCGCGGTGCACGCTGACGCCTTTGCCGCGCGTGACAAAGCCGACGATGGCGTCAGGCGGCGCTGGCTTGCAGCACTTGGCCATTTGCGTCATCAGTGAATCAACGCCGACCACCAGCAGCCCGCCTTTGCGCGGGTTGTCAGCGCTGCGCGCCTTGCGCAGCAGGGGCGCATCGGCGTCGAACTGTGGCGCCTGCTCCGGGCGCAGCAACACCTCGATCTGACGCAGCGAAAACTCGTCTTTGCCGACGTCCTCAAACAACGCGTTGGCGTTGTCAAAGCCCAGTTGCCCTGCCAGATCGTCGAGCTTGAGCGCCGTTTTGCCCTCGCGCTGCAGCAATTTTTCGACCGCCTCGCGGCCCCGGGCGATGGTCTCGGACAGCGCCTGCGCGTTGATCCAGGCGCGCACCTTGGTACGCGCGCGATGGCTGGCCAAAAAACCCAGGTCGGCGTTGAGCCAGTCGCGCGACGGGCCGCCTTCTTTGGCGGCGCTGACCTCAACCGTCTGGCCGTTTTTTAGCGGCGTGTTCAGCGGCACCAGCGCGCCGTCGACGCGCGCGCAGCGGCAACGGTGGCCCAGGTCGGTATGCACGCTGTAGGCAAAGTCGACCGGCGTGGCGCCCTGCGGCAGCTCGACGATCGACGCCTCGGGCGTGAGCACATAAATGCGGTCGTCCAGCAGCGCCGACGTCTGCAGCCCCGAGAGGTCGCGCTCCCAGGCCAACAGCTGGCGCAGCACGGCGATCTTGGCGTCGTAGGCACCGCTGGCCGAAACACCGGCATAGCCCTTGGCGCCGGCTTCTTTGTAGGCCCAGTGCGCGGCGACACCGGTTTCGGCGTGCGCGTGCATCGCCTGCGTGCGGATCTGAATTTCGATGGGCCGGCCGGCTGCGTCGCGCACCACCGTGTGCAGCGACTGGTAGCCGTTGACCTTGGGCTTGGCAATGTAGTCGTCGAACTCGTCGGCAATGGGCGTGAAATGGTCGTGCACCCAACCGAGCGCGCCATAACACTCGGGCACGCTAGCGACAATGATGCGCAGCGCCCGCACGTCGTAGACTTGGCTGAAGTCAAGCGCCTTGCCGCGCATTTTTTTGACGATGCTGTAGATGTGCTTGGGTCGCCCGGACACCGTGGCGGCCACACCGTTGGCGTTCAGATCATCTTCGAGACGCGCGCGCAGGCGCTCGACGTTGGCCTCACGCTCGAGGCGCTTTTCGTCGAGCAATTTGGCCACCTGGCGATAGGTGTCGGGCTCGAGAAAGCGAAACGCCAGGTCTTCCATCTCCCACTTCAGCTCCCAGATGCCCAGGCGATTGGCCAGCGGCGCAAACACCTGCAGCGCCTCCTGCGCCAACCCGTCGGGCACCGGCAATTTGCTCTGCGCAAAAAAGCGCAAGGTTTGCAGCCGCGAGGCCAGGCGCAGCATGACCACGCGCAGGTCGCGCGAGAACGCCAGCAGCATCTTGCGCACGTTTTCGGTCTGCGTCGCCGCCGCCAGCACCGAGCTGGACGCGCCCGCTGGCGCCTTGCGCTGGGCCAGACGCGCCTGACGCTGCACGCGCACCAGTTTGGTCGTCGCCACGGCCAACGCCGCAAAGCTGTCGCCAAAGGCGTTGGCGATGAGCTCTTGCGGCTTGTTCAGGTGGTCGCAGGCGTAAACCAGGTAGCTGGCCGCCTGCATGGCCTCAGAGCCGCCAATGCCGCGCAGGATCGACGCCACCGCGTCGGCGTGCGCCAGGATGTTCTCGCCGGTATCGAGCAACGCGCTGGCCAACAAAGGCTCGGCAAAAGCGCGCGCACGGCGCAATGCCTCGGGCTGATCGGGCAGACTGGCACCGGTGGCCGCCACCAGCGGAGGCGGCACACCCTGGCGGGCAACCGGCGCGGCCTCGGGCGCAAATGGCACAGCGGTTTTCATGCAACCCGGACTCAACCCAGCAAGAACGAGACAACCGCCTGCACCTGGTCTGGCGCGACAAAAGTGGGCGCATGGCCAACGCCGGCAAACTCGATCAAGCGGGCCTTCGGGCCGCGTTGTGTCATCGCCTGGGCGGTGGCGCTTGACAGCAAGTCAGACTGCGCGCCGCGCACCAGCAGGGTTTGCGCGCGGATCTGGTCGTAAGCCTGCCACAACTGCGCCTGCCCCTGCGCCGCAGACTCTGCAGTGACCGCCTTGAACGGTTCGGCCAGCGCCGGGTCGTAGCGCAAGGTGCAGCGCCCCGAGCCGTCGCCCAGCAGTTTGATCTGCGGTCGCGTCAGCGCCAGCCACTGCGCCGGCGTGTGCGGCCCAAAACTGCTGGCAATGGCCCACAGCGCGTCGGCGGCTTGTTGCTCCGAAGCGAACACTGGAATCTTGCCAAGGTACTGGCCGATGCGCTGCAGCGCCGTCCACTCGATCACCGGGCCGACGTCATTGAGCACCAGGCGGCGCACTCTGGCAAACGGCGGCAATTCCGGCTGCCCAGCCACGGCCATGCCGATCAGCCCGCCCATGCTGGTGCCCAACCAGTCCAGCGTGCTGGCTTGCAGGTGGGCCAGCAACACCAGCATGTCGGCGCCATACGTGGCGATCTGGTAAGCCTGCGGGTCTTTCAGCCAGTCGCTGCGGCCGCGCCCGACGATGTCCGGGCAGACCACCTGCAGCGCCTCGCCGCCTTGTGCGCACAGCGCCCGCGCCAGGGTGTCGAAGTCCCGCCCCTGGCGCGTCAGGCCGTGCACGCACAGCAGCACGTGGCGCGCCTGCGGCTTGCCCCACTGCCAGTAAGCCATGCGGTGCCCGCCCTGGGCATCCGGGCAATCGATGAAGTTCAGGGTGGGTTCGAGCATGGCAGGCAGCGTTCGGGATAATGGTGCGGTCGGCAAGCCCTCATCCTAATGGAAACTTGCCCATCGCCCGTCGCAGACAGGGTTTTCAAATTATTTTTTGGAGGTTTTCATGCTCAAAGGCAAAACAGCGCTGGTCACCGGCTCAACCAGCGGCATTGGTCTGGGGATTGCCAAGGCGCTGGCTGCGCAGGGCGCCGACATCGTCATGAACGGCTTCGGCGACCACGACGGGCCGCAGGCCGAGGTGGCCGCGCTGGGCGTCGAAGTTGCTTTCCACGGCGCCGACATGAGCAAACCCGCCGAAATCGAAGCCATGATGGCCTTTGCCGCCAAGCGCTTTGGCCGGGTCGACATCCTGGTCAACAACGCCGGTATCCAGCACGTGGCGCGCGTCGAAAATTTTCCGCCTGAGCGCTGGGACGCCATCATCGCCATCAACCTGTCCAGCGCCTTCCATGCCAC
>JBBIGT010000208.1:3196-3407 GCA_037447395.1 Comamonadaceae bacterium | reverse complement strand
GCCGCGGTCCGAGTTTGCCTGGCTCGACCAGGAGGTTTTTCCCGCCTACACGACGGGTGTCAGCCTGTTCTGGCGGACGTTTTTCCTGCTCGCTTTGCTGCTGGTGGGCAGCGTCATCGCCTGGACGCAGACGCTGCGCGAGCTGGAGTTCGAACCGCGGGCCATCCAGACGGCCAACCAGATCGCCTCGGTGGTCAACCTCAGCCGCGCC
>JBBIGT010000208.1:0-3163 GCA_037447395.1 Comamonadaceae bacterium | reverse complement strand
CGCCCGCGTGTCGCTGTTCAAAACCATGAAGGACCAGGAGCACGTGACGATTCGCCCGCGCGAGCCCAAGGACACCTACGCGCCGTTCAACGACGACTACCTGAGTCAACACATTGAGTCGCAGATCATGTTGCGCCTGGGGCCCGGTACGGTGGTGGCCAGCAAGGTCAACGAGGTCGAGGGTCTGTGGGTCGGCTTCGACATTGAAAAAGACCGTTACTGGCTGCAGACCGACCGCAACCGCTTTGACGAGCCGGCCGGGCGCACCTGGCTGATCTGGCTGCTGACGGCGGCGGCGCTGTCGCTGGCCGGCGCCGCCGGTATTGCCCGGCTGATCAACCGCCCGCTGAAAGACCTGTCGTTTGCCGCCAGCCGCGTGCGCGACGGCGACTTTGAAGCCAGTACGCTGGACGAGTCGGTCAACACGCGTGAGATTCGCGCCGTCAACGTCGGCTTCAACCGCATGACCAAGCGGCTGGCCAAGATCGAGCAGGACCGCGCCGTCATGCTGGCCGGCATCTCGCACGACTTGCGCACCCCCTTGGCGCGCCTGCGCCTGGAAACCGAGTTGAGCGTCGCCGACCCGCAGGCGCGTGAGGACATGGTGAGCGACATCAGCCAGCTCGACGCCATCGTCGGCAAGTTTCTCGACTACGCCCGCCCCGGCAACATTGGCCTGACGGCGGTGTCGCTCAACGATACCGTCGAGTCGTGTCTGGCGCCGCTGCGCAAGCGCAACGACATGCGGTTCAAGGTCGCCCTGCAAGAGCACCTGATCGTGCTGGCTGACCCGGTGGAGCTGCAACGCGTGCTGGGCAATCTGCTGGAGAACGCCGCGCGCTACGGCAAATCGGTCGACACCGGCATCGCCGAAGTGGACATCTCGGCGCGTTACCGCGACGACAAGGTGGTGCTGCGCGTGCGCGACCACGGCTTGGGCGTGGCACCCGAGCAGATCAAACAGTTGACGACGCCATTTTTTCGTGGCGAAGCGGCGCGCACCGAGGCCAGCAGCACCGGGCTGGGGTTGGCCATCGTCGAACAGACCCTCGCCCGCATGGGTGGTAGTTTTGAGCTGACCAACGCGCAAAGCGGTGGCCTGTGCGCCAACATCCTGCTCAGCCGCGCCGTCGCGCACACGGCCAATTGAGCCGGCAGTGCCGCCGGCCTCAGCGCGCCTGGCGCGGTGGCAAACCGGTGTGTTGCGTCAGCACGCGGCCTTTGACCGGCGTCGAATTTTTCTTGCGCGCGCTTTGATAGCCGGCGTCGCTCAGTGGCTGCCAGGTCGGCACCAGATGCTGCTTACCATTGCCAATCAGGTCGGCGCGGCCCATGGCCTTGAGCGCCTCACGCAGCAGCGGCCAGTTGGCCGCGTCGTGGTAGCGCAAGAACGCCTTGTGCAGACGCCGGCGCTTCTCACCGCGCACCACGTCGACTTTTTCGCAGCGCTCGTCGCGGTGGATGCCCTTGAGCGGGTTCAGGTCGGTGTGGTACATCGTCGTGGCAGTAGCCATCGGGCTGGGGTAAAAGGTTTGCACCTGGTCGGCGCGAAAGCCGTTTTTCTTGAGCCACAGCGCAAGGTTCATCATGTCGGTGTCGCTGGTGCCGGGATGCGCGGCGATGAAGTACGGAATCAAAAACTGCTTTTTGCCGGCCTCGGCAGTGAACTTGTCAAACAGCGTCTTGAACTGGTCGTAGGTGCCGATGCCAGGTTTCATCATTTTCGACAGCGGCCCGCTTTCGGTGTGCTCGGGCGCGATCTTCAGGTAACCGCCCACGTGGTGTTGCACCAGCTCTTTGACGTACTGCGGGCTTTGCACTGCCAGGTCGTAGCGCACGCCCGAACCGATCAGGATTTTTTTGACGCCCTTGAGCGCACGGCCGCGCCGGTAAATTGCGATCAGCGGATCGTGGTTGGTGTTCAGGTTCTGGCAGATGCCGGGGTAGACGCAGCTGGGCTTACGGCAGGCTGCCTCGATCGCGGGGCTCTTGCAGCCCAGGCGGTACATGTTGGCGGTGGGGCCACCGAGGTCCGAGATGGT
Organism: Comamonadaceae bacterium; assembly: GCA_037447395.1. Lineage (GTDB taxonomy): Bacteria > Pseudomonadota > Gammaproteobacteria > Burkholderiales > Burkholderiaceae_C > Rhodoferax. Next base: position 1,121 of record JBBIGT010000208.1, on the reverse strand, counting down.
GCCGGTAAAGCCCGTGACCTTGTCGCGGATGTCCTCGATCTCTTTGAGGATCGAGTCTTCGGAGCGGCTCTGGATGATGCGTCCTTCGTGCTCGGTGATCGAGCAAAATGTGCAGCCACCAAAGCAGCCGCGCATGATGTTGATACTGAAGCGGATCATTTCCCAGGCTGGGATTTTGGTGGCGCCGTCGTGGCTGCCGTTGGCATCGGCGTAACTGGGGTGCGGGCTGCGCGCGTACGGCAGGCCAAACACAAAGTCCATCTCAGGCGTGCTCAGCGGGATCGGCGGCGGGTTGAGCCAGACGTCGCGCGCCGTCGCACCCTCGCCATGCGCCTGCACCAGCGCGCGGGCGTTGCCGGGGTTGGTCTCCAGGTGCAGCACGCGGTTGGCGTGGGCGTACAACACGGCGTCGGCCTTCACCTGCTCATAACTGGGCAGGCGGATGACGGTGCGCTGGCGCGCCGGCAAGGCCGACTTGCCTGGCGCCGGCCTTGTGTTGGCCAGCCAATGCATCGGCTGGGCCACCGGCTCGGTCAAATTCTTTAAGCTTTTTTGGCATTTATCCCTTTTATCCTCTAGGCTTGTAGCTACGTTATTCGCAGCATTTGCGGCGTCGACGCTGGCTGAACTGGCACAACGAGCACCGGCCCCGGCGGCTTGTTCCGCCGTCAACTGATAGGGGTTGATGTGGTCTTCGACCGTCCCCAGCTGATCGACATCGGTCGAATCAATCGCAAACCAATCCAGCCGTGTGGCGTCGTCGGTACGGCGCACAAAAGCCGTGCCACGCACGTCGGTGATGCTTTCAATCGGCTCGCGCCGCGCCAGGCGGTGCGCCACCTCGACCAGCGCGCGCTCGGCATTGCCGTACAACAGCAAATCGCATTTGGCATCAACGACGATTGAGCGCCGCACCTTGTCGCTCCAGTAGTCGTAGTGCGCAATGCGGCGCAAACTGCCCTCAATGCCGCCCAAAATGACCGGCACGTCATTGAACGCCTCGCGGCAGCGCTGGCTGTAGACGATGGCCGCGCGGTCGGGCCGCTTGCCACCGACGTCGCCCGGCGTGTAGGCGTCGTCGCTGCGGATTTTGCGATCGGCCGTGTAACGGTTGATCATGC
>JBBIGT010000207.1:0-3460 GCA_037447395.1 Comamonadaceae bacterium | reverse complement strand
CTGGCCGCGCTGGCGGCGTTGGGCGGTTTTGAGATCGCCACCATGGTCGGCGCCGTGTTGCAGGCGGCGGCCGAGCGGCGCGTCGTCGTCGTTGACGGCTTTATCGCCACGTCGGCGGTGCTGGTGGCGCACGCCTTGCAGCCGCTGGTGTTGCAGCGCTGCGTGTTTGCGCACCGTTCGGGTGAACGCGGCCACGAGTTCATGTTGCAACACCTGGGCGTGCGCGCCTTGCTGGATTTGGGCTTGCGCCTGGGCGAGGGCTCGGGCGCGGCGCTGGCCTGGCCGCTGCTACAGGCCGCCTGCGCCATGCTGCGCGAGATGGCCAGCTTTGCCTCGGCCGGGGTGTCAGAGCAGACGTCGGCAGAACCGGTCGTTACGCCGACACGTTGACGCCATCGGCATGACGCGATTTTTCTCACAGGCGCTGCGCCACTACCTGCTCAGCGTGCAGTTCTTCACGCGGATCCCCGTCACCGGCGCGCTCGCCGCCTGGGTGGGTTACAGCCCGACGCTGCTGCGCGCCAGCGCCGGGCATTTCCCGGGCGTTGGCGCCCTGGTTGGCGCTCTGGTGGCGGCGTTCAGCGTCTTGCTCTGGCGGGCGTTGCCGGCCCACGGCGCCACGGCGTTGGTGGTGGCGGCGCTGGGCACGGCGTTGGGCGTGTTGATCACCGGGGCGTTTCATGAAGATGGTCTGGCCGACGTTGCCGACGGGTTGGGCGGCAGTCAGGAGCGCGCGCGGGCCTTGGAAATCATGAAGGACTCGCGCGTCGGCGCCTTTGGTGCCATCGCCGTGCTGCTGGTGCTGCTGAGCAAGGTGGCCTCGCTGGCGTTGCTCGGGCAGGTCAGCGCAGTGCTGATGGTGTTGGCCTTGTTGGCCGCGCACGTGGTGTCGCGCACCTGGCCGCTGCTGACCATTCGCCTGCTGGTGCACGTCGGCGACACCGCGCAGTCCAAGTCCAAACCGCTGGCCGAGCAGATCAGCGGTGCTGCCCTGGTGACTGGATTTATATGGTGTTTCATGGTACTAGCCCTTGCTATGTCTACGCAAACAGCTATATATAAAATAGCGTTTGGTGGCGTGTCTGACGATGCCGGCGGTGCCCCGGCCGGCGCTTGGTTGGGCGCTGTGCTGAGTTCCGGTTTGGTCTGGGCCGGGCTGGCGCGCTGGTTCAAGCGGCGCCTGGGCGGTTTTACCGGCGACTGCCTGGGCGCCACGCAGCAATTGTGCGAGTTGGCGTTCTATCTTGGGTTGGCGCTGGCCTGCGGGGGCGGCCGATGACGACGCTGTGGCTGGCGCGCCATGCGCAAGTTCAAATTGCCGCCGGCGTCTGTTACGGCGCGCTCGACGTCGCCGCTGACCCGGCCGCCACCTGGGCTGCCGCCCGGGCGCTGGCCGACGCAGTGCCCGTGGGGCTGATGGTGCGTGTCTCTCCGCTACAAAGATGCAAGCAGCTGGCGCATGATATACAAGGGCTAAGGCCAGATTTGATCATTGAAATTGACGCCCGCCTGAGTGAGCTGAACTTTGGCCGCTTTGAGGGCCAGCGCTGGGACAGTCTGCCGCAGCACTGCTTTGACGCCTGGATGGCCGACTTCTGGGGGCACCGTTTTGGCGGCGCCGAAAGCGTCGCCGAGTTGATGGCGCGCGTTGGCTCGGCGTGGCGCCAGGCCCAACGCGTGAATCAAGACCAGGTATGGATCACCCACGCCGGCGTCATTCGCGCGGCCAGTCTGTTGGCGCGGGGCGTGCGCCGCGTCGCTGTGGCGTCGCAGTGGCCAGCGCAAGCGCCTGCCTATGGACAGTGGCTGAAGCTAGCCAAAAAAGCTGATGTCCAGCGCGTCTTCAGCGGGTGGCTCGGCCAGCAGGCCAGCGGGGTCGAGGTCGAGCAGGTGCATCAGCAGCCCGGGCAAATGCTCCAGGCTGCCCGGGTTGAGCTCGCCGCCATCGGCCAGCCGCGCGGCCAAGTGCAGCACGCAGGCCAAGCGTGAAAAATCACCGCCCGTTTGCGGTTGCGCGCAGTGGCGCAGGGCGCTGACCAGGCTGGCTGGAAAGTCCCAGCAACGCGCCAGCTCGGCGGTGACTTCGCCTTCGGTGAAGCCGACGATGCGACGCTGGCGCGCCCAGCGCTCAGCCGGCGCGATTGGCTGCGCCTCAATCTGCAGCAAACACCCCGGGCGGGCGTTGGCCAGGGTCAGCTCACCCAGGCGCAGCATCATGCCGCACAGCCAGGCGACCTGTTCGTCGACCGCGCTGTGTTTGGCCAGCCACTGGGCGTATTGGGCGCAGCGCAGGCTGTAGTGCCAGAAGGCGATGCGGTCGATACCGACCGGGAATTGGCAGATGCGCGCCATGCACAAAGACAGCGCCCGGGTGCGCACCAAGCCCAGGCCGACGACATTGACGGCACGCTCCAGCGTGTCGACAGTGCCCGACAGGCCAAACATCGCGCTGTTGGCCATGCGCACCAGATGCGTCGTCAGCGCCGGGTCTTTGGCGATGATCTGGCAGACGCGGTGGATGTCGGCGTCGTCGTCGTTGAGGGTACGAATCAGTGCCTGGCCGGCTTCGGGCATCACCGGCCAGTTGCTGTGCACCAACAGGTTCTCCAGACTGGTGAAGGGGGTGGAGTCGATCGGGCTCATGGTGCTTGTTTTACTTGTTCTGTTGCGAAAAGGTTTGGCAATAGTTTGCCACAGCGCAGCTGGTGCAGTGCGGCGTGCGCGCCTGGCAGACGTAGCGGCCGTGCAAAATCAGCCAGTGGTGCGCGTGCGCCAGGTAACGTGGCGGCACGCGCGCGAGCAACTGCTGCTCGACGGCCAGCGGCGTCTTGCCGTGGGCCAAGCCGGTGCGGTTGGCAACGCGAAAAATGTGCGTGTCCACCGCCATCGTTGGCTCGCCAAAAGCGACGTTGAGGATGACGTTGGCGGTCTTGCGGCCGACGCCGGGCAGCGCCTGCAAGGCCTCGCGGCTGCGCGGCACCTGGCCGTGGTGTCGATCGATCAGCAAGCGGCAAGTCTGCAACAGGTGTCGTGCCTTGGCGTGGTACAGGCCGATCGTCTGGATGTGCGCTTCCAGCCCGCTGACACCGAGCGCCAGCATTTTTTGCGGCGTGTTGGCCAGCAAAAACAGGCGGCGCGTGGCCTTGTTGACGCTGACGTCGGTGGCCTGCGCTGACAGCAGCACGGCGCACAGCAACTCAAAGACGCTGGCAAATTCCAGCTCGGTGTGCGGCTGCGCATTGGCGTCAGCCAGCGTGTTGAAAAATGCGTCAACGTCGGCGGCGGGCATGAGGCGGTTCATCGGTCACAATTTACCCCAATCCGCGACTTTTAGCACTCCCCAGATTCACCATGTCCATGCACTTTGCCGACCGCCTGCAGAACGTTGAAACCTCGGCCATCCGCGAACTGTTCAAACTGCTGGGCAAGCCCGGCATCATCAGCTTTGCTGGCGGCTTTC
>JBBIGT010000206.1:0-3883 GCA_037447395.1 Comamonadaceae bacterium | reverse complement strand
CTTTGCAGTTTGACCTGGCCTATGGCCTCGACGTGCAGCGCATTCGGCTGCATCTGGCCATCGGGTTTGTGTTCTGATGAAGACGCTGCGTTGGCTGCTTTTGAGCGCGCTGGCGATCATGCTGGCGCTGCTCGCCGGCCTGTGGATCTTCAGCGGCAGCGAGGGTTCGCTGGCGCTGGCGGCGCGGGCCGTGACAGGTGTCTGGCCAAGCGCGCAGCCATTGACGCTGCAGGACGTCACCGGCAGCCTGCGCCACGGCGGGCGCATTGGCCAACTGCACTGGCAACGCGGGCCACTGCAGGTCAGCGCGCAGGACGTGACCTTGCGCTGGAGCCCGCAAGCGCTGTTGCACGGGCAATTGCGCCTGGACGAATTGACCATCGCTGCGCTGCGCATTGAAAGCGACGCGCCGACACGCGACGGCGCCACCACACCACCGGCCGATTTGCACCTGCCCATCACCGTCGACGCCCACGTCACGGTCGCCTCGCTGGTCTGGGCCGGCAGTACCACACAAACGCTAGAGCAGCTCACTTTTCACTATGTGTTTGATAGCTATCAGCACAGTGTAAATAAGGGCGATAGCTTATTTTCTTCAAATAACTACAGTTTCTCCGGCAGCCTGCAGGCGAGCGACCGCATGGCGCTGGCGCTGCAACTGGACGGTCAGGTCAGCGCCCCGGTACCCGCTGGAGCGCCCCAGTTATTGGCGGCGCACGTGACGCTCACCGGTGAGCTGGCCAGCCCGGCGGCGGAACTGGCACTGCAGGCGACGCTGACGCCACAGCAAGCCGATAACCCGATGCGCGCCACGCTGGCGGCGCGCCTGGCACCGTGGGCAGCTCAGCCGATCGTGAGCGCGCAGGCCGATTGGCAGCAGTTGGACCTGGCGCTGCTGTGGTCGCAAGCGCCGCAGACTCAGCTCACCGGTCGGGCGCAGGTCACGCAGCAGAAAACCGGCTGGCACGCCAGCGCCCAACTGAGCAACGCGCGCAGCGGCCCCTGGAACCAGCGGCGCCTGCCGGTCAAAACGCTGCAAGCCGAGCTCGACTACCAGGGCGGGCGCTGGCTGTTGCAGCAACTGCAGGCGCACGGCGCCGGCGGCTCGGTCGACGCCAGTGGGCGGTTGAGCGCGCCCGCCACCTGGCAGGTGCGCGCGCGGCCGCAAGGCATTGACCCGGCGGCCATCGACACGCGCCTGCCGGCGGCGGCGCTGCACGGCGAGCTGACGGCGCAACAAGCGCTGGCGGCCGGCGGCGCTGCGGCGCCATTGACTTTTGATCTCGATTTACAAAACCGCAGGGGCACCGTGTCGATCCAGCCGTTGCAGCGGCTGCGCGCGCAAGGCGTCTGGACGCGACCGACGCTGGACTTGCGCACGCTGCAGATCGACGCGCAAGACGGTGCGTTGCAAGGCCCGCTGCGCGTCAACACCACCAGCCGCGCCATTCAGGGGCGGCTTGATTTGCGCCTGCCGGGGTTGCACGCCGCCTGGCAAGGGCAACTTGGTCCCGGGGACGGTCAAGGGACGCTGTCAGCGCAGTTGACTGATGCGGCGCAAACGCGCCAATGGCTGGCCCGCTGGCCGCAGCTGGCGCCGGCCTTGAACGTCCCCGTGAGCGGCGACGCCGCGCTCGACATGCAGTGGCGCGGCGGCTGGCAAAACCAGTTGGCCAACATGCAAGTTCAGGCCGACTTGCGCGTCAAGCAATGGACCTGGGGCAGTGAAACTGGAACGAGCACTGGCACAGACGCCGGCGCACCGGGCCGCGCGGCGGCGAGCGTGGTGCAAGGCGCGGTTGGCAATACGCTGGGCACTACCGGACGCAGCGTGTCAGCGCTGCGCGACCTGCGTCTCAAAGTGGCCGGCAGCGCGGCGGCGCTGACGCTCGATGGCACCGGCGAGTGGGTCACACCCGGTTTGCGCTGGCGCGGCCAAACCCAAGGCGTGGCAACACGGCAGAGCGGCGGCGCCTGGCAAGTGCGTATTGACCAGGCGCAAGCGGCGCTGCACCGGCCGACCGACCAAGGCGCTGGCGAAGACGTCTGGCGCGTCGCGCTGCAGGCAGCGTCTGCCAGCCCGCCCCTGCTGCGCTGGCAACCCAGCGCGCAGGGTGGCCAATGGACGCTGTCGCCAGGCAGCGCCAGCCTCACCGGGCCGGCGGCCGGCAGCGCCAGCCTGCGCTGGCAAACGCTGCAATGGTCAGCAGCGGGATGGCAAAGCAGCGGACAGATCGAGCACCTGCCGCTGACCTGGCTCGACGCGGTGGCGCGGCGTTCGATGTCGGACCTGGGGCTGCGCACCGACCTGCTGCTGTCGGGCCCATGGCAGATCAGCAAGAGCAATTCGCTGCGCGCCAGCGTCACGCTGGAGCGCACCAGTGGCGACCTTTTTTTGCAAAGCGCGGATACGGCCTCGCCAATCGCCGCTGACCTGCACGACGCCTGGCTGCAGGTCAACCTCGACGACGGCCAGCTGGCGGCCAGCCTGCGCTGGGACAGTCTGCGCGCCGGGCGGGCGCTGGTGGCGTTCAGCACGCAGGTGCGCTCGGCCAGCGGCACCTGGGTTTGGGGCGACGACGTGCCGGTAGCGGCCAGCGTGCAACTGCAGTTGCCGCCCATGGACGTCTGGTCGGCGTTGGCGCCGCCGGGCTGGCGTCTGCGCGGCACCGTCGACACGCACGTCGACCTGACCGGCACGCTGCGTCAACCGAGTTGGAGCGGCACCATTCAGGCGCGCGATCTGGCGCTGCGCTCGCTGGCCGACGGCATCGATTTTCGCCAGGGGCGGCTCGACGCCACGCTGCACGACCAACAGCTTGACCTGCACGCCTTCACCCTGCGCGGCGCCGGCAAAGGCGACACTGACGGCGGCTTGCTGACCCTCAGCGGCAACGTCTTTTGGCAGCCAGCGGCCAAACCGGCGGCGCTGCGCCAACAGCTCCAGATGAACCTGCAAGCCGTGCTGCAGGAGCTGCGCCTGAGCAGCCGCGCTGACCGCCGTCTGAGTGCCTCGGGCAAGCTCACCGCGCAACTGGCCGACGGGGTCGTCGTGCTGCGTGGCGCGCTGCGCGCCGACCACGCCTTGTTCACCTTGCCCGACGACAGCGCGCCCAGCCTGGGCGACGACGTCGTGGTACGGCGCGCAGGCAACGCCGCCGTTGCCACGCCAGTCAAATCAACGGCGCGCGCCAACCCAGGTATCGACGTCGCCGTCGACCTGGACCCGGGCGACGACTTTCAGGTACGCGGCCGGGGTATGGACACGCGCCTGGCCGGCACGCTGCGCTTACGCGCCAGACCCGGCGCGGCCGTGCAATTGGACGGCAGCCTGCAATCGGTGGGCGGCAGCTACCGCGCCTATGGGCAGACGCTGGCCATCGAGCGCGGCGTCATCCGCTTTACCGGCGCCGTCGACAACCCGGCGCTGGACATACTGGCGCTGCGCCCCAAGCTGACGCAGCGCGTGGGCGTGCAGATCAGCGGCACCGCACTCTCCCCGATCGTTACGCTGTACGCCGAACCGGACCTGCCCGACGCCGAGAAGCTGGCCTGGCTGGTGCTGGGCCGCTCGGCCAGCGCAGGCGGTGCTGAAACGGCGCTGCTGCAACAGGCGGCCATGGCCTTGCTCGGCGGCAACCGCAAGGGCGTGTCAGAGAGTCTAGGTGTCGCGTTGGGTCTGGACGAATTGAGCATTCGCGGCAGCAACGCCAGCAGCGACACCGCCGCGGGCGGCGTCAGTGGCGCGTCGGTGACGCTGGGCAAGCGACTGTCGGGCGATTTTTATGTGGCGTACGAGCGCAGCCTGAACAGCGCGGTCGGTGTGTTCTCGATCTTTTACGACCTCTCCAAACGCCTGACGCTGCGCGCGCAGACCGGCGAA
>JBBIGT010000205.1:1518-4245 GCA_037447395.1 Comamonadaceae bacterium | reverse complement strand
TGAAAACTTACATGGGGTCAGGTCTTGCAATCACGCATTTGCAAAAGTCTGATTTCTCAAGATCGCCCGACTGATGTATCGTCCGCGCACCCGTTACCCAGCCCCACACCGCATGGCAAACATCTGTTCTTCTGACGTCCTGGTCATTGGCGGCGGCCTGGGCGGCATTGTCAGCGCGCTGGAGGCGTTGCGCGCCGGGCGCAGCGTCACCCTGGTCGATCGCGACACGCCGGATCGCCTGGGCGGCCTGGCCCTGTGGGCCTTTGGCGGCATGGCGCTGGTGGGCACGCCGCTGCAGGCGCGCATGAAGATCCCCGACCGTCCCGAGGTGGCCCTGCGCGACTGGCTGCGCTTTGGCGAGCTCGACCCCGCCGACACCTACCCGCAGCAGTGGGCGCGCTACTACGTTGAGCAGTCGCGCCCGCAGGTGTACGACTGGCTGATCGCGCAGGGCGTCAAGTTCATGCCCGCGGTCAACTGGGTCGAGCGCGGTCGCCTGGGCGACGGCAACAGCCTGCCGCGCTACCACATCGTCTGGGGCACGGCGCGTGAACTGGTGCGCCGTCTGGTCGCGCAGATGCACGCCGCCGCCGGGGCCGGGCGCCTGACCGTGCTGCACCGCCACCGCGTGACGGCGCTCGAGCACACCGGCGGGGGCATCGCCGGCGCGCTGGCCGTTGACGAGGCCACCGGTGCCGACGTGCGCCTGCAAGCGCCGGTCGTGGTGTTGGCCATGGGCGGCATCAACGGCGGCCACGCGCAGACCCGCGCCAACTGGCCAAAAGATCGGCCCTTGCCGGCGACGCTGCTCAACGGCGCACACCCGTTTGCTGACGGCGGGTTGCACCACGCCGCCGCCGCGCAGCTGGGCGCGCAGATCTGCCACGCCGGCGAGATGTGGAACTACGCCGCCGGCTTTCCGCACCCGTTTCCGCACTTTGACGGCCACGGCCTCTCTGCCATCCCGTGCAAGTCAGCGCTGTGGCTCAACCACCGCGGCGAGCGCATCGGCCCCGAGCCGCTGGTTACCGGCTTTGACACGCACTGGCTCTGCCAACGCGTGGCGGCGCAAGAAAAACCGTGGACCTGGCATCTGCTCAACTGGCGCATTGCGGCGCGCGAATTTGCCGTCTCTGGCGCCGAGCACAACCAGCGCATCCGCGACCGGCAGTTCCTGCTGTTCCTGAAAGAAACGCTGCTCGGCAACCACCGGCTGGTGCGGCAAATGGCCGCCGAGAGCCGCCACTTTCTGGTGGACGACAGCCTGGCCGGACTGGCCGCCAAAATGAACGCGCTGACCGCCTCGCACGACGTGCAGCCGCACGTGCTGCAGGCCAGCGCCGACGCCTTCGACGCCAACTTTGCCCACGGCAACAAGCTGCACAACGACGACCAGATCCGCCGCATCCTGCACGCGCGCCAGTGGGGCCCCGACAAGCTGCGCACCTGCAAGCCGGCGCCGCTGCAACAACCCGGCGCCGGCCCGTTCATCGCCATCCAGATGCAGCTGATCACCCGCAAAAGCCTGGGTGGCCTGCGCACCGACCTGCACAGCCGCGTGCTCGACGGCACAGGCCAGCCCATCGCCGGCCTCTACTGCGTTGGCGAAGCCGCCGGCTTTGGCGGCGGTGGCGCCTGCGGCAAACGCTCGCTGGAGGGCACCTTTCTGCCGGGCTGCATCCTGACCGCGCGCGCAGCCGTGCGGCACCTCGGCAGTTGAGCATAAAAAGTGCCTATAGCCCATACAAACAGGCAGTAAACAGCTATAACCAGGAGAGCAAATTGAACGGCGCACAAGCCCTCATCAAGACGCTGGTCGACGCCGGTGTGACAGTCTGCTTCAGCAACCCCGGCACCAGCGAGATGCACTTTGTGGCCGCACTGGACAGCGAGCCGAAGATGCGCGCCGTGCTGACGCTGTTTGAAGGCGTGGCCAGCGGCGCCGCCGACGGCTACGCCCGCATGACCGACCAACCCGCCGCCACGCTGCTGCACCTGGGCTGCGGCCTGGGCAACGGCCTGGCCAACCTGCACAACGCGCGCAAAGGCAAAGTGCCGGTGCTCAACATCGTCGGCGACCACGCCACCAGCCACACGCCGTTTGACGCACAACTGCAAAGCGACATCGAAACCGTGGCGCGCAACGTCTCGCCGGGCTTTGTGCGCACCACGCGGTCCACCGCGGCGCTGTGCCAAGACGCGGCCGACGCCATCCGTGCGGCGCGCGGCCTGCCCGGCCAGGTGGCCACGCTCATCTTGCCGGCCGACGTGTCGTGGGGCGAGGGCGGCGTGCCCGGCGCAGCGCCCGCCACGCCACAGCCGGCGCTGGCCGACGCCGCCACCGTGCAAGCCATTGCCAGCGTTGTACGCTCGGGGCAAAAGACCGCCCTGCTGCTTGGCGGGCGGGCGCTGCGCCAGCCCGGTCTGCTGGCTGGCGCGCGCATCGCCGCGCACTGCGGCGTGCAACTGCTGGCCGAGACCTTCCCCACCCGGCTCGAGCGTGGCGCCGGCCTGCCCGCCGTCGAGCGCCTGGCCTACCTGGCCGAGCTGGCCACCGTGCAGCTGGCGCCCATTGAGCAACTGATCCTGGTCGACGCCAAGGCGCCCGTGTCGTTCTTTGCCTACCCCGGCAAAAAGAGTTTGCTGGTGCCCGACAGCTGCACCGTGCACACCCTGGCCAGTCCGGCGCACGACGCCGCCGCCTGCCTGCAGCAACTGGCGCAGGCG
>JBBIGT010000205.1:0-1473 GCA_037447395.1 Comamonadaceae bacterium | reverse complement strand
GCTGCAAGCCGCCCAACGCCCGGCGTGCCCGCGCGGTGCGCTGAGCGCCGCCAAGGTCTGCAAAGCCGTCGGCCACCTGCTGCCAGACAAGGCCATCGTCATCGACGAAGCCATCACCTCCGGCCTGCTGCTCGGCGCGCTCACTGCCGGCGCACCGCGCCATGACCTGCTGACGCTGACCGGCGGCGCCATTGGCCAGGGCCTGCCCAACGCCGTCGGCGCGGCCATTGCCTGCCCAGACCGCCCGGTGCTGGCGCTGCTGGGCGACGGCGCGGCCATGTACACCCTGCAGGCGCTATGGACGCTGGCGCGCGAGCAGCTCAACGTCACCGTCATCGTCTTCAACAACGCCGCGTACTCGGTGCTCAACGTCGAGCTCGAGCGCGTTGGCGCCAGCGCCGCGGGCGCCAAAGCCCGCGCCCAGCTCGACCTGCACAACCCGGTGCTGAACTTTGCCCAACTCGCCCAAGGCATGGGCGTGCACGCCGTGCGCTGCAACACCGCCGAGGGCTTTTGCCAAGCGCTGCAATACGCCCTGGCGCAGCCCGGCCCGCACCTGATCGACGCCCTGGTGCCCGAGTCGCTCAGCGGCGCCAAACGCAAGCTGCTGCCGTGGCTGCTGCGCGCACTGCCCAGCCTGCCGGCGCCGGTGGCGCGCGCGCTGAAGAAAACCATCGCCCCGTGAGCGCGGCATCAAAGCTGAATAGTCCAATTGGACTATTGCCGCCGGCCTACAACCGCCGCATACTATCGTTTTCGTAGCGACTAACAGATGATTTCAGCCTTTGCCGAACTAGAACCCGACGCCCAAGCCCTGGGGCCAGCCAGCGGCTTCCTCAACGAGTTCATCGACACCCTGCGCCCGCAGGCGCCCTTTGAGTCGCTCACCAATGAAGACGCCGCGCTGCTGAGCCAATACATGGAATGCTACGGCGTGCCGCGCAACGCCACCGTGCTGCGAGAAGGCGACGAGGGCGACGCCATGGCCATCCTGCTCACCGGCGCCGCCGCCGTACTGAAAAACCACCACGGCCGGCAAAAAATCGTCTACCGGCTGCAGCCCGGCGACATGTTCGGTGAAATGTCGCTCATCGACGGTCAGGCGCGCTTTGCCAGTTGCGTCACCACCGAACCCAGTGACTTTGCCGTGCTGACGAATGCGCGCCTCAAGCAACTGCTGGACGACCACCCGCGCCTGGGCAACAAGTTTCTGCTGATCTTGCTGGGCGTAGCCAACACGCGCCTGCGCCTGGCCACCACCCGCGCGCTACCCGGCCTGCTGGACGACCCGCTCTGAGCGGCGGCGGGCTACGGCGCCAACCACGCCCAGGCCGGCCAGCAGCAGGGCAAACGACTCTGGCTCGGGCACCGGGGCCAGCAGCGCCGGGCTCAAAGACGCCACCTGCCAGCCTAGGCTCTCCATCGCCGTCCAGTCGGCTTGTGTGAAGTAATTGCGCTCGCCCGGCCCAATGG
>JBBIGT010000204.1:0-4316 GCA_037447395.1 Comamonadaceae bacterium | reverse complement strand
CACGCCCAGATGCCGATACGCCGCCAGCGTGGCGATGCGCCCACGCGGCGTGCGCTGCAGAAAGCCCTGCTGAATCAGGTAGGGTTCGATCACGTCCTCAATGGTGCCGGGTTCTTCGCCAATGCTGGCGGCAATGTTGTCCAGCCCGACCGGGCCACCGTCAAAGCGGTGGATCACAGCCTCAAGCAATTTGCGATCCATCAGGTCAAAACCTTGCGGATCGACGTCGAGCATGGCCAAGGCGCAACTGGCGATGTCATGCGTGATGACGCCGGCGCCCTTGACGTCGGCGTAGTCGCGCACGCGGCGCAGCAGCCGGTTGGCAATACGCGGCGTGCCACGCGCGCGCCGGGCAATCTCAAAACCCCCTGGCTCGTCAGTCGGCACGCCCAGCAGTCCAGCGCTGCGCTTGACGATGCGCGCCAACTCTTCGGCGCTATAGAACTCCAGCCGGGCGACGATGCCAAAACGGTCGCGCAGCGGGTTGGTCAACATGCCGGCACGGGTCGTGGCGCCGACCAGCGTAAACGGCTGCAGGTCCAGCTTGATCGAGCGCGCCGCCGGGCCTTCGCCGATCATGATGTCGATCTTGTAGTCTTCCAGCGCCGGGTACAAAATTTCTTCGACGACCGGGCTCAGGCGGTGAATTTCGTCGATGAAGAGCACGTCGTTCTTTTCCAGATTGGTCAGCAGCGCCGCCAGATCTTTGGGTTTTTCCAGCACCGGGCCACTGGTCTGGCGCAGGTTCACGCCCAGCTCGGCGGCGATGATGTGCGAGAGCGTCGTCTTGCCCAGCCCCGGGGGGCCAAACAGCAGCACGTGATCGAGCGCCTCGGCGCGTTTGCGCGCCGCACCAATAAAAATCTGCAGCTGCTCGCGCGCCTTGGCCTGGCCAACGTATTCGTCCAGCAGCTTGGGCCGCAAGGCGCGCTCGACGGCCTCTTCGCCGGGCGACGCCGGCGCGTTGGACACCACCCGCTTGGCTGGTGCGGGGACAAAATCATCGGTCTGAATGCTCACGTCGGGCTCACGATTACAAGGGCTACGGCAGGGCGCCCACTATAGCGTTGAAGAAGGCCTGACTTCAGTGGCTATTGCCGTTCAAGCCGCCGCCGGTTTCAGCCGATAAGATGCCAACCACCTGATTCGCGTCGCGCCAGCGGCGCCGGCACCGTCATGCAACATCCAATTCGTCTCGGCAAAATCGTTTTGTTGGTCTGGACCGGCAGCTTGTGCTGGGCGGCCGGCGCCGCCACGGCCACCCACGACCACGCCGGCGCCAACGCACCGGCCGTCAAAGCCAGCGCGCCAGCGAAGGCGCTCGCCGAGCATGCGGCGGCCACGGCCGATGCCGAGAAGCCGGCACCGATCATTGACCTGAAAAAAGCTATTCGTGAGCAGATCCTTGGCAAGTCCAAGTTGACCCTGGTCGTCAGTGAAAAGCCCGGCGCCGCCGCGTCTGGCGCAGCGCCGGCCAGCAAACCAGCCGGCAAACCCATTGCCCGGGACCACACGGCGCCTGGCCAGTCCATCGCACATGACGCTGCGGCGCCAGCGGCGCATGCCGCAGCGACCGCGCCGGCAGTCGCCCACCCGTTGGCCGTCGCGGTCCAGCCCAAGAAGGCGATGACCGTTGTCGTCAACCCGCGCGCCAGCCGCGACTACATCCGTGCCAAGGCCGCCGCGCTGGTGGGTCACGACGCCGCTGAGCCGGCCCACGACGCCGCCGGTCATGGCGGCGCTGCCCATTGGTCTTACGCCGGCGCCACCGGTCCGCAGGCGTGGGCTCAGCTCGATCCCGAATTTGCCACTTGCGCGGCCGGACAACGCCAGTCACCGATCAACATCGAAGACAGCTACACGCTCAAAGGACCGGCCGAGCCACTGCAGTTCAACTACACACCAGCCAACGGCACCGTCATCAACAACGGCCACACCATCCAAGTCGAGGTGCAAGGCACCAACACGCTGGCGGTGCGCGGGTCGGTCTACACGCTGGTGCAACTGCACTTTCACTCGCCGTCTGAAGAGCAGGTGAACTACCGGCACTTCGCCATGGTCGCGCATCTGGTGCACAGGAATGCCGAAGGCCAACTCGCCGTGGTGGCGGTGTTGCTTGACCCGGGTGAGGCCAGCGCCTTCATCGACAAGGTCTGGACGTACATGCCACTGGACGTCAACGATCAGGTGCGCATGCCCCCGGCCCTGCTCAACCCGGCCGAACTGCTGCCGCCAGACCAGCGCTATTACCAGTTCATCGGTTCGCTGACGACGCCGCCGTGTACCGAAGGCGTGCTGTGGCTGGTGCTTAAACAACCGGTGCAGATCAGTCCGGCGCAATTGCGCCTGTTCCAGCAGCTATACCCGCACAACGCCCGGCCAGTGCAAGCCGTCAACAACCGCCCGGTGCGCAACGCGCAGTAAGCCCAACCGCGGCGACCCGGCAACCGCGTTACTTGGTCAGACTTTTCAGCGCCAATTTGATGCCGTCGCTGACGCCGACGTCGCCAGGCAGCGCCTTGAGTGCCGCGGCCCCTTCCCGGTCGCTGTAACCCAGCGCCAGCAGCGCTTGCAGGATATCGGACTGCACGTCATGGGCAACGTTGGCGACCACACCGATGTCGCCCGCCAGTTTGCCTTTGAGCTCAAGCAGCAGGCGCTCGGCGGTCTTTTTGCCGATGCCGGGCACCTTGACCAGGCGGCCCAGCTCCTGAAGCGTCACCGCCTGTGCCAGCTCCGCCACACTCAGCCCCGACAACACGGCAAGGGCCGTGCGCGGGCCGACGCCGCTGACCTTGACCAGTTGCCGGAACGTCTCGCGCTCGGCGCTGCTGGCAAAGCCGTACAGGACTTGCGCGTCCTCGCGCACGACAAAGTGCGTCAACAGGCTGACCCGGGCGCCGACATCGGGCAGGTTGTAAAACGTGCTCATCGGCACCAGCACTTCGTAGCCGACGCCGTGGCAGTCGACAATGACCTGCGGCGGGTTCTTGCTGTCGAGTGTGCCGCTGAGTTTGCCGATCATTTTTTGCCTATCATGGTGAACATTTTTCCGGAATTATCAACGTGATTCTTCGCCACATTTTTTCGCCGCCCAACAACACCCGCCTGAGCCATTTGTGCGGCCCGATGGACGCGCATCTGCGCACCATCGAGACTGCGCTGCAGGTCAAAATTGCTCACCGCCACGAGCAGTTCAAGGTCGACGGGCTGAAGGTCAACGCGCAGCGCGCCATGGACACACTGCAAGCACTGTACGAGCTGGCCGCCCGCCCGATCGAGCCGCGTACGGTGCAGCTGATGCTCGCCGGTGACGGCGACTCCGACGGCGGCGTCAGCCCGTCGCTGAAGACGCGTCGTGCCGACCTGAAACCGCGCACCATGAATCAGGCGCATTACCTGGACTGCATCGCCAGCCACGACATCACCCTGGGCATTGGCCCGGCGGGCACCGGCAAGACCTATCTGGCCGTGGCGATGGCCGTCGACGCCTTGCAGCGCAGCACCGTGCAGCGCATCGTACTGACGCGCCCTGCGGTCGAGGCCGGTGAGCGTCTGGGTTACCTGCCCGGCGACCTGGCACAAAAGATCGATCCGTACCTGCGCCCGCTATACGACGCGCTGTACGACCTGATGGGCTTTGACGCGGTGCAAAAAGCGCTGGAGCGCCAGAGCATCGAGATCGCGCCGCTGGCCTTCATGCGCGGACGCACGCTCAACACCGCCTTTGTCATACTGGACGAAGCGCAGAACACCACGCCCGAGCAGATGAAGATGTTCCTGACACGCATTGGCTTTGGCTCCAAGGCCGTGGTCACCGGCGACGTCAGCCAGATCGATCTGCCCAGCGAGCAACTCAGTGGCTTGATCGACGCCGAGCGCGTGCTCCAGGGCGTCGACGGTATCGCCCTGTGCCGCCTGACCAGCGCCGACGTAGTGCGCCACCCGCTGGTGGCGCGCATCGTCGACGCCTACGACCGCCCTGGGCGCACCGCGCCAGCGCCGGTGCCGCGCCGGCGCTCGACCTGATCAGTCCGCGACAATCGGCGCATGAACCATCTGCAACATTGGGGCGACACGCTGCGCCTGCTGGTTGAAGTGCTTGGCACTGCGGCGTTCGCCTTGTCAGGTGTACTCGAAGGCGCGCGCAAGCGGCTCGACGCCGTCGGCATCTTTGTCGTCGGTTTTCTGGCGGCATTTGGCGGTGGCACGCTGCGCGATTTGTTGCTCGACGAGCGGCCGTTTTTTTGGGTGCGCCACGTCGAGATGCTGTGGGGCGTGTTGGCCATCTGCCTGCTGTGCATGCTGTTTTTGCG
>JBBIGT010000203.1:0-4692 GCA_037447395.1 Comamonadaceae bacterium | reverse complement strand
GAATCAGGTGCTTGATGAACGGCTCACCGGCGTATTTGCGCGCGCCGGCGCTGGCTTGCAGGATGACCGGCGCGCCCACCGCGTCGGCAGCGGCCATCACGGCCTGCACTTGCTCGAGGTTGTTGACGTTGAACGCCGGGATGCCGTAGCCGTTTTCGGCGGCGTGGTCGAGCAGTTCGCGCATGGAGACGAGAGCCATGATGAAGTCCTTCGGGTGGGTGAGGTAACAGGGTGGTAACTGCGGCAAATTTTAGCCACCGATCGCCCCCGTCGATTCCCCGTCGCCAGGCCCTACTGCACGCGGCAGATCTTCAGCATGTTGGTGCCACCGGGTTGGCCCATGGGCTCGCCGCAGGTGATGGCGTAGACGTCGCCGGTGTCGACCACGCCGCGCTTTTTCAATTCTTTCTCGGCCTGCGCCAAGGCAATGTCGCGGTCGGTGCTGGTGTCGCTGAACAGCGGGCGCACCGTGCGGTACAGCGTCATGCGCCGCTGAGTGGCCAGCTTGGAGGTGATGGCGTAGATCGGGATCTGGATCAGGTGGCGGCTCATCCACAACGCCGTAGAGCCCGAATCGGTCAGGGCAACGATGGCTTTGGCGCCCAGGTGGTGCGCGGTGAACAGCGCGCCCATGGCGATGGCGTGGTCGATGCGGGTAAACGTCTTGCCGGTGAAGTCGGCCTCCAGCTTCAAGCTGTTGCCGCCCTCGGCGGCGTGGCAGATCTTGGCCATCTCGATGACCGTTTGCAATGGGTATTTGCCGGCGGCAGTTTCGGCCGACAGCATCACCGCGTCGGTGCCATCAAGCACGGCGTTGGCCACGTCGCTGACCTCGGCGCGCGTTGGCACCGGGTTGCTGATCATCGACTCCATCATCTGCGTGGCGGTGATGACGACGCGGTCGTGCTCGCGCGCCAGTTTGATCATGCGTTTTTGCAGCGCCGGCACCACCGCGTTGCCAACTTCCACGGCCAGGTCGCCGCGGGCGACCATGATGCCGTCGCTGGCCAGCAATATTTCTTCCAGCCGCGGAATCGCCTCGGCGCGCTCGATCTTGGCAATCAGTGCCGGCTTGTGGCCGTCGGGCGCGGCCACGCTGCACAGCTGGCGGGCCATTTCCATGTCGGTCGCGCTCTTGGCAAAACTGACGGCGACAAAGTCGGCCTGGAAACTCATCGCCGTGCGGATGTCTTCCATGTCCTTGGCGGTCAGCGCCGGCGCGCTCAGGCCGCCGCCCTGCTTGTTGATGCCCTTGTTGTTGGACAGCTCACCGCCGAGCTGCACGGTGGTGTGGATCGCCGTGCCGCGCACCGCGTCGACGGTAATGACGATCAGCCCGTCGTTGAGCAGCAGCACGTCACCGGCCTTGACCTCCTGCGGCAGCGCCTTGTAGTCCAGGCCAACGCCGTTGACGTCGCCCGGCTCGCTGCGCGCGGCGTCCATGACGAAAGTTTGGCCGGGCGTCAGCGTGACCCGGCCTTCGGCGAACTTGCCGACGCGGATCTTCGGGCCTTGCAGGTCGGCCATGATGCCAACCTCGCGGCCGGCGCGTTGCGCCGCCGCCCGCACCATCTGCGCCCGGTCAATATGGTCTTGCGCGCTGCCGTGGCTGAAGTTGAAGCGCACCACGTTGACGCCGGCGCGAATCATCTCCTCGAGCAGCGCGGGCTCGCTGGAAGCGGGGCCTAGGGTAGCAACGATCTTGGTGGCACGACGCGGCATGAGCAAATCTCCATGTAACTTTGTTTCGTGATTTTCCCACGGAAGCGGTTACATGGCAGCAACAAGTTCCCCACGCCCCACGCCACCGGGCCCGCGTCAAGCCCGTGCGTCAAACTGCAGAATGGCCCGCGCCATGCTCTCCAGCGGCAAGATCTCGTCCACCGCCTGCAGCTTGATGGCCTCTTTGGGCATGCCGAAGACGACGCAGGTTTCTTCGTTCTGCGCGATGCAGCGCGCGCCGTGGTCGTGCAGCGCTTTCATGCCGCGCGCGCCGTCGTCGCCCATGCCGGTCAGGATGATGGCCAGCGCGTCGCGCCCGGCACAGTCCGCCGCCGATCTGAACAGCACGTCGACCGACGGTTTATGCCGGTTCACCGGCGGGCCGTCGGCGACCCTGACGTAGTACTGACCGTTCGATTTGCTCAGCTGCATGTGCAAGCCACCCGGGGCAATCAGCGCCACGCCGCGCTCCAAGCGGTCGCCATCTTTGGCCTCGCGCACGTTCAGGGCGCAGATGCCGTCGAGCCGCTTGGCGTACATGGCGGTAAATTTCTCTGGCATGTGCTGCGTGATGGCGATGCCGGGCGCGTGCGCCGGCAGGCTGGTCAGCACTAGCTCCAGCGCCTGCGTGCCGCCGGTGGAGCTGCCAATCACGACGGGCTTGTTCATGGCCAAGGCATGTACGCCGGCCAGCGTCGACGCCTTGTTTTGCAAGACATTTTGGCTTGTAGCCCTTATATCTAATGCGCTAGAAGCTATTGATATAGTAGCATTCCTGACGCGTGGCCGGGCCCGTGCGGCGCCTTTCAGGGTCTGGATCATCTCGTGGCGCGCGTCGTCCAGGTGCTGCTTCAGGCCCAGCTTGGGCTTGGCCAGCACCGCCACCGCGCCGGCACTTAGGGCGTCCAGCGCAACGCGGCTGCCCTCGGTCGACAGGGTCGAGCAGATCACCGTCGGAATTGGCTGGCTGGCCATGATCTGACGCAAAAACGTCAGCCCGTCCATGCCCGGCATTTCGATGTCGAGCAACAAGACATCCGGCGGATTCTTCTTGATCAGCTGCAGCGCCAGCAACGGGTTGGGCGCGCTGCCGACGAGCTCGACCTCCGCATTGCCCGCCAGCATGTGCGCCAGCGCCTGACGCACCACCGCCGAGTCGTCCACCACAAACACCTTCACCGCCATCATTCGTCCTCAACTTGCGGAAATTGTTTCAACCACCGGGTCGGCCGGTCCGACCGTCCAACACAGCTTGCGATAGCCCGCGCCACCCAGGTCTTCTTTCAGCACCACTATTTTGTGATGCGCCAGATAACCCATGACCCAGTCGATATTGTTCAGGCCGACGTGGTGGTGCGTCACCAGGCCGGGGAACATATTGCCGCCGCCGATCACGTACGCCTGGCAAGCGCGCGGCGCAAAGCCGACGGCGCACAAGCGTCGCGTCATCTCGGCCATGGCCACCGAGCCAAAAGCGGTGTTGTGCTGGTTGGCCGCGTTGGGATGCCCCACGTGCACGATGTGACACATCACGCCGACCGTGCGCCGTGCGTCGGTCAGGATGACGCTGACGCACGAGCCTAACAAGGTCTTGAGCGTATCGCCCGCAGCGCCTACGGCGACATCACCGGGCATGAGTTCAAACAGCGCCATTTACACAACCTTGCGAAAGGCGCCGGGCTGGACGATCTGCAACGGTGTCTGGCACGCCACACGGCCTTCGGCGGTACCGATAAAAAACAGCCCGTCGGGCTTGAGCGTTGCCAGCACACGGTCAACCACGTCGATTTTCGTTGGCACGTCAAAGTAGATCAGCACGTTGCGCAAAAAGATCACATCGAACGGGCCGATGCCGTCGATCGGCTGGCACAGGTTCAGCCGGCCAAACTGCACGTGACGGCGGATCTTGTCCTGCACCATGACCAGACCTTCGGACTCGCCCTCGCCGCGCAGGCAATAGCGCTTGAGCCGCTCGGCGCTGACGTTGCGCAAACGCTCGGCTGGGTAAATGCCCTCTTTGGCGCTGAGCAGCACGCGGTGGCTGATGTCGGTACCCAGAATTGACCAGTCGGCCTGGATACGCCCTTGCATCTGCATGTCGGCCAGCAACATGGCGGTGCTGTAGGCCTCGTCGCCAAAACTCGACGCCGCGCTCCAGACGCACAACGGCTCGCGCGACTTGCGCGCCGCCAGGGTCTGCTCAAGCAGCTCGTAATGCCTGGGCTCGCGAAAAAAATACGTCTCGTTGGTCGTCAGCAAATCGACTGCCACCTGAAACTCCGCCGGTTGCGTTTCGTCTTCCAGCAGCGTGACGTAGTCAGCCATGGCGCGCAGGCCCAGGCGCTGTACGCGCTGCGCCAGGCGCGACTGGATCAGCGACTTCTTGGAGTCGTTGAATGACAGCCCGGCGGCCTCGTACATCAGCGCGCTGATGCGCTTGAAGTCGCGGTCGCTGAGTTGACGGTGCGGCATGGGCGCGGCCCCCGCTTAGCGGACTGTGCGCTTCATGTTGCCCAGCGTGGCAATGACCTTGTTGGACGCCTGCGTGAACGTCGAACGCGGTCCGATCAGGTCGGTGGCCTCGGCAAAGCGGCGCTGGTTGATGACCTGCGCCACCTCGGCGGCGCAGCGGTGAAAGGCCTTGTGCTCGTCGACCAGCTTGACGAAACCGGGATGATGCCCGAGCACGGCCCGGCCTTGCGAGTAGATCCACTGACCCAGCTCGCACGCGTCGTCACGGCCGATGGCGTCGGCCTTGAGTTGCTCTTGCTGACTGATGGCGGTGCGGAATTTGGCTTTCCACTGCGCGTGCGCGGTAATGACTTTGTCAAAGTCCAGGTGCATGTGAACATCCACCGCGTGCTTGATCTCTTGTTTTCCTTGGAAGGTTCCGTCTTTGTTGACCTGTCCGATCAGAATGACAATAGCGTAGTTCTTCTTTGCCCAAGCAGCGATCTCACAGGTTACCAT
>JBBIGT010000202.1:3102-4932 GCA_037447395.1 Comamonadaceae bacterium | reverse complement strand
TGCCCACCAGCACGCCGGCGCCGGCCCAAGCCCAGGGCGCCCGACGGGTCAACGCGGCGCTGGCGCTCATGATGACGTTGCCCGCGCGGGGGGCAGTTGAAACACCAAAGTGCCGTCCCAGCGACCCAGCGCGTCGCGCTTGAGGTGCGCCTCGGTGGGCTTCAAGCGGGCGTTTTGCCGCGCATCGGCCAGCAGTTGCGCCAGTGCCGCGGGTGCCACCTGTTTCAGCGTCACGGTCACGCGCTCGGCCTGCAGCGTCATTGGCGCGCTGTCGCCGAGCGGGCGCAACGTCTGCACCAAGGCGTCATGCGCCTCATCAAAGCCCATACCGGCCTGCGCACGCAGGTCTTTGGCTTGCGCCTGCAACTGGCGCATCTGGCTCAATTGCGCCTGCAGCGCCAACTGCTGCTTGGGTGCTGCGCGCAGCGTGCGCCAGGCCGGCGCCACGCCAAGCCACCACAACAGGCTCACGACCACCAGCGCCGTCGCCAGCAGCGTCAGCCGCTGCTCGCGCCGGGACGCGCGTTGCCACAGCTGCAGCCATGCCGACGTGTCCAAGGGTGCGCTCATGGTTGTGCTCCGTCAGCAATCAGCCACTGCGCGCCTTGCGCCGTCAGCTTGAGGCCCTGCGCCGCCAGCGCCGCGGCCACGCCTTGGGCGTCGCCCAACGCCGCGCCGCCAACGCGCAATTGCTCGGCGGCGTAGTCGAGACTGTCGATCTTTGGCGTCGTCGGCGCTGCTGCCAGGGCGGCGAGCAGACGCTCCAGATCGGCGCGCTGCGCTTGGCCGCTGTGGCGCTGCAACTGCGCCACTTCACGGGCCATTTGCAGCGGTGCGTCCACCACCACCGGGATGCGCGGGAAGGTTTCGGTCAACACCATGCGCACCGCCTCGCGTTGCTGCGCCAGCAGCGCTTTCTCACGCCAGGCCAGCGCGTTCAGACCCATCAGGTTGAACAGCACCAGCACGATCAACGCCAACCGCGCGGCGCGCCACGCTGGCGCCACGGCAAACGCTTTGAGCGCCAGCCACGCGCCGGCCCAGCGCTGGCGGCTGCCGACGTGGGCGAGCTCAAATTGAGCCAGATTCCAGGGCGACTGCGCCGCCTCCAGCAGCCGCTCGGCACGCACTTGCAGGCGCGCCGGGCGTTGGCACAAACGCTCGGCCAGTGCCGCCAACGCGGGTTCGGCCAGCAGCGTCGGCAGGCTGGTCGTGTCCGCATCGTGCGTCACGGCGTGCAGGCGTGCCAGCGCCGCCGGGCTGGGCGGGCACACCAGCAAGCCCGCACAGCAGATGCCGGTGCTGCCATTGTTTTCTCGACACCGGTCGACAGGGCCGCAGTACCCGCGCCTGCCGTGCTGTGCAGCACGCCAGCCAGCCAAGGCGCATCCGCATCACCGGCAAACAGCACGCTGTCGGTCAGCGACTGCGGTGTCAGCTCGGGCACGACGCGGCGCACCGCTTTGCCGGCTTGCGCCAGCGCGGCCAACGCCGCGGCGAGCCAGGCACGGTTGCACGCCGCCAGCCACTGCGGCGCGCCGGCGCTGGCCTGCGGTTGCAAGGCCAGATGCAAATCGGCGGCGTCGCAACTGCTCTTCGAGCAAACCGCCCAAAATGGCGCGCAAACGCACGCTGGCACGCTCGCCCAACGCACCGCGCGGCACGCTACCCAAGGGCAAGGTGACCCGATGCCACGACAACAGCTGCGCCGGCACCACGGCAACCACGTCGTCGGCGTCAGCGGGCAACAAGTCCAGCGTCACCGTGTCCTGGCGGCTGGCCGACACGCCGTCGACGCTCCAGACGTAGGCCAGCCGGGTGGTGGCGTCG
>JBBIGT010000202.1:0-3089 GCA_037447395.1 Comamonadaceae bacterium | reverse complement strand
ATCAGCGGGAAGCGGGAGGATCAGCGTGCTCATACGGAGGGTCTTCGAATCATTGTAGGGTCGCCGTTGTGGGCCATTGCGCCAGCGATTCGACGCCGCGCTGGCGGCTGATCGCCGTCACCGTCAGGCCATTGCGCTCGATCACCGAGCGCTCCAGCACCGTGGTGTCGCCGACGCGCAAACGCCCGGTGACGCTGAAAAACCGTGAGCTGACGCCCTGCTGCGCCGGGTCGAGCCGCAGCTGGGGGTCGGCCAGCACCGGCATCGCGTCGAGCAGCGTGTTGAAGGGTTGCGTGGCACGGGTCTGGATCAGCCGCTGCGCTTGCGCGACGCTCAGCTCGGGCACGCTGGCCAGCAGCACTTCGAGCGGCGCGGTGTTGAGGTTGACCACGGTGGCCACTGGCAGCACGGTAATAAAGGGCGTCAACGTCTGCAAGCTCTGCGCCGACAAGCCCAGCCAGCGCAGATCGTCCACCCGCCGCGGCAGCAGGGGCGCGCGTGCTGCCGGCGTTGATGTTGATGACGCTGCCACGCCGTCACCCGACGCAGCAGGAACACGCGCGGCCAGGTCGGCTTGCAGCAAGGCCTCAGCGACCCGCTCCAGCTCGGCTTGCGGCAACTTGAGTTGTTTGAAAAGCCGCGCCCAGGCATCAACGCTGGCAGCGTCGAGCGCGCCGTTCTTGACCAGGTTGGCGACATTCAGGCGCGCCTGCAGATCGTCAATTTGGCCTGATAGAAACGCCTCTTGGCTGGGGTCGTCGTCGTCGCCAACGGTCGCTTGCCCGTGCTGCGCCGCCAGAAAGGTCGACAAGCGCGCCGGCGCCAGCGGCACCGCCCACGGCTCGGTCAGGTTGTCCGAGCCGCCCTGACGCGCATCCTCGCGCAGGATCAGTCGCGCCCAATCGAGCGCGCCGGTCAACAGCCAGTGCGATTGCACGCGCATCCGCTGGGCTTTTTCGACCTCCAGGCTGCGCCATTGCTGCCACAGCATGGCGCTGGCCAGAGTCGCCACCAGCACCACCGTCAGCATCGCCAGTAACAGCGCCGCGCCGCGCTGCCTGGCGCGCGCCGAAGCAAAGGCAGTGGCCCGCTGCGTCATGAAGCCGCACCCAGCACCGGGCGCACCCAGTCGCGCGTCAACAGACCGCTGACGCTGTGCCCCTCGGGCAGCTTGAGCAGCAGACGCACGCCCTCAGGCAAGGTCGCCGATTGCGCCGTCGATTGCGCTGGTGCCGGCGCCGCAGCGTTGTCGGCAGCCACTGCCGCGCCAGCGCTGGACAAGGGGTTACTCCAGGCGTTGCCGCGGTAAAAGAAAATCTGCCAGTCGTCCAGCGGCACGGTGGCCAGCGCCTGTGGCGACTCGGTCTGCCGCTCGACTTGCGCCCACGCTTGCGCCTGTTGCCAGGCCTGCGCCAGCTCGGCGCGCGTGGTCAGCGCCGGCGACACCCAGCGCCACCATTGGCCTTCGGTGCCGACGCCGCGGCGCGCCCAGGCAACCACCTGCAGGCCGGCGCCGTCGGCCAGCGCGCTGCGGCGCAGCAGGCGCAGACTGCGGCCATCCCACTGCAAGCTGTTCCAGTTGGGCTGCTCAACCAACGCGTCCAGGTCAGCTGCCCATTGGCCCAACGTGGCTTGCAGCGTCTGCACCTCGTCTGCGTGTTGCTGCAGGCGCGCGCGCGCCTGGCCCATGCCGTCGACGCCGCGCCACGCCAGTACCGACATCAGCGCCAGCAGGCCGATCGCCAGCAACAGCTCGATCAGCGTGAAGCCGGCCGCATGGCGGCGACCAAGAACTGCACACCAAGGGACATGTGCTTTCATATTAATAGCGCCCTATGACCGTACTGACGCGCCAAATGGGCAATTCGCCGTCAAGTATCTGGGCGTCAACGCGCTGAAAGTTTGGGTTTGGCGTGGGCCGCACAACGCGCTGCACGGTCAGTTCGCGCCCGGCTTGCGCACAGCTGCTTTGCACGTCACCGACGCCGGGCAACTGGCGCGCCAGACGCAGCTTGACGAGTTCGTTTTCGGCGCACAGTTGCGCCAGCAGCAGGTCGCTCTGGCGCTGCGCCTGGCGCGTGATCGCGCCGCTGGCCTGCAAGCCGGCCGTTAAGGTGACGGCGACGATGCCCAAGGCGACCAGCACCTCGATCAGCGTGAAGCCGAGTGCGTCGCGGCGCCTCATGGTGCAGCCGTCACGGTAAACGGCCGCAGCCCATCGCTGGCCAGGCGCAGGCGTTGCGCTGGCGCGCTGGCGCTGTATAACTGCAGCGACTGGCGCGCAGTGATCGGCTCGGGCCCCAGCAGCAACGTGGCCACATCGTCCGACGCCGTCGCACTTGCCGCAGTGTCTACAGCAGCACGCGTGTCGGCGTTGAGCCAGGCGCGCGCTTGCGTCAGTTCATTGCTGGCGTCGGCGGGCAAGCCGAGAAATTGGAAGCCAGTGGCGCTGCTCTGCCAGCGCAGCGGCACGCCACTGGCTTGCGATCGGGCACGCGCTGCTTCCAGCAAGGCCGACAGGCGCAGCGCCTCGCGCTCAAGCTGCGTTTGCGTGCCGTCGCGCAGCGCCAGGCTGACGCCGGCGCTGGCCAGCGCGACGATGGCCAGCACCACCAGCAGTTCCAGCAGCGTAAAGCCGCGCGCATCGGTGGCTAGGCGCGTCGCCTCACGGCTGCCAGCTGCCAAGGTCTGCATCTTTGCCCTCGCCGCCGGCCTTGCCGTCGGCGCCGTACGACATGACGTCGATCTCGCCCTGAATGCCGGGGTTCAAATAAACGTAAGGCGTGCCCCACGGGTCATTGGGCAGCTGGTCCAGATACGGCTTCCAGTTGGTCGGCAGCGGCGCCGTGGTGGGTTTGACGCGCAGCGCCTGCAAGCCTTGTTCGGCGCTGGGGTAGCGCTGGTTGTCCAGGCGGTAGAGCTTGAGCGCCTGTACCAGGTTGGCAATGTCGGTCTTGGCGGCGGTGACGCGCGCGTCGTCGGCGCGGTCGAGCACGTTGGGCACGATCAGCGCGGCCAGCACGCCGATGATCGCGATCACCACCAGCAGCTCGATCAGCGTGAAGCCGCGGTGCGCCCGGCGCAGGGTG
>JBBIGT010000201.1:0-5369 GCA_037447395.1 Comamonadaceae bacterium | reverse complement strand
GATCGCTGAAGTGAGCATGGACAAGGCCGCCGAGTTCGGCATCCAGTGGCAAGGGCCGCTGGGGCGCGCCGGCGACGGCGTCATCGGTCTTCTGGGCAGCAACTTTGGCACGGGGGGCAAGAACATCATCAACCTGGCCACCGGCGCGGCCGACGGCTCGGTGCTACCCGGGCGCGGCCTGAACATCGGCGCGGTACAGCAGAGCAACGGCGTCTACGTGCTCGGATTCCTGGCGCGCTTTCTGCAGGATTCGGGCAGCGGCAACGTCTTGTCGACGCCCAATCTGCTGACGCTGGACAACGAAGAGGCGAAGATCGTTATCGGCCAAAACGTGCCCTTTGTCACCGGCCAGTTCACCAACACCGGCAACAACAGCAGCGGCTCGGTCAACCCGTTTCAGACCATCGAGCGCAAAGACGTCGGCCTGACGCTGAAGGTCAAGCCGCAGATCAGCGAAAACGGCACGGTGAAGATGGCCATCTACCAGGAGGTCTCCAACGTGCTGGCCTCGAGCCTGAATTCGCCCACCGGGCCGATCACCAACAAGCGCACGATCGAATCCAACGTGCTGGTCGACGATGGCAACATCGTCGTGCTCGGCGGCCTGCTGCAGGACGAATACGCCGGCAACCAGGAGAAAGTGCCCGGCATCGCTGACGTGCCGATTTTTGGCAACCTGTTCAAGAGCGAATCGCGCAGCCGCAAAAAGTCCAACCTGATGGTCTTTCTGCGCCCGGTGGTGGTGCGTGATGCGCGCGCCACCGACCGGCTGTCGATGGACCGCTACGAGCAGATGCGCGCCGGCATGCAAGACGCGCAACCCGCGCCCAGCAGCGTCGTCCCGATCAACGAGGCCGCGGTGTTGCCGGCGGTGGCGAGCCAGCCGGCAACGCCCGCGGCCGTTTCAGCCGTGCCGACGAACCCCCAACCCGCGCCGGTGCTGCCCGCGCCGCCAGCAGCTGCGCGCTAGCGCCGCGTCCACCCATCGCCAGACCGTCCGCCATGCGCTACCCCTTGCCCTACGCTTTTGCCCGCACGCACCAGCTGTTGCTGGAAGAAGACGGGCCACAACTGACGCTGTGGTCGCACGCCGGCTCGGGGCTCGGCGCGCTCAGCGAGGTGTGCCGCAAGTACCCGCAGCTGCAGCTGGCGCAACTGGACGCGCCGGCGCTGGCGCAGCGCATCAGCAGCGCCTACGCGCAGGGCGAGAGCAGCGCCGCGGCGGTGGTCAGCGAGGTTGAAGGCGATGCCGACCTGTCGCGCATGATGCAGGAGCTGCCCGCTGTGGAAGACCTGCTGGAGACCTCAAACGACGCGCCGATCATTCGCATGCTCAACGCCTTGCTGACGCAGGCCGCGCGCGACGGCGCCAGCGACATTCACATCGAACCCTACGAGCGTCATTCGAGCGTGCGCTTTCGCGTCGACGGCAGCTTGCGCGAGGTGGTGCAGCCCAACCGCGCGCTGCACGCGGCGCTGATCAGTCGCCTGAAGATCATGGCCGACCTGGACATTGCCGAGCGCCGCCTGCCGCAAGACGGGCGCATCAGCCTGCGCATCGGCACGCGCGGTGTCGACGTGCGCGTGAGCACCTTGCCGAGCGCCCACGGTGAGCGTGCGGTGCTGCGCCTGCTCGACAAATCTGAGGGCCGTTTGAGTCTGGAAGCCCTAGGAATGCAGGGTGAGCTGCTACAACAATTCGAGCACTTGGTGCACCAACCGCACGGCATCGTGCTGGTCACGGGCCCCACCGGCTCGGGCAAGACGACGACGCTATATGCGGCGCTGGGGCGCCTGGACGCGGGCCACAACAACATCATGACGGTGGAAGACCCGATTGAGTACGAGCTGCCCGGCGTCGGCCAGACGCAGGTCAACCCGAAGATCGACCTGGACTTCGCCAAAGCCCTGCGCGCCATCCTGCGGCAAGACCCCGACGTCATCATGATCGGTGAGATTCGCGACTTTGAAACGGCGCAAATTGCCATTCAGGCGTCGCTCACCGGCCACCTGGTGCTGGCCACGCTGCACACCAACGATTCGGCCAGCGCGGTGACCCGCCTGACCGACATGGGCGTCGAGCCGTTCCTGCTGAGCTCGAGCCTGCTCGGCGTGCTGGCGCAGCGCCTGGTGCGCCAACTCTGCCCCGCGTGCAAAGCGCCCGATGCCGACAAATTTTCCCCCGCCTACCGACCCGTCGGCTGCGAGCTCTGCGGCCACAGCGGCTACCGCGGCCGCACTGGCATTTTTGAGCTGCTCAGCGTCAACGACGCCGTGCGCGCGCTCATACACAGCCGCGCCGCCGAGAGCGCGCTGCTGCACGCGGCCCAGGCAGCCGGCTTGCGCACGATGCGCGACGACGGCGAACGGCTGGTGCGCCAGGGCCTCACCGCGCGTGAAGAATTACTGCGGGTGACGCGCGATTGAGCCCAGGCAAAAAACTAGCTAAACCCAGTCATGCCGGTTTATTCGTTTGAAGCCATCACCAGCGACGGCGCAACGCGCACCGGCGTGATCGACGCCGACTCGGCCAAGGCGGCGCGCGCGCAGTTGCGCGGCCAGGCGCTGGTGCCTATCCAGGTCGAGCCCGTCAGCGCACAAACGCCCCAAGCCGCACAAGCTGGCGTTGGCGCGGGCCGGTGGCGACGCGTTTTCAACGCCACCGGGCTGGCCATCTGGACGCGGCAACTCGCCGGGCTGGTGTCTTCGGGCCTGCCGCTGGAGCGCGCGCTCACCAGCCTGTCTGACGAAGCCGAAAAGCTGCCCGAGCGCGACCTGGTGGCCACGCTGCGCGCCGAGGTCAATGGCGGCGCACCGTTTGCCCGGGCGCTGGCGCAATACCCGCGCGAGTTCTCCGATATTTACGTGGCGGTCATCGGCGCCGGCGAGCACAGCGGCAAGCTCGGCGCGGTGCTGGAGCGCCTGGCCGATGACCTGGAGGAGCAACACGCGCTCAAGTCCAAGCTGATTGGCGCGGCCTTGTACCCGGCGATCGTGGCGCTGGTGGCGCTGGTCATCGTGCTGTTTTTGATGGCCTACGTGGTGCCGCAAGTGGCGCACGTGTTTGCCGGCAGCAAACGCGCGCTGCCGTGGCTGACGGTGCTCATGCTCAGCCTGAGCGACTTCTTGCGCGGCTACGGTTGGTGGCTTTTATTTGCTCTGATTGCAATAGCTGCTGGCGCCCGACTGGCCTTGTCTATAGCACAATTTCGTGTGCAATTTGACGGTGTTTTGTTGACCCTGCCCATCGTCGGTAAGCTGGCACGCAGCTACAACACCGCGCGCTTCGCCAGCACGCTGGCGATGCTCGCCGGCGCCGGTGTGCCGATCCTCAAAGCCTTGCAGGCGGCCAGTGCCACGCTGTCTAACCGCGCCTTGCAAGGCGACGCGCAAGACGCCCTGGTGCTGGTGCGCGAAGGCGCGCCGCTGGCGGCCGCGCTGGCGCAAAAAAAACGCTTTCCGGGGCTGTTGTCGATGTTTGCGCGCCTGGGTGAGCAAACGGGCCAGCTGCCGCTGATGCTGCAGCGTGCCGCCACCCAGCTCAGCACCGAAGTGCAACGCCGCGCCATGCAATTGGCCACGCTGCTGGAGCCGCTGCTGATCGTCGCCATGGGCCTGGTGGTAATGCTGATCGTGCTGGCGGTATTGCTGCCGATCATCCAGCTCAACCAGTTGGTGCGTTAAGTCCGCAGGCACGAACTGCAAAAAGTCCGCACAATGGCGGCGACGCGTAAGCCAAGAGCTTTTCAACCCGGACGGGCAACCGCCCAACAGGAGCCCG
Source organism: Comamonadaceae bacterium (assembly GCA_037447395.1). GTDB lineage: Bacteria > Pseudomonadota > Gammaproteobacteria > Burkholderiales > Burkholderiaceae_C > Rhodoferax. The sequence continues at coordinate 1,588 of JBBIGT010000201.1, read as the reverse complement.
CCATGACCGACCGCATTGTTCGTTTGCACCGCGTTTTGCGCACAACGCCGCAAAAGCTCTACCGCGCTTTTACCGAGGCGCCGGCGCTGGCCAGATGGATCGCGCCGCACGGTTTCATCTGCACCGTGCAGCAGCTGGAGGCACGCGTCGGCGGCACCTTCAGGATGTCGTTCCAGAACTTTTCCAGCGGCCACAGCCACCGCTTTGGCGGCGAATACCTGGAGCTCATACCCAACGAGCGCTTGTGCTACACCGACCAGTTCGACGACCCCAACTTGCCTGGCGTGATGGAGGTCACGGTGACGCTGAAAGCGGTGTCGTGTGGCACCGAGCTGCGCATTGTGCAAACCGGCATCCCCGAGGTGATTGCGCTTGAGTCGTGCTACCTGGGCTGGCAAGAGTCGCTGGCGCAGCTGGCACAGCTGGTCGAGCCGGAGATACCTGACTGACCGCCGTCTTTCATGCGCCGGGGTGTCTGGCCGGCCATGTCAGTGCACCTGCGCCAGCAACCATTGCCGCAAGATGACCAGCGCGGCGCGCTCGTCGCTGCGCTCGGGGCTGACCAGGTAATACGCGCGCTCGCCCAGCAGCGGCTGGTTGCAGGCCACCACCAGGCTGCCCTGCGCCAGCTCGGCCTCGATCAACAGGCGCGGCACCAGCGCCAGCCCCAGTCCGCAGACGGCCGCCGCCGCAGTCATCGAAAACAGCTCAAAGCGCGGCCCGCTCATGGCCTGCGGCGCACTCACACCTTGCGCCTCGAACCACTGGCGCCACGCCAGCGGCCGCGTGCTTTGTTGCAGCAGCGGCAAGGCGCCGATGGCCTGTGGGCTCAAGCTGGGTTGGTCGCCGAGCCAGCGCGGGCTGCATACCGGCAGCACCGCCTCGTCGAGCAATTTCACCGCCTGCGTGCCAGCCCAGTTGCCGACCTGCTCGGGCGTGCCGGCGAACAGCGCGGCGTCAAAGCGCGTGTCGGCAAACATGAAGGCTCGCGTGCGCGTGTCGACATGCACGGTTAACCCCGGGTGCAGCGCCTGCAAATCGGCCAAGCGGGGGATGAGCCAGCGTGTGGCAAAGGTTGGCACCGCCGCCAGTTGCACGGTTTGCGCGACCCCGCCGCTGCCCATGGCGTCGAGCGTGTCCTGCTCCAGCGCGTCCAGGCGCGGCGCCACCTGGGCGGCGTAGTCGCGCCCGCGCTCGGTCAAGCGCACGCCGTGGCGCGTGCGCTGGAACAGTGCCACGCCGACAAACGCCTCCAGCGCGGTGATTTGTCTGGAGACCGCGCCTTGGGTCAGCGCCAGCTCTTGCGCGGCGCGCGTGTAGCTTTGGTGGCGGGCGGCGGCCTCGAAGCAGGCCAGCGCCTGCAGCGATGGAATTTTTCTGCGCATGGTCACTAGGATGAAGTGCGTAATATACACATAAAGTGATTGCGGCATCTTGCCAATTGCTATTGATAACAAAGCTGCCTGCACTTTATATAGAAGAGCTATATGGAAATATTACGTTTCATTTATCAATCAGTCCCGGTGGTTTAAAAGTGCATGAAACTCATAACAATGTGACAACAAATCGTTTGTCGCCTGGCCTGGCT
>JBBIGT010000200.1:0-5861 GCA_037447395.1 Comamonadaceae bacterium | reverse complement strand
GAACCGAACATGCGCCAAGTCACGCGCCAAAAGGCGACGGCATCGGCGTTCAGGCGCGCCGGCGCAGCGTGATCTGGGCGGCGTTTTTCCAGGCCTCGGCGGCTTGCGCGTCGTCGCCCTGGCGTTGCGCCAGCTCGGCCTTGACCTGCCAGGCACGCGTCAGCAAACCGGCGTCGTCGAGCCGCGGCAAGGCCTGGCTGATGAGCTGCTGCGCCTTGCCCCACAGTTGCAAATGCAGGCAGGCCACCGCCGCCAAGTACTGCAGCGCCGCGTCACCAGGGTTGGCCCGCTGCGCCGCTTCGATGCGCGACAGCCATGGCGCATCGACGGCATCGCCACCGACCGAAAAGGCGTTTTCGACCACCCGAATGAGAAACACCTTGTGATCGCGAGCAAAGCCCGACGGGTCGTCGGCCATCGACTGCCAGACCGGCAGCAGCCACTCCAGCGCCAGATTCACCGCACCGTCCAGGCGCAGCAGCCGCCCCGCCGCCGTCAGCGCCACCAACGGCATGGCCCGCTCTGCCGGCTCGAGCTGCCGCCACAGCTGCGCCAGCTGGTCGGCGTCGGCCTGCGCATGGATCGACTCCAGCACCAACGCGCGCACCAGGCTTTGCGCCGAGCTCTCGCCAAACGCCTTGTGCTTGACGAGCAAGCGCGCCGTCTCCAGCGCCAGATTGTTGGCGCCGGCCAAGCGCGCCACCTTCAAGCGCAGGCGCAACGCCAAGGTGCGCCGCGCCACACCCGAGGGCAAGTCATTGAGCCAGCGCAGGGCCTGCGCCGGGTCGCGATCCTCCAGCGACCAGCGTACCGCCCGCAGTTGCACGGCGTCGCGTGTGCCGCTGGCGTCGCTCAACTGCGACTGCGTCAACGCCTGGGCAAAGTGCGCCTCGCGGCTGTCGCGGTCCTGCAGCGCGTGGGCACTTTCAGCGGCCATCAGGTGCGCCAGCACGCGCAGGCGCGCCGCCTCCGACCAAGCCTGGTCGGTGCGCGACATGGCTTCTTCGCGGGAGACAACCAGCTCTGCGGCCTTTCTGGCGCGAATGAAGCGCCCGGCCAGCAAATGCGACAAAGCGTCGAGCAAGGCCGAGTTCATCACCCGCTCTTGCTGGCGCAAGCGCCACAGCCGCGCTTGCCCGGGCATGGCGAACAAGGCGGCCAGCGCGCGCAATGCCAGATGCACCAGGCCAAAGGCCAGCAACACGATCAGCACGACAAAGTTGAGCGACAGATCAACGCGGTGCGGCGGCCAAAACACCGTCACCGTGCTGCCGTTGCCGCTGACAAACAAGGCCAGCGCCACGGCCACGCCGAACAGGCCAAGTAACCACAGGGCAGCACGCATCGGCCAGCCCCTAGCGTCCGGCCGCCGCCGTGGTCAGAACAGCCAGCGTCTCGTCGATGCGCGGCAACTGCAAATTGCGCATCTGCAACTGCACTTGCTGCAGCAAGGCGGCGGCGGTCTGCGTCTTGCGCGATTGCGCGTCAAAGTATTTCTTCAACGCCGCATCGGCGCCGCCCAGGTCAGAGCGCGCCGCCTCGATCTGGCGGGACAACAGCGCCAGGCGCGCGTTGAGCAATTTCAGCTTCAAGTTTTCGCGCACGAAAAAGGCCTGCTCGGGCGACAACAACACTGCATCAGGCGACTCCACGCGGCTGACGCGTACCAGGTTGCGCGCCTCATCGAGCACCAGCGTCAGTGCGTCTTGCAGCGCCGTGGCGCTGGCGGCTGCCGACGCCTTGGGCTGCGGCTTAGCTTTGGCCTTCTCAAACGGTGCAGCGACCGGCCCAACCGCGTTGGCCAGCGTGAGTCCGTCGGCCAGGTGCACCAGTTCGTCGAGCTTGATCAGCAACGAAGGCGTGTCGCTCACCGCCGCCGATCTGATGCGATCGATATCGCGGCCAAGCGCGCGCTGCAGCAAGGCCAACCGTGGCTGTGCGGCGCGTGTAACGCGCTGCTCGGCCGTCTTGAGCGCCGCCAGCAGCGGCTCGACGCTACCGGTCAGCTGCGCCTGTTGCTGGGCCAGGCGCAAGGCGGCTTCGATGTCGACCACCAGGTTTTCGTCACGCGAGCGCGACAGGCTTTGCATCAGGTCGTCGAGCTGGCTGCGTTGCAAGGCCACCTCGCTCAAGCGTGACTCGAACACCGCGGCGCGGGCGCTGACCTGTTGCGCCACGTCAACGGCCTGCTTGGCCAAGGCGCGCGCTTCGAGTGATTGCGCCTGCGCGTCGGCGCTTTGCCGGGCCAGTTGCTCCTGCATATTGCTGACTTTTTGCCACAACAGCAGCGTCGACAGCAGGGCCGCAGCGCCGAGCAGGCCGAGCAGCCACAAGGCCGCCGGGTGCGGCACAGCGGCGAGCGGCGTCGGCGTCGGCAAGGGTGCGGGAGCGACGGTGTCGGCGGGCGCGGGGGGCGTGGCAGCGGTCATGCCAGCGATTTTATCGACGCCACCACGTCGGGCAGCGTCGGGCGCGCCTGCGCGACCATGCCAAAACCCAGCGCCCGTGCGGCCTGGGCGATACGCGCGTGCGTCGCCACCGCGCGCGCGCCCGACCAGTCTTGCCCCGGCAGCAAGCTGCCCAAGTGCGTCAAGGCCTCAGCACTGCTGAACAACCAGACCGAGCCATCGCGCGCCGCGGCTAGCGCCAGTTCGACCTGCGCCGGCGTCCAGCGCGGCGCTGCGCGTTGATAGGCGACGACAAAGTCCACCTCGGCGCCCAAGCGCTGCAGTTGTTGCGCCAACCAGTCGCGGCCGACGCCAACGCCAGGCACCGCCTCGCCAGCCGAGCCCGCGTCGTCAGCGCTCAAGCTGTCGCCGCGCACGATCAACACGCGCGCGCCCGGGTGAATCTGCGCGCGCACCTGCAACCACAAGGCTTCCGAGTCAAACTGACCGGCGCTGGCCGCGGGGGCGTCTACCACCGCTGGCGGCAAGCCTTGCGCCAGCAGCGCCGAGCGGGTCGCCAAGCCCGTCGCCCATGCTCTTGTATGTGTAGCTTCCTGCCCTTGATACAAAAGGGCTAACGTCGGATTTTCTGCAAAAAAATATTGAACGGCGTGGGCACTGACAAACATCGCCGCGGCGTAGTCGGTCCAGCGCTGGCCGACGCTGCGCACGGCGGCACGGTCGGTGGCCGCGCTGACGACGATCAGCGGCAAGGGCAGAGCGGCGAAGTCACCGGCGAGCAATTTGACCCAGTGCGCCGCCTGCGGCTGCACCCGGGTGACGATGACGCGCATCGCCGTCGGCCTAGTTACGCTGATCGAGGTGCGCCAGGCTGCCGCCTTGCGCCAACACGCCTTCGCGTAACGCATCGGCCACACGCTGGCCCAGCTTGGCGGCGCTGGCCAGATCGGTCACCGGGCCTTGCTGACGCACGCGCACCAGCGGCAATTTGTTTTCGGTATCGCCCCAGGCGGCGTTGAGGGTGAGCAAGTCGCCGGCAAGGGTCGCGTAGGCGGCCAGCGGCATCGAGCAACTGCCGCCCATGGCCTTGCTGACGGCCCGTTCAGCGGCAACGGCCAGCCAAGTGGTCTGATGCACCAGCGGCGCCAACACGTCGACCACGTCATGGCGCGCGGCGCGCACCTCGATTCCCAGGGCCCCCTGGCCGGCGGCGGGCAATAGTTGCTCGGGGTCAAAGATGGCACGAATGCGCTGCGCCAGGCCCAGGCGCTTCAGGCCGGCGGCGGCCAGCACGATGGCGTCGTATTGGCCTTCGTCCAATTTACGCAGACGCGTGTCCAGATTGCCGCGCAGCGGTTCAATTTTCAAATCGGGGCGCAGCGCGCGCAGCAAGGCGACCCGGCGCAAGCTGGAGGTACCCACCACCGCGCCTTGCGCCAGCGCGTCCAGGTTGGCGAATTTGTTCGAGACAAAGGCGTCGCGCGGGTCTTCACGCTCCATGACGCAGGCCAGCGCGAAGCCCTCGGGCAGTTCCATGGGCACGTCTTTGAGAGAGTGCACGGCCAGGTCGGCCTTGCCAAGCTCCAAGGCAACCTCAAGTTCTTTGACGAACAAGCCCTTGCCGCCAACCTGGCTCAAGGCGCGGTCGAGAATCTGGTCGCCCTGCGTGGTCATGCCCAGCAAGTCGACGCTGTGCCCGCGGCCACGCAGAATCGCCTGCACGTGCTCGGCCTGCCACATGGCCAAGCGGCTTTCTCTGGTGGCGATGATCAGTTTGCTCATAAAAATGGGGGCAGCGCCCGTAACGTTTGGGTAATCCAGACAGGCCGAGGATGCTAGCATGGCCGCCGCTTTGCAGACGCCCCGTGAATTTGACACACATCATGAAAAACACCCAAAAGCGCCCGGCACCTGTCCGCACCAAACGCTTGCCCAATACTGAGCAACCGTTGATTGACGACATCCGTCTGCTCGGCCGGATTCTGGGTGACGTCATCCGCGAGCAAGAGGGCGAGGCCGCCTTTGCGCTGATCGAGCGCATTCGCCAGCTGTCGGTGGCGTTTCGCCGTGACGCCGACCACGAGGCCAACAAGGCGCTGAGCCGTCTGCTCAAGTCGCTCAGCGGCGATCAGACCGTCAGCGTCGTGCGCGCCTTCACCTACTTCAGCCACCTGGCCAACCTGGCCGAAGACCGCCACCATATTCGCCGGCGCGCCCACTACGAACGCACCGGCAGCCTGCACGCCGGCAGCATTGAGCTGACGCTCAAGCGGCTCAACGATGCCGGCATCGCGGCGCCCGCCATCGCCGAGACGCTGTGCCACAGCTTTGTCTCGCCGGTGCTGACAGCACATCCCACCGAAGTGCAGCGCAAGAGCATCCTTGACGCCGAGCGCGCCATTGCCCAGTTGCTGGCCGCGCGTGACGACGTGCTGGCGCAGGCGGCGGCGTGCCAGGTGCCGCACGACGCGCTCACCCCGCGCGAGCTCGCCGCCAACGAGCAGCAGTTGCGCGCGCGCGTGTTGCAACTGTGGCAAACGCGCTTGCTGCGCTTTTCCAAGTTGGCTGTCGCCGACGAAGTGGAAAACGCGCTGAGCTACTACGAGTCGACTTTCCTGCGCGAGATTCCGCGCATTTATGCCAAACTGGAAGTCGCCCTGGGCGCGCAACCCGTGGCCAGTTTCCTGCGCATGGGCCAGTGGATCGGCGGCGACCGCGACGGCAACCCCAACGTCAACGCGCAAACGCTGGGCTACGCATTGCGCCGCCAGGCCGATGTGGCCCTGCGTCACTACCTGACCGAAGTGCATTACCTGGGCGGCGAGTTGTCGCTGTCGGCGCTGCTGGTCAATTTTGGTCCAGAGATGTTGGCGCTGGCCGAACGCTCGCCCGACGCCAATGAACACCGCAAGGACGAGCCCTACCGGCGCGCCTTGATTGGTGTCTACGCGCGCCTGGCCGCCACCTTGAAGGCGCTGACCGGAGGCGACGCCGCGCGCCACGCCGTGGCGCCGCAAAACGCGTATCTGACGGCCCAGGAATTTTTGACCGACCTACGCTCAATCGAAGCGTCGCTGCAGGCGCACCACGCGCAGGCCCTGGCGGCGCAACGCCTGCAGCCACTGATTCGCACCGTCGAGGTGTTTGGCTTTCACCTGGCCACTGTGGACCTGCGCCAAAGCTCGGACCAGCACGAAGCCGTGCTCTCAGAGCTATTGACCACCGCCCGCATCACGCCCAACTACGCGCAACTTGACGAAGCTGCCAAGTGCACACTGCTGCTGAGCCTGCTGTGCGAGGCACGACCGCTGCGCGTCATCGGTGCCGACTACAGCGCACGCACGCAGAGCGAGCTGGCCGTGTTCGAGACCGCCAAACAGATGCGTACGCAGTTTGGTGCGCAGGCGATTCGCCACTACATCATCAGCCACACCGAAACCGTGAGCGACCTGC
>JBBIGT010000199.1:0-6026 GCA_037447395.1 Comamonadaceae bacterium | reverse complement strand
CGGTGGAGCGGGTTCGTTGGCCGCGGTCGACGCGACCGGTTGCGCCGGTGCAACGGCTGCGGCAGGGACCGGCGGGCTGGGTTTGGACGGCGCCGGTGCGACCGGTTGGGCCACCGCCGGCGACCAGAGTCGTTTGAACCAGCTCATGATCGTCGCCGCCTTGCCACCGCTCTCGAACGAATGCCTGTCATGGACAACCTCCTTGTTTTATCTGTTGGCGAACTGTGATGATTGACTGTAGCAGACCTGGCGCGCGCTGCCGCGCCGACGCGCCCTTGGGCACGGCCCAAGCAACCGTTCCGCGCTGGACTCGACGGCGTTGGCCATTGGCGGGTAAAGTCGCCGTGTCCTGTCTTTGCCACGAACTCTTATGAAGATTCCCTCGCGCGTCAAACTGGTCGAAGTTGGTCCACGTGACGGCCTGCAGAACGAGAAGCAATCGGTGCCGACGGCCGTCAAGGTGGAACTGGTGCAGCGCTTGCAAGATGCTGGCCTGCGCGAGATCGAAGTCACCAGCTTTGTGTCGCCCAAATGGGTTCCACAGATGGCCGACAACGTCGGCGTCATGGCTGCCATGGGGCGGCGTGCCGACGTGCGGTATTCGGTGCTGACACCCAATCTGCAGGGATTGACGGCGGCGCTGGCCTGTCGGCCCGACGAGATCGTCGTCTTTGGCGCGGCCAGCGAGGCGTTCAGCATGAAGAACATCAACTGCACCATCGCCCAAAGCATCGAGCGATTTGCACCGGTCGTCGCCGCTGCCCGGGCTGCAGGTGTGGCGGTGCGCGGGGCGATGAGCTGTACGGTCGGGTGCCCCTACGAAGGCGACATTGCGCCGGCGCGCGTCGAGACGCTGGCGCGTTTGATGAAGGACATCGGCGTGCAGCGCGTCGACGTGGCCGACACCACTGGCGTGGGCACGCCGCTGAAGGTGCAGCGGGCCATTGCGGCGGCACTCAAGCATTTTGATGTAGACCACGTCTCGGGCCACTTTCACGACACCTACGGCCAGGCGCTGGCCAACACGCTGGCGGCGCTGCAAATGGGTGTCTGGAATTTTCAGTCGTCGGTGGCCGGCCTCGGGGGGTGTCCGTACGCCAAGGGTGCGACCGGTAACGTCGCCACCGAAGACCTGGTTTACTTGCTGCACGGCATGGACGTCGACACCGGCGTTGACCTGCCTCGGCTTATCGACGCCGGGCAATTCATCAGTGATTTTCTTGGGCGGCCGAGCAACTCACGCGTGGCCAGAGCGTTGCTGGCCAAGAGGTGCGCATGATGCGTGCGACCGAAATCAACGCCTTGCCCGAGGGCGTCCAGCGCGTGACCATGGCGCTGCGCGACAAGGGGCATCCACATGCGCCGGTGATGTTGCGCGAGGCGGCGCGTACCGCCCAGCAGGCGGCCGATGCGCTGGGCATCCAAGTGGGGCAAATCGCCAAGAGCATCGTCTTTCGGCGCAAACCCGACGCCGTGGCGGTATTGGTCATCACCTCGGGCGATCGCCGTGTCGACGAGAAAAAAGTGGCTGCGCTCGTTTGCGCGCCAGGCCAGCAGCTCTGCCGTGCCGACGCCGACTTTGTCAAGGCCAGCACCGGCTTCTCGATCGGCGGCGTTTCGCCGGTGGGGCAGGTCACGTTGCCAGTGACGTTGATCGACCGCGACTTGTGGCGCTTTGATGAAATTTGGGCCGCTGCCGGCCACCCGCATGGCGTCTTCAAGCTGCATCCCAATGATTTGACACGCCTGACCGGTGCACCGCTGGCCGACGTCGTGGTCCAGGAGACGCGTTGATGTTTGCTGAGAAAGCTATTAAATTTATAGTTTCTACCGCAGAAGATATAAAGGAAGGAAGCGTTAATTACGCTAAGGCGCTGCCGTCGCCGTGCATGTCGGTGTGCCAGATGGATGCGGCCACGGGGCACTGCCAAGGCTGCCTGCGCACCCTGGCGGAAATTGCGGATTGGGGCAACGCCGACGAGGCGTACAAACGTCGGGTCTGGCAGGCCATCGCGGCGCGCGCGGCATCGCTGTTGGGTACTGGCGCAGCGGATCGTTGCAAGGCGACGGATGAAATGTCATGAAGCACATCACTTTTTACCTCGACTTTATTTCGCCCTACGCCTATCTGGCGTTCGAGAAGCTGCCCGAGGCGTTGATGGGCTGCAGCTATACCGTCAGTTACCGGCCGGTGCTGTTCGCCGGCTTGCTCAAACACCACGGGCACAAGGGGCCGGCGGAGATCGCTGCCAAGCGCGACTGGACGTATCGGCAGGTGCTTTGGCTGGCGCGCCAACACGGTGTTGATTTGCAATTGCCAACGCGGCATCCGTTCAATCCGCTGGCGCTGTTGCGTCTGGCGCTGGCGTGCAGTCGCGACGGTCGGCCTAACCGCTACGTTTGCGAAACCATTTTTCGTTACGTCTGGTGTGGTGGCGCCGACGCCGAAGACCCGGCGCGCTGGCAGGTACTGCGCGACCATCTGGCGCCCACGCGTGACCCGGCTGGCGAAGCAGTCAAGCGTGAATTGAAAGCCAGCACCGACGCCGCCATCGCGCAGGGGCTGTTTGGCGTGCCGACGTTGGTCGTCGATGACCACCTGTTCTGGGGTCTGGACGCGCTACCGATGCTGCGCGCGTTTCTCGACGGTGACGCCTGGTTTGACAGCCACTGGGCGTTGGCCACTCAGGTGCGCTGATCAACCGCCGGTCTCGACCGTAAAGGACTGGTTCTTGCCCTGTGCGAGTAACGCGGCCGCCTGTTTTAGCGCATCGCTGAGCGACGCCTTGAGGGTGTGCGGCGGGTTGATGACGAACACGCCGCTGGCCGGCAGGCCGGGTCGCACCACGTCGCCGGCATCGTCATGGGTGAGTTTGCTGGACTTGACAGTCAGCGTCGCGTCAAGCCAGGGGCGGCTGGCTTGTTGCGCCAGTGTCTTGAGCTTGCGCGGCAGGGCGTGCGCTTCGGGGCGGGGAATGATCGGGTACCAGACCATGTAGGTGCCGGTGGCAAAACGCTTGAGCGCGTCGGCCAACAGGTCGACAACGCGCCCATAGTCGCTTTTGATTTCGTAGCTGGGGTCACACAGGACAAAGGCGCGTCGCGATGGTGGCGGTAAGAACTTCCTGAGCCCCTCGAAGCCGTCTTCCTGCAACACGGTGACCAAACGCCCGGCGTCGAGTTGCGCGACGTTGGCCTTCAGTGTCTTGGCGTCGGTCGGGTGCAGTTCAAAAAGCCGCAAGCGGTCGCGATCGCGCAGGCAGCGCTGCACCAAGAACGGTGAGCCAGGGTATACGGCGTGCGCCCCGCCGGTGTTGAAACTGGCCACGGTGTCGACGTAATCCTGCAAGGCCGGCGCCAGCGCGACGCCGGACTTTACCGCCGTCAGGAGCTGCAAGAAACCTTGTGCCGCCTCGCCGCTGGTATGCGCGTAGTTGCCGTCGAGCCGGTACAAGCCGGCGCCGGCGTGCGTATCAAAAAAATGGATCGCGGTGTCTTTGCGCGTCAAGTGACGCAATACGGCGAGCAGGGTGGTGTGCTTCAGGACGTCGGCATGGTTGCCGGCGTGAAAGGCGTGGCGATAACTGAACATGGCGGCATGTTAACCGCTGGGCAAACGCGGGCAGAAAACCCCCTATAATCTCGCTCCTTCGGTGGTATAGCTCAGTTGGTTAGAGCGCAGCATTCATAATGCTGATGTCCCAGGTTCAAGTCCCGGTACCACCACCAGATTTTTTGTCCTTGCCAGCCCCGCGGTCCCCGTCTGACTCGCGGGGTTTTTGTTTTTCGGCAACCGGGGTGGTCTCGGTCTTCGGTTGGCGCCGTCCTGGTTTGGCCAGTATCTCCAGATAAAAGCTGTCGGCGCCGGCGTCGACGGTGCTGTCGATCAGCGCCGTGATCTGGGCGCAGTGAACCTCGGCGGCGGTGTCGACACTGCGGCCGAAGCGGCAGTCGAAATCCCAGAAATCCACCGCCGGCGGCAACGCCTTATTGCGCTCGCGTTTGATGTACTGGCGGATCTCGTGCTTTGTGGCATCGATCACGCGGTCTCGGTTTTTGCCTTCGATATTGAGTTTGAATGTTTTTTTCACAAGTGATTCTGCAGTGGCTGGCGTCCGTTGGGCGGGCGGCGATTATGCGGCGAATAAAATCGCCAACTTGTTCCACAGCCTCTGGATGAACACCATGAACCGCTGCTTGCATCGATGGATGTCGATTTTTTTGTCGCTGACACTGGCCGCTACGGCTGGGGTGGCGCCCCTGGTCACCAACGCACAAGACGTCGTGCGCCCGTTTCCAAAGACGGCGCTGCGCGGTCTGTTGGAGGTCGTTTCGCCGCCGCAGGTCTTGCTCAACGGCCAACCGGCGCGACTTTCGCCGGGCGCGCGCATCAAAGGTCAAAACAATTTGATCGTCATGTCAGGCACCCTGGTTGGCAAACAATGGCCGGTCAACTACGTGCCGGATAGCCAGGGGATGCTGCACGACGTGTGGATTCTCACGCCCGCCGAAGCGCGGGAAAAGCGCCCTGGCTTGGAAACGCTTAGCAACATTCGCTTCGAGTCGGACGCGCCGAGCGGCGACCAACTGCAAAACAACCCGACGTCTCGTTGAGCTGTCATGAGCAAAAAAGTCTTTATCAAGACCTACGGCTGCCAGATGAACGAGTACGACTCAGACAAGATGAGTGACGTTCTGGGTGCCGCGCAAGGGTACACGCCGACAGACAACGTTGAAGAAGCCGACCTGATTCTGTTCAACACCTGCTCGGTACGCGAGAAGGCGCAAGAGAAAGTGTTTTCTGACCTCGGGCGGGTCAAGCACCTGAAAAAACGGGGCGCGCTGATCGGCGTTGGTGGCTGCGTCGCCAGTCAGGAGGGGCAGTCGATCATCGATCGGGCGCCTTACGTTGATGTGGTCTTTGGTCCGCAAACCTTGCATCGCCTACCGCAGATGTTGACCGAACGGGAAAAGCGTAAGTGTGCGCAGGTGGATGTCAGTTTTCCGGAAATCGAGAAGTTTGACCATTTGCCCGTTGCGCGCGTCGAAGGCGCCAGTGCCTTCGTCAGTATCATGGAAGGATGCTCCAAGTACTGCAGCTATTGTGTGGTGCCGTACACCCGCGGCGAGGAAGTTCACCGGCCGTTTGAAGACGTTTTGGTGGAGGTCGCCGGCTTGGCCGATCAAGGTGTCAAAGAGATCACCTTGCTGGGACAAAACGTCAACGCCTGGCGCTCGCCGATGGGCCAGAGCGCAGAGGTGGCCGACTTCGCCACGCTGCTGGAGTACGTGTCCGACGTTCCCGGTGTCGAGCGCATCCGATACGTCACCAGTCATCCCAACGAGTTCACGCCGGCATTGATCGCCGCGTACGACAAGTTGCCCAAACTGGTTAGCCACCTGCATCTTCCCGTGCAGCACGGTTCGGACCGCATCCTGATGGCCATGAAGCGCGGCTATACCGCCATGGAGTACAAGAGCACGGTGCGCAAGTTGCGCGCCATCCGGCCCAATATGGCGATGAGCTCTGACTTTATCGTTGGCTTTCCGGGCGAAACCGAGGACGATCACGCCAAGTTGATGAAGTTGCTCAACGACGTTGGTTTCGACAATTCGTTCAGTTTTATTTTCAGTCCGCGACCCGGCACGCCAGCGGCCAACCTGGCTGACGAGACGCCGCATCAGGTCAAATTGCGTCGACTGCAGGAAGTTCAGGCGCAAATCAACGCCAACATGGCCCGCATCAGCGAGGCTTTGGTGGGTACCCGTCAGCGCGTGCTGGTGGAAGGTTTGTCCAAGCGCGATGGCCACGAACTCATGGGCCGCACCGAATGCAATCGTGTGGTCAACTTCTTCGGCGATCCGCGTCTGGTGGGGCAAATGGTCGAGGTTCGCGTCACCGAGACCCGCACCTTCACGTTGCGCGGCGAGGTGGTCGGACTTGAAAGTCAAGTCGTGCCTGCGCTTGCCGTCCGCCTAGAATGAAACCCGCACCGTCGTCGCACCGGCGGCAAGACCTGCCGGGC
>JBBIGT010000198.1:0-6279 GCA_037447395.1 Comamonadaceae bacterium | reverse complement strand
GTGCCGGTGCGTCAATTGCCAGTCTATGCGCGCCAGTATTTCCCCGAGAGCGTGCTCGGCGCCCAGGCTGCTGACGCCAAAACGGCGGGAACCACGCTGGCCGAGGACGACGCGGTGCGGCTGTGGACGCTGGACGATCAGGTGGTCATTGCCAGCATCAAGACCAAGATGCACGCCATTGGCGTCGGCGTCCTCGAGGGCCTGATGAAGGGTGTGGCGCTGGCCCAAGAGAAGTACAAGGGTCTGGTGATCTGGTCCAACGACGAGGTGTTTTCCGCTGGCGCTGACCTGCAGGCCATGTTGCCCGCGTTCATGACCGGCGGCGTCAACGCGATCAGCGAGGCCGAGTACGAGATGCAGAAGATCATGCTGCAACTGCGCTACGCCAACGTGCCGGTGGTCTCGGCCATGCGCGGTCTGGCGTTGGGCGGCGGCTGCGAACTGGGGTTGTACAGCAGCAAGCGCGTCGCCGCGATGGAAAGCTACATCGGCCTGGTCGAAGTGGGCGTGGGCCTGGTGCCCGGCGGCGGCGGTCTGACCTACATTGCCCGGCGTGCCGCAGAAAACGCAGCCGCGTCCACCGGCAAGGACCTGCTGCCGTTCCTGACCAACGGTTTTACCGCCGCAGCAATGGCCAAAGTGGGCACCAGCGCCCTTGAATCAAGGAAACTGGGCTATCTTCTCGATAGCGACGTGGTGGTCGCGCACAAAGACGAATTGCTCTATGTGGCGATCAACGAGGCCAAAGCGATGTTTGACTGCGGCTACCGCGCGCCGCACAAACGCATGTTCCCGGTGGCTGGGCGCAGCGGGCTGGCGACCATCAAGGGTACGCTGGTCAACATGCGCGACGGTGGTTTCATCAGCGCCTACGACTACTTCATCGGCTGCCAGATCGCCTGGGTGGTGTGCGGTGGTGACGTCGACGCCGGCAGTCTGGTCGACGAAGAGTACCTGATGGCGCTGGAGCGCAAGGCGTTTGCCACCCTGCTGGCCAACCCCAAGACGCAAGAGCGCATCATGGGCATGATGTCCACCGGCAAGCCGGTTCGTAACTGAGTTCGCGATTGATCAAGCTACTGCGGAGCCGTCATGCGTCGTTGCAGCCCCAAAACAATCCTCACGTACAAAAGTACGTTCCGCTTGTTTTCGGACACCCGCGCCCGGCCTGACGACTCCTCGCGACGCTTGCTCAACCATGAACGACGCCGTTCAAGAACCGGACAACTGCATTAAAGCGACCACCACCCCATTTTTCCGATCATTTGAGGATCACTATGAAACAACTCACAGAAGCCTACATCGTCGCTGCCACGCGCAGCCCCATTGGCAAATCGTCGCGCGGGTTCTTCCGCAATACGCGGCCCGACGACCTGCTGGTCAAGGTGCTGCAGTCGGCGCTGGCGCAAGCGCCCGGACTCGACCCCAACGCCATCGAAGACATCATCTGCGGCTGCGCCATGCCCGAAGGCCAGCAGGGCCTGAACATTGCGCGCGCTGCGGCTGTGCTGGCGGGTTTTCCCACCCGTGTCGGCGGCGTCACCGTCAACCGCTTTTGCGCCTCGGGCGTGACCGCGATCCAGATGGCCGCCGACCGCATCCGCGTCGGCGAGGCGGACGTGATGATCGCTGCCGGTGTCGAGAGCATGAGCATGGTGCCGATGGGTGGCAATGCGCCATCGTTTTCGCCGCTGATGTTTGAGAACGATGAAAACGTCGGCATCGCCTACGGCATGGGCCTGACCGCAGAAAAAGTGGCCACGCAGTGGAAGGTCAGCCGCGAGGCGCAGGACGCGTTTGCGCTGCAGTCGCACCAGCGCGCGCTGGCCGCGCAAGCGGCAGGCTATTTCAGTGCCGAGACCACGCCGATCGAGGTCATCGACCGTGCGCCGAATCTGGCCACGGGTGAGGTGACCGAGAAAAAACGTGTCGTCAGCCTGGACGAAGGCGCGCGCGCCGACACCAGCCTGGAAGGGCTGGCCAAGCTCAAGTCGCCGTTTGCCGCGCGCGGCACGGTCACAGCCGGCAACAGCTCGCAAACCTCCGACGGCGCTGGCGCCCTGATTCTGGCGAGCGAAAAAGCGGTCAAGCAGTATGGCCTGAAGCCGCTGGCACGCTTTGTGGCATTTGCCGCCAAAGGCGTGCCGCCGCAGTACATGGGCATCGGCCCGATCGAGGCCATTCCCGCGGCCTTGAAAAACGGGGGCTTGACGCTGGACCAGCTCGACTGGATCGAGCTCAACGAAGCCTTTGCGGCGCAAAGCCTGGCCGTCATCAATACCCTGGGGCTCGATCAGGCCAAGGTCAATCCGATCGGTGGCGCCATTGCGCTGGGTCACCCGCTGGGCGCCACCGGGGCGATTCGTGCCGCGACGGTCATCCACGGCTTGCAACGCACGCAGGGCAAATACGGCATGGTGACCATGTGCATCGGCATGGGGCAGGGTGCCGCCGGCATTTTTGAGCGGGTGTGACCCAACAGTAGACAATCCAAGCTTCGTTGCTTGCTGGCCATGTTGCCTCGGCGCATGGCCAGTTCATTTTTGGAAATCATTTCATGACCGACATCCTGATTGACACCAGCGAGCGCGTGCTGACGCTCACCTTGAACCGGGTCGCCAAGAAAAACTCGTTCACCTCGGCCATGTACGCCACGCTGGCCGACACCCTGTTGCAGGCGCAGGCCGACACCAGCGTACGCGCGGTGGTGATTCAGGGTCACGAAACGGTGTTCAGCGCGGGCAACGACATTGCAGACTTTTTGACCCGTCCCAGTACGTCGCCCGAGATGCCGGTGTTTCGCTTTCTGCGCGCCATCAGCGAATTCCCGAAGCCGCTTGTGGCCGCGGTGTGCGGGCCGGCGGTGGGCATTGGAACCACGATGCTGTTTCACTGCGATCTGGTCTACGCCGGCGACAACGCGGCGTTTTCGATGCCGTTCGTCAACCTGGGCGTGTGCCCGGAAGCGGGTTCGAGCTTGCTGGCGCCTCAGCGCATGGGCTACGGTCGCGCCGCCGAGGCCTTGCTGCTGGGTGAACCGTTTGGCGCCGAATCCGCGCTCGAGATGGGCCTGATCGCGCGCATCGTGCCGCCCTCCGAGGTCAACGCGTTGGCACAACGCCAGGCGCGCAAACTGGCGTCCAAACCCACGCTGGCGCTGGCGGCGGCCAAGCGTCTGATGAAGCAAGGCCAGGCTGACCTGCTGCAGCAGCGCATCATGCAAGAGGGCGAGGTGTTTGGCGAGCTGGTGCGCGAACCCGCCGCACGCGAGGCGTTCACCGCGTTCCTGGAAAAACGCGCGCCCGACTTGTCCAGGTTCTGACTTGGTAGCGCGTTTCCCGAAAAAATCATTTATTGGCGCCAGCCAAACCCAAGGTCTTGATCACCGCGCCGAACTGTTGCGTGTCAGACTGGATGCGTTTGGCAAGACCTTCGGGGGACGAGCCCACCACCTGCCAGCCTTGCTGGTAGAGCTTTTGCCGCACCTCGGGCGAGCGCGCAATGTCGCTCACCAGTACCGCCAGGCGCGCCACGATCGGCGCAGGCATGGCCCTCGGTGCAGCCATGGCGTTCCAGATTTCCAGGTTGAAATTGGCGACACCGGCCTCGGCCATGCTTGGCAGATCGGGCACCAGCGTGCTGCGCCCGCTGCTGGTGACGCCGATGGCGCGCAATTTGCCACCCTTCACCTGGGCCATTGCCAGCGCTGGCGGCAACATCGACAGATGCAAGTCACCGCCAATCATGGCCGTGGCGACCTGGGCGTAACCCGGGTAGGGCACGTGCACCGCTTGAACACCGGCCTTTGCCTTGAAAAACTCCATGCCGATGTGGCCGACCGTGCCCACGCCGGGCGAGCCGTAGCTCCAGCGCTCACCGGCCTGTGCCGCCGCTGCCAAAAAGCCCTTGGCGTCGGCGCCGGGCGCACTCTTGGGTGCCATCAGCACCAACGGTGACACGCCGATCAGGCTGACGGGCTGCAGGTCTTGCAGCGGGTCGTACGGCAACTTGGGGTTGAGCAGTTTGGCGGTGGTCAGGTTGCCGTTGATCATCAGGCCCAGCGTATGGTTGTCGCTCGCCTTGGCAACCAGATCGGCGGCGATGTTGCCACCGGCACCGACCTTGTTTTCCACAATCACCGGCTGCCCCAGTGCCTTGGCCAGCGGCTCGGCCAGCGTGCGTGCCGTCAAGTCGGGTGATGAGCCACCCGGAAAGCCGACGATGATGCGTACCGGCTTGCTCGGCCAGTTTGCAGGCTTTACGCTATTTTGGCCGCTAGCCCAGGTGGAAAAAGCGCAAGCAGCTATCAATATAAAAGCATTTCGACGAACAATCCGAACCATGGTGTGACTCCGCTGAGTGACGAACAGTGACAAAAAAGCCTTCAGGCGGCGAACGCGCTGAAGGCTGGTGAGTGTAAAACGCTCAGAACGGGGGCTTCAGGCAAATTCGACCAATGCCTTTTTCATTTTCTTCAGTGCCGCCACCTCGATCTGACGGATGCGCTCGGCGCTGACGCCGTAGACGGCGGCCAGGTCGTGCAGCGTCATGCCGCCGGAATTGTCATCGTTGACCTTGAGCCAGCGTTCTTCGACGATGTGGCGGCTGCGTGCGTCCAGCGTAGCGAGCGCCTGTGCCAGGCCGTCGCTGGCCAGCAGGTCGCGGTGCTGCGCTTCAATGATTGCGGTGGGTTCGTGGCTGGCGTCGGTCAGGTAGGCGATCGGGCCAAACGCCTCTTCGCCATCGTCGCTGGGGCTGGGGTCGAGCAGCACGTCACCGCCGGCCAGACGTGCTTCCATCTCGATGACTTCTTCGCGTTTGACGTTGAGCTCGGTGGCCATGGCGTCGATCTGGCTGTCGCTGAGCGTATCGCGGTGGCTGCCCAGGTCGGCCATGGCGTCGGCGCTGCGAAAGCGCTGTTTCATGGAGCGCAAATTGAAAAACAGCTTGCGCTGCGCCTTGGTCGTCGCCATTTTGACCATGCGCCAGTTTTTCAGGATGTATTCGTGGATTTCGGCCTTGATCCAGTGCAGCGCGTAACTCACCAGTCGCACCCCCTGGTCAGGGTCAAAACGCTTGACCGCCTTCATCAGGCCGACGTTGCCCTCTTGAATCAGGTCGCCGTGCGGCAGGCCGTAGCCGAGGTACTGGCGCGCGGTCGAGACCACCAGGCGCAGATGCGCCAACACCAGTTTTCCGGCGGCTTCCAGGTCATTGTCCTGGCGGAATTTGCGCGCGAACGATTGCTCTTCTTCCAGGGTGAGCATCGGCATGCGATTGACGGCCGAGATGTAAGCGTCAAGATTACCCAGCGCGGGGACGACGGCCCAGGGGTTGGCCAGCGTTAATGCGTTGCTTGGTTTGGCAGCGTATATCGTCATGATGGGACTCCTGTTGCGAAGGGGCTGAATGTTAGCACTCGCTATGATGGAGTGCTAATAAAAAAGTTCAATAATCCCTATGGCGCGATTGCCAGGACGCGTTTGCAGCGTCAGTCCAGCCCGCCAAAACTTGTTGGCTGCAGGGTCGTTGCTTCCAGGATAGGGTGGTCAATCTTGTGCAAAAAGCCCATGGTTACCCTGGGCGAGGCGTTGAGCAGTTTGGCAATGTCTTCCACGTCGTCTGGAATCGCAGCGTTTTCCCAATCGATGGCCGTATGGCGCGCCAGACGCACGGCGAGCACCACGCACTTGACATTAGATCGCTCGGCATGACGGTCATCGCTGATATTGACCAGCAACTCGGGCAGGCGCCAGAGTTTCATCAGTGCCTGGCGCAGATCGGTTGCTTCGATGCCCAGTATCTGGCGCTGGATGACGTTGGAGCGCAGGGTCGAGTCGGCTTCCTGGGCGCGGCGGATTTCGACCATCAGCTCGGGCGCGTGCAACCAGAGCAACATTTCGGCGAAATCGTTCAGGAATGCAGCCTGGTGAATGATGGTGGCATCGGTGTCGCCACGGTGGATCGCAAAGCCGAGGGCAAATTGGCCCGCGCGTTCGGCGCGTTTGAGCAGGAATTGCAGTCCCTTTTGCGCTTCGGGTTGGTCGGCCAGCCAGTCTTCGACCGTGCGCTGTTGTTCAAAATGCCGGAAAAATGGCGAAATGCCCATCAGCACCAACGAGGTGATCACCGATTCGGTCTCGGTGCTTGACCCGGGCCGACGCATGCTGGCGATCTTGGCCAGCAGCTTGAGCGTCATCAGCGGGTCGGACTGAATCACCGTTGTCAACATGTTGGCGTCGACGTCGTCCTCGTTGGCACGCAGTTCCTCGAGCTTGC
>JBBIGT010000197.1:0-7225 GCA_037447395.1 Comamonadaceae bacterium | reverse complement strand
GGGTAAGTAATTTCGTCGAGCACGACCAAGAAATGTTCGCCGCCGAGGATGCTGGCGCGAGCCCGCGCCCAACCGTCGCGCGCCAGTTGCGCCGAGCGTTCCAGGTCCTGGCTCTTCCAGCTGAAACCGTCACCCAGCCCTTCAACAGGGATCCCAATTTGCTCGAACAGGCGGTGCTCGCCAAAGCGCGCGCTGGGCACTTTCATGAATTGGTAGATCTTGACGGCCTTGCCACGGCCGTGAGCGCGCAGCGCCAGGCCAAAGGCGGCCGTGCTTTTGCCCTTGCCGTCGCCCGTGTGGACGATGACCAGGCCGCGGCGCGCGCCGTCAGCTTTGTCGTAGGGCTTCGCGGTGGGTGGGGTTTCAATTTGCATGGTCTGAAGTCTTCAAGGGGTTGATCCGCGGCAGCGCCACCCACTGCCCCTGCAGCGCGTGCACTTCGATGCGCTGGTTGAACACCGCCTCCAGCGCACGGTGCGTGGCGGCGGCGGCGCAGGCGCCTTGGTGCGTGACGCGGCCTTGCGCCATCACCACCAGTTCGTCGGCGTGCAGCGCCAGGCCGACCTCGTGCAACACGCTGACCACGGTGCGGCCCGCGCGCACCAGGTTACGCACCAGATCGAGCCAATCGGCCTGGTGCGGCGGGTCGAGGTTGGCCAGGGGCTCGTCCATCAGCAGCACCTGCGCGTCGACCGCCAGCGCACGCGCCAGCAACACGCGCTGGCGCTCGCCGCCCGAGAGCTGGCCCAGCGTGCGGGCGCGCCAGTCCCAGGCCTGCGTGGCTTTGAGCGCGCCGGCCACGGCGGCGCGGTCGGCGGTGCTGGGCGCACTCAGCCAGGCTTGGTGCGGCAGGCGCCCGAGCATGGCCACGTCCCACACCGTCAGGTCGTCGGCGCTGGCCTCGTTCTGCCCCAACCACGACAGTTGCTGCGCCCGTTGCCGGCTGGGCCAGCTGGCCAGTGGCCGACCGAGCAAGTCGATCTCGCCGCTGTGCGGCAACAGGCCGGCCAACGCCTTTAGCAGGGTCGACTTGCCGGCGCCGTTGGGGCCGACGATGCTGGTCCAGCGCGCGCGCGGCAGCGCCAACGTGATGCGGTGCAGGATGGGCGCGTCGCCCAGGCGGGCGCTCAGCTCGCGTGCTTCAATGGCTGCGCCCGGCAGGTTCAAGGACGCGATCACAGCCCTGCCCCCCGCGACACGCGCGTATTGCGCTGCATCAGCCACAGCAGGTATCCGCCACCGAGCACGGCGGTGAGCACGCCCACCGGCAGCTCCTGCGGCGCGATCAGCCAGCGCGCCAGCGTGTCGGCGGCCATCAGCAGCACGCCACCCATACAACTGGCCAGCAGCATCAGGCGGGCGCTGGTGGTCTTGACCAGCGAGCGCACCAAATGCGGCGCGGCCAGGCCAACAAAGGCGATCAGCCCGGTTTGCGCCACTGCCGTGCCGGTGGCCAGCGCCAGCACCGTCACCAGCGCCGCGCGCATGGGGCCCAGCGGCAGCCCCAGACTGCGCGCGGTGGCGTCGCCCAGACTCAAGCCGTCGAGCACGCGCGCCAGCAGCCAGGCCGCCAGTGTGCACAGCAGCCACACGCCGACCATCAGCGCACAGGCGGTCCAGCCAACAAAGGTGGTGGAGCCGAGCATGAAGGCTTGCATGGCTTGCAGCGACTCCGGCGAGAACAGCAGCACCAGGTGCGTCAGCGCACCCAGCACCACGCCCACCACCACACCGGCCAGCAGCAGGCGCAGTGTGTGCTGCACGCCGCGCGACAGCACCAGCGTGATCAACACGGCGGCCACGGCGCCACCGAAGGCCGCGCCGGTCAGGCCCAGGCGCACCAGTGCGCTGCTGGAGAACACGCTGACCGCCACACCGCTGTTCATCATGCTGGCACCCAGCATGCCGCCCGCACCGCCCACGGCCGTCAGCGCCAGCGCCACGCCCAGCGACGCGCCCGAGGCGCTGCCGAGCAAGAACGGGTCGGCCAGCGGGTTGCGAAACAGGCCCTGCGCCACCGCTCCGGCCAGGCCCAGCAGCGCCCCGGCAGCCCAGGCGCCGAGCGTGCGCGGCAGGCGGATGTCGAACACGATCTGCTGCGCCATGGCAGTGGCGTCGCGATCGGTGACGCGGTCCAGCAGCGGGCCGACCAGATTCTCCAAGCCGGCACTGCCAACGCAGACGCCCAGCACAGCCAAGCCGATGGCCGCCAGCAACAGGGCGGCGACAAGCCAAAACGCTCGGCTGGCGTTCAACGCGCCGCCCCTGGCAACGTCCTGGCGCCAGGCGCCTTGTCGGCCAGGCAACGCGCCATCAGGCGCGCACCTTCGGCCATGCGCGGGCCGGGCCGGATCAACGCGTCGGACGCCTCGGCCGGAAACACGCACAGGTGCTGGCCGCGCATGGCGCGCATCGCCAACCAGCCCGGGCGCTGGTTCATGCCGTCGACGCTGCGCTGGCCCACCATGATCAGGTCCGGGTCGGCGCGCACGATGTATTCGGGGTTGAGCTTGGGGAACGGCCCAAGCGCCGCCGGCACGATGTTCCTGGCACCCAAGCGGGTCAGCGTTTCGCCGATGAAGGAGCCCGCGCCGGCCGCGTACGGGCCCGGGTTGACCTCGAAGTACACGCGCGTGCCGCGCACGCCGGCGGGCAGCGACTGCGCCGCCGCCAGCACCGCGGCGTCGATGGTGCGCCAGACTTTCTGCGCATCGGGCACCTCCAGCAACTGGCCGATCTTCAGCAGCACGCGCTGCACGCCGGCGTGCGTCTTGGGCTCCAGCGCCACCACCTTCAGGCCCAGCGCGCGCAAGCGCTCACCGGCGCGCGACGACGTGGCCATCAGCACCACGTCGGGACGCAGCGCGACGATCTGTTCGATGTTCGGGTCCAGCCCGCCACCGACCTGCGGCAGCGCCGTCACCGAGGCCGGCCAGTTGGTGTAGCGGTCGACACCGACCAGGCGCTGGCACTGGCCCAGCGCGCAGACCGTTTCGGCCAGCGACGGCAGCAGGCTGACGATGCGCTGCGGCGAGCGATCAAAATGCACGACCACGCCCGCGTCGTCGGTGACCTGCAGCGCCGCCCACGCCGGCGTAGCGAGCAGCGCCAACCCCGCCAGCGCCAGCGCCAGCGCGGCCAGAATGTTTCGCAGCGGACTCATGTCGTGCCTTTCAATCGCAGCGGTAACCCGGCCGCCATCAGCGTGACGCGCTCGCACGCGGCCGCCACCTGCTGGTTCAGGCGGCCCAGCGCGTCGACGAACTGGCGCACCTCGTCGCCCATCGGGATCACGCCCAGGCCGATCTCGTTGCTGACCAGAACGAGCGGCCCGACGGGGTCCGCAATTGCTTCTAAAACAAGAGCTGTACGCGCTTGATTAACCTGGGCTAGCGCTTGTTTTTTTATTAATATTTCGGCGTCCGGACAAGCCGCTTCAGCGGCGGCTCTGAGCGGCACGCCGCCCATAGTTGACGCGGCAAACGACAGCGAACAGTTGGTCAGCCACAGCGTCAGGCAATCGACGACGATCAGCGTGTTGGCACCGGCGTGCTGCTGCAACGCTTCAGCCAGCGCCACGGGCTCTTCCACCGTGACCATGCCCGGCAGACGCAGCGCGCGGTCCCCCTGGTGGCGGGCGATGCGCTCGCGCATCTCGTCGTCCCAGGCCTGCCCGGTGGCAATCAACACGGCACGGTGGTTCGGCGAGGCGTCCAGCCACTGCCGCGCCAGCATCTCGGCGCGGCGCGACTTGCCGCTGCGCTGGCCGCCCAGAATGAGTTCGCTGCGGGCAATTTCAACCATCGGTCAGCCACCGTTCGCGCACGATGCGTTGCAGTGCCGTCCGAGCAGCGTCGTGCTCACACCGCCTCCGGCCGAAACAGCTGCGCGGTCGCTTCGGGGTTTGAGGCGAACCACGCATGGAAATAGCTCGCGCGCACCGGCCCCTGGCCGTAAATGGCCTCGGCCTTGCCGAAACTGCGCGCCGGCACGGTGTGCGCCACCGGCGCCAGCGGCGAGGTGGTCAGTGAAAAATGAAAGGTGTGGCCGCGCAACTCGCCCTGCGCGGTGTCCCAGTGCTGCGGCCCCAGCGCGGCCAGGCGCTTGTGCATCGTCACCGCGCCGGGCAGCAGCCCCCACATCTGCACCAGCATGCCGTCGGCCTGGGTCAGACTGTCGAGCAGCGGCATCATGCCGCCGCACTCGGCCCAGACCGGTTTACCCGCGGCGATGTGCGCCGCCAGCGAGGCGCGGCAACGCGTGGCCTGCACCAGCGCAGCGGCGTGCAGTTCGGGGTAGCCACCGGGCAGCCAGACGGCGTCGCAGTCCGGTACCGGCTGGTCGGCCACTGGCGAAAAAAACACCAGTTCGGCACCCAGCGCACGCAGCGTGTCGAGGTTGGCCGGGTAAATGAAACAGAAAGCCGCGTCGCGCGCTACCGCCACAGTGCGGCCCTGCAGCAGCAGCGGCGCGACCCGAGGTTCGGCTGGCGCCGCAAACGGCACCGCCCAGCGCTGCCAGCCGGCGGCATCGAGCTGGCCCAGTGGCGTACGCGCCAACGCATCGGCCAGCGCGTCCAGGCGGGCCATGGCATCGGGCAGCTCGGACGCCACGGTCAGCCCCAGGTGCCGCTCGGGCAACGAGAAACCGGCGTCGCGTCGCAAACCACCCAGCCAGCCAGCGTCGATGCCGCCTGGCTCCACGCCCAAGTCGTCACGACGTACCGACGCCTGCAGCATCGTCTCGTGCGATTCGCTGGCCACGCGGTTGGCCAGCACGCCGGCCCAGGGCAGGCCCGATTGGTAGTGGCGCAGGCCGTGCACCAGCGCGCCGAAGGTACCGGCCATCGCGCCGGCGTCGATCACCGTCAACACCGGGACGCCGAACTTGACCGCCAGGTCGGCCGCGCTCGGTTCGCCGTCGAACAGCCCCATCACGCCTTCGATCAGGATCAGGTCGCTGGTCGAAGCCGCCGCAAACAGCCGGGCGCGGATGTCGGCCTCGCCGTTGAGCCAGAGGTCCAGGTTGTGCACCGGGTGGCCGCTGGCCAGCTGGTGCCAGTGCGGGTCCAGAAAGTCCGGCCCGCACTTGAACACCCGCACTCGCCGGCCCCGGCGTGCGTGCAGCCGCGCCAGCGCCGCCGTGACCGTGGTCTTGCCTTGGCCGGAAGCCGGTGCGGCCACCAGCAGCGCGGGGCATCGTGCGTGGTTCATCGGCGTCGTGGCTTACCTGGGTGCCCAGCTCATGCCAACGTAAACCGTACGCCCGGCGGTGGCGTAGCCGTCGGCCAGTACATAGTCCTTGTCGGCCAGGTTGCCGACGCGTGCCAGCAACTTCCAGTCGCCTGCAATCGGTCGTGTCAGCGTCAGGTTCACCAATGAATACGGCGCCAGGCGCACGGTATTGCTGGCGTTGTCAAAGCGCTCCCCGGCGTATTGCCAATCGGCGCCAAGGCGCCACTGGCCCAGCGGCAGGTCGGCCGTCAACGTCGCTTGCTTGCGTGGCCGGCGCGCCAAGACTTTATCGGTCTGCACGTTGATGGGGTTCAACCAGTCGAGCGACGCACCCAGCCGCACACCGGCCCACTGCGTTGCCCCACTCAAGCTGGCACCCGACAAGCGCGCCTGGCCGGTGTTGCCATAGCAGCCGGCGTACAGGCCCGTGCCGTTGATGCACGCGCCGGGTCCGGAGACGTAGTTGATCAGGTTTGCCACGTCATTGCGATAGACCACCAACGCCGCCTGCTGGGCGCCCGCCTGCCAACGGATGGCGGCCTCGGTGTTGTCGGACGTTTCGGCGGTCAGCGTCGGCACACCGTAAATACTGAAGCGCTGGAACAAGGTCGGCGCCCGAAAACCGGTGCTTCGGGCGGCGGTGACACGCAGCCCGCGCATCAGTTCGTAGCCGTAGGCCAACGCGCCGGTGGTCTGGCGGCCGAATTCGCTGTCGTCGTCGTGCCGGGCATTGACCTGCACGGTGTGCGCTCCGCTACGAAAACCATAGCCAATGGCCAAGGAGTTCTGGCTGCGTTGGGTGGTTTGTGGCGTAGTGCTGGCGTTTTGCAGTTGATCTTCACGACGCTCCAGATCGGCACTGAGCAGACCGACACCCCAACGCACTTCGTTGTGCAACAGGAAGTTGTTGACCTGCGTATCGGTCACGTAGTGCGACGGGGCCGTTTCATAGTGGTCGGTGCCACGCGACAGCGAGAAGACAGAACGCCAGCGCTCACTCCAGCGCGCCGTCCAATTCAGGCCCAACGTGCGCAAATGGCGCTGCGTTTGATCGTCGGCATTGGTGACGGGATAGGCGTCGTAGCCGGCGCTGAGGTCGTTGTCCAACGCCGTCAATTCCAGCTGGTGACCCGGCGTGACCGTCCAGCCCAGCCGCGCGGAAAAAGACCGGCTGCTGGCGCCGTCACGGTCCGGGTTGCCCGAGAGCTTGGCGTTGAAGCCGTCGGAGCGGCTGTGCCCCAGACCCAAGGCATAGTCGACCGTGTCGCTGCCGCCTTGCAGCGCCGCACTGACTTCCTGGGTGTTGTTACTCGCCAATCCGACCGTCAGCGACGGCGCAAACCCCTTGCGGCCCTGCCTGGTAAAGATTTGCACCACACCGGCGACGGCGTCAGAGCCATAGATTGCCGCCGCCGGGCCACGCAGCACCTCAATGCGCTCGACCTGCTGCAACGGCAGGCTCTCCCAGGACGCGCCACCGGTGGACTGTGAATCGATGCGCACGCCGTCGACAAAGACCGCCGTAAAGCGACTCTCGGCACCACGGATGAAGACGCTGGTCGGCGCCGCCGCGCCGCCGGATTGGCTCAAGGTCAGGCCAGGCAGAAGACTCAGGGCGTCACCGACGCTGGTGGCGCTGCTGCGCTCGATTGCCGCCCGATCGACGATGCTGACGTCGGCCAGGACGTCCGTCAACGGCTGTTCGCTACGAGTCGCCGTTACCACCACCTCGTTGAACGTCTCGACGTTTTCTGCCGCCAGTGCCGGCCAATTTGCCAACGCGGCCACAACCGACGCGCAAACGCGCACGGGGACGCCAACACGCCCGAAAGAACTGAAAGTTTTCATAAAAGGAAAGAACCATCAAAAAAAGCCCTCGCCGTCGTCCCCGACAGCGCCTGAGCGTCACGGTTGCGCGCCTGCAAAAGACGCACAACCACCGTGTTGGCCGGTATCCGGGCTGGTGGAGTCAACCTTCATCGCCTTCCCAA
>JBBIGT010000196.1:9589-14982 GCA_037447395.1 Comamonadaceae bacterium | reverse complement strand
CGACGTCGTAAATCGAGAACAGTTGATAGCGGTCGACAAAGTAAATGCGGCTGGTGCCGACACCGTGGATCGCCGGAATGTTCAGCTCCATCACCTCGACGCGCGTCGGCACGGCCCAGGCGCCACGGTCCAGCGCGCGCCGGTACGCCGCCGCCGCGTCGCGCACGCGCAGCGCCATGGCGTTGATCACCGGCTTGTCGGTCAGCACTGGGCCGGCGCTGTGCGCGTTGACGATGACGTTGATGCCGCCCTGGCGGTACAGCAGCACCTCGCGCGAGCGGTGCCGGGCCACCGGCTTGAAGCCCATGCTCTCGAGCACCTGGCCGAGCGCCTGCGGCTTGGCCGTGGTGTATTCGATGAACTCAATGCCGTCCAGGCCGATCGGGTTGTTGCTGTCGCTGATGGCCTCGCGGTTGCTGCTGTCACTGGGGGTTGCAAGCTGTGCGGTCATGGGCGTGTCCTTGAAAATGGGAACCTGGGCATTATGCCGAGGCCGACCCGGCGCTCAGTGCCGCGCGCGCCAGCCTTGCCACCAGCGAGACTGACTGACGATGGTGAAGACCAGCGCCGCCAGAATCAGCGCCGACAGCGGTGAAGTAAAAAACTCCCCGGCGAATTGGCCGACCTGGCCTTCGGCCGAGATCATCGCCTGGCGGTACGACGAGTCCATCAGTGGCCCGAGAATCATGCCCAGAACGATTGGGCCGACCTGAAAGCCATACATCTTGAACACATAACCCAGCACGCCAAAGCCCAGCATCCAGTACACATCGGCCGGGTTGTTGTTGATGGCGTAGGCGCCGACGGCTGACAGCATCAAAATCAGCGGCAGCAGCAAGGGCTTGGGGGTTTCAACGATCTTGGCAAAAATCTTGATGCCGGTCAGACCAAACACCAGCAAGAAGCAGTTGGCCAGCGTCAGCGCACCGACCTGGAACCAGAACAGGTGCGGTGTTTCGATCATCAGCATGGGGCCGGGTTTGAGCCCGTGGATGTACATCGCGCCAATGATCACGGCGGTGACCGCGTCACCGGGGATGCCCAGCGTCATCATCGGAATGTAGGCGCCCGGCACGGCGGCGTTGTTGGCCGACTCGGGCGCCACGATGCCTTCGTAAGCACCTTCGCCAAACGGACTCGACGGGTTCTTGACGCTGCGTTTGGCGTGGTCGTAGGCCATCAGCGCGGCAATGTCACCACCGGCGCCGGGCAGGGCACCCACCACCACGCCAATGCCCGATGTACGGGTGGCCAAAGGCAGGTATTTTTTAATCAGATGCCAGGGCGGAATGATTTTGTCGACGTTTTGCTTGACCGCCGCCAAGTGCATCTCGTGCAGTTGCACCAACACCTCAGCGACACCAAAAAAACCGATCATCGCCGCCACGTAAGAGATGCCTGCGGTCAGTTGCAGGCTGCCAAAGGTGAAGCGCGGCTCTGCCGTCATCGGGTCCAGCCCGACTGAGCCGATCAGCACGCCAACCGAGCCGGCAAAAATGCCCTTGGCCAGCGAACCGCCCGACAAGCTGCCGACCAGCAAAATGCCCCAGATGGCCAGCATCAGGTAGTCACGCGGAGCGAATTTGAGCGCCAGTGACGCCACCGCGGGCGCGGCTAAGGCCAGCGCCACGATGCCGATAAAGCCACCAAAGACCGACATCACGGTGGTCAGCCCAATGGCCGCGCCGGCCTCGCCGCGCTTGGCCAGCGGGTAGCCGTCCAGGCCGGTGGCAATGGCCGACGGCGCTCCCGGAATGTTCAGCAGAATCGCGCTGCGCGAGCCGCCGTAGACGCCTCCCAGGTAAATGCCAGCAATCACCGCCAACGCCGAATCGATGTTCCATTTGAAGGTGAACGAGATCAGGATCGACACCGCCATGGTTACCGACAAGCCGGGAATGGCGCCGATGTAAATGCCGGCAAAAGTACCCGCGGCAATCAACCCCAGCAGGCTGGGGTCGAGCCACGACATGAAGAAATAAGTGACAGCTTCGCTCATTTGAAAACTCCGCTCAACCAGGCGCCCGTGGGCAGCACCACCGAGAAAATGGTCTGAAAGATCAGATACACCCCACCCAGGCTCAAGGCACTGACCCAAAGGTTCAGAAACCATTTGCGGCTGCCCAGCAGCCCCATCGAAACAACCAAAAACAGGTACGACGAAAGGACAAAGCCGGCGCGCTCGAGCATGAACATGTAGGTGGCGATGGCGATGACAAACTGCACCAGCATGGCCGGTGTGATCTGCCGCACAAACTGCCGCCAGACCGACTCGCCCGCAGCAGCCGGTGCGGGCGTCATGCGCACCGTTTGCGCCGCGGCGATCAGCCCGGAGATCAGCATGACGGCTGCCGCAAACATCGGAAATGCCCCGGCCGAGGTGAACGACTCAAACTTTGAAATGCTGTAGGCCTGCCACAGCATGAACAGGCTGAATGCGACGAGGACGATCGAAAAGGCCAGCTCCCCGGGGAGTCGGCGACGGCTTGGGTGCATGAAGTCTCCTGTTGTTTTTGTTGGCAAGGGGTGGGCAGCCGCATGGCTGCCCGGCTTGACGCGCTTAAGGTTTGGCGATGCCCAAGGACGCCGGGTTGACCTTGGCTACGCCGACTTCCTGGTAAGTCCACGAGGTGACCGACTGCCATTTCTTCAGAAAGGCCTCGGCCTCGGCACCCGAGATGTTCATCGTCACGTTGCCGCGATCTTTCATGAAGGCGGTGAATTTGGGATCACTGGCGGCTTTCTTGAAGGCGGCGGTCAACCTGGCTTTGACGGCTTCGGGCACGTCTTTCTTGACAAATACGCCGTAGAACGGACCCCAGGGCAAGTATTTGGCAATGCCGGGCAGGGCGTCGGTGATGGCTGGCGTGCCCTCGAACGGCTCGGTGCTGATGGCCGCCAGCGCCTTCAGACGACCGGCCTTGATGTGCTCTGCCGCGGCGCCGACGCCGACAAACATGAAGTCGACGTGGCCGCCGAGCAAGGCTGTAACACCGGGGCCGTCACCCGGAAAGGGTACAGCCGTCGTCGGGAACTTGGCCACGGTAGAAATCATCGAGCTGACGGTGAACGGCAGGCCACCGGTGCCGGTGGAACCTTGTTTGATCTTGCCGGGGTTGGCTTGCACCTCGTTCAACAGGTCCTTGAACGTCTTCCAGGGTTTGTCAACCGTGGTCACGGCCAGCACATTGCCACGGCCAATGATGTTGACCGGATAGAACTTGCTGTAATCCAGGTCGCTGATGCCAAGAATCGGGTGCAGTTGCGGGTTCTCGGCGCCAATCAACAGGGTGTAGCCGTCTGAGGCTTGCTGGTTGACAAAGTTGGTGGCGATGGCGCCCACACCACCGGCCTTATTCTGCAGCACAATTTTCTTGCCGAGCGCTTCTTCGGCCAGCGGCACCAGCGAGCGCGCCACCACGTCGGTGGCACCGCCGGCGCCCCACTGGATGATGCCGGACAGCTCGCGGTCGGGGTAGGTCTGGGCGTGACCCAGCGTTGCAATCAGGGTCAGTGCGGCGGCAGCAAGCCATTGGCGGCGAAGGTTCATGGGGAGTCTCCTCAAAGTTAAATAAAGTGGGCGGGTGCTCACGTGGGTAAGGCCGTCGGCCGCAAGGCCTGGCCTATTTCATCCTGCAAGGTTTGCGGATAAATCTGTTGGCGAATGGCCGCGGTGTCCTGGCGCAACGCCGCGGCGATGTCACGAAAGCCAAAAAAGTCCAGATACAGGTGCGCCTGCTGGATCAGCATTTCAAAGCCTGGCTCGGCGTGCAGCCCGCGGGCCCGTGCGGCGCGTAGCAGAGGCGTTGGGTAGTTTTTCATGACGATGTCGACCAGCGCGGCGTGTGGTGCCAACCGTGCAACATCGCAGGGCAAAGGGTCGGTGGCATGCAAGCCCAGGGGCGATGCGTTCACCACCAGGTCAAAGCCGGTCGGATCGTTCTGGATCAGTGCCAGCAGTTGCGCGCTGCCTGCCGTTTGCAGTCGGGTGGCGACCTCTGCGGCTTTGCCCGGCGTTGGGTCATAAAAGGCGACCGTGGCGGCGTGGCCGGTGTCGCGTGGTTGAATCAGCGATGCACCGATGGCCGCCGCCGCGCCGCCGGCGCCGAGGATCAACACCTTTTTGCCGGCGTAGGCGATGCCGTGGTAGTCCAGTGAACGGATAAAGCCTTCGCCGTCAAACAAAGCGCCTTCCAGCGAGCCGCCGTCGTTGCGACGAATGGCGTTGACCGCGCCGGCCAGCCGCGCCAGCGCACTGCACTCGTCCAGCACCGCCATGGCCGGCACCTTGTGCGGGATCGTCAACCACAGGCCCTTGACATTCTTTGCCAGAAAGGCCGATCTGATGAAAGTCTGCAGGTGGCACGGCGCGACTTGCGCCGGCACCAGCACGGCGTTCACGCCAAAATGGCCAAATAGAGGGTTGAAGATTTCTGGCGCCAACACCTGCTCGATCGGGTCGCCGAGGATCAGGTAGACGTCGGTGTCGCCATGAATCGGCGGCGTCGATGCCACGCTGCTGAAAGGGTTGTCGCGCTGATCGTTCATAATCGTTCCGTTGGCGGCACTTTAGTCATTCAAAAGACTTATCAAAACCAAAAATTTCGCGTTTTGTTCGTTTGATGAACCGTAATGAATGATTAACGCACGAAATTCGGGTAAGCACTGATTTTTTTGAACTCCTTCAGTCTGGCCAACCGCATGACAAACCTTGTCTCTTCGCCCAAAGTGGCGCCGGGTGCCGCGCTCGACAAACGCGACTGGATCGCTGGTCTGGAAAAAGGCCTGTCGATCATTGAAGCCTTTGACGACGCCAACCCGCGCATGACGGCCAGCCAGGCCGGCGTGCGCTGCCATTTGACGCGCACGGCGGCACGCCGCTACCTGTTGACGCTGGTCTATCTTGGCTACGTCGCCACCGACGGCAAGCTGTTCTGGCTGACGCCGCGCGTGCTGCGCCTGGGTCAGTCGTACCTGGAATCGGCCCGCCTGCCGCGCATCGTCCAACCGTTCTTGCAGCGGGTGACCTCGGGCACGCAAGAGATTGCCTATGTCAGCGTGATGGACGGCGACGACGTGGTCTACATTGCCCGCAACGGTTCGACGCGCAGCATGAACACCGGCGTGGTGCTGGGCTCGCGGGTGCAGGCGCAGGTGACGGCGGCCGGCATGCTGATGCTGGCGATGCGTGACCCCGAATGGCTGGAAAACTGGCTGGCGCACCACGAGCTCAAGGCCTACACCAGCTACACCATCAACAGCAAGGAGCGCCTGCGCATCGAGCTGGCACGTATCCGCCAGCGCGGCTGGGCCATTTCAGAGCAGCAACTCGAGCTGACTTACCGCGGCGTGGCGGTGCCGTTGATCGACCGCAAGGGCGACCTGGTTGGCGC
>JBBIGT010000196.1:0-9579 GCA_037447395.1 Comamonadaceae bacterium | reverse complement strand
GTGACCATGCCGATGGGTCATGAAAGCAGCGAAGACGCGGCCCTGCGTGTGCTGCCGGTGCTGATGGAGACCGCGCGGGCCTTGCGCAACCTGATCTGACCGGCCGGGGCGGCCCGTCTCGGACTACACCACCGAGGTATCGAGCGCGTGTGGCCCGCTTTGCAGCGCGCCAATGATTCGTTGCAGGCAGACGCGCAGTTTGGCCGACTGGCTGGCCCGGCCAGCGGTCACCGCCCAGAGGTTGGCGCCCTGGTTGTATTGCGGCAGCACGCGCACCAGGGTGCCTTGGCGCAAGTCGGGCGCCACGTCCCAACTGGCCAGCGCAATGATGCCCAACCCCTGGCACGCCCAGGTGCGTACCACGTCGGCCTGGTTGGAGCCCATCGAGCCCGTCAGCTTGACCGTTTCCTGGCCATGGGGCCCCTGCAGGCGCCACACGCCAAAGGTCTGGTGGCGCTCGCGGTACAGCAAGCAGTCGTGGCTGGCCAGGTCGGCCAGGGTTTTCGGTTGCCCGCGGCGCGCCAGATAGTCCGGCGCGGCGCAGAGCACGCGCACGTTGTTCGCGACCGGGTGCGCCACCAGGTGTGGCTCGGTGACCTCGCCCATACGGATATCGATGTCAAAACCTTCACCCAGCAGGTCGACCCGGCGATCCATCACCTCCAGCCAAACGTCCAGATCGGGGTAGGCGCGGCGCAGGTCGGCCAGGATCGGCGCCAGATGGAGCCGACCCAGGCGCAGACTGGTGCTGATGCGCAGGGGTCCCACCGGCAAAGCATCGGCCCCGGCGACGCTTTGATCGAGCTCGTCGGCGGCATCCAGCACTTTGCGCGCCCAGCCGTAGGCGCTTTCGCCGGCATCGCTGATCAGCACCCGTCGGGTCGTGCGGTGAAAGAGGGCGACACCAAGCGCCTTTTCCAGGCGCGCGACGCGTTTGGTGACGTAAGCCGGTGAGAAACCGAGGTCAGCCGCCGCCCCGACAAAGCTGGCGCGCCGCGCAACTTGGCAGAACACGCGCAGATCGGTCATGTCCCATTTATTGTTGATCATTCGTAAATTGTCAAAGTCATTTAATGAGAATTGTAATTTTATCGGTTCACAGTAAAGTGCCGCCAAACGCAGGGCCGACAGCGCCAAGAACGCCCCTAACCCGCAGCAACCTACCGGAGAAATTCCCATGGACTTTGCCCTTAACGACGAACAAAAAATGCTGATTGACACGGTGCGTCGCTTCATCGCCGAAGAACTGCACCCGCTTGAAGATGAACTGGAGAACCAGGGCTTTCTGGCCCGGGAAAAGGCGCAGGCGCTATTTGAAAAGTCACGCGCCCTCGGTCTATACGCGCTGAACATGCCGGCCGAGCTGGGCGGTGGTGGCCTGTCGGTGCTCGATCGGGTTCTGTGCGAAGAGCAGTTTGGCCACACCTCCGATTATTTGATTCGCCGCGCTTTCGGAAACGTCTACGAACCCTTGCTCGAATGTCGCGGCGCGCAAGTCGAGCGTTGGCTCAAGCCGACGGTGGCCGGTGAGCGCACCTGCTCGATTGCCATCACCGAACCCGGCGCCGGCTCCGACGCGGCGGGTATCAAGACCACCGCGCGCCAGACCGACGCGGGGTGGCGGCTCAACGGCGGCAAGTGCTTCATCAGCGATGGTGAGTGGAGCGACTTCTTTCTGGTGTCGGCCAAAACCGGCGAGAAGGAGATCTCCATGTTCATGGTTGACAAGGGGCTGTCCGGCTTCACCATCGGCAAAGACCAGAAGATGATGGGCTTGCGCGGTACACCGCATCTGGAATTGTTCTTTGACGATGTGGTGCTTGAGCCGGCAACCTTGTTGGGCGCTCAAGGCCAGGGTTTCAAGCTGGCCATGGGCGCGCTCAATGTGGTGCGGCTGGCGCAAGTGGGTGCCCGCGCCGTAGGCAAGGCCAGCCACGTGTTGGCGTTGATGGTCGACTACGCCAACCAGCGCCGCCAGTTCGGTCAGAAGATTGGCGACTTCCAGCTGGTCCAGCAACAGATTGCCGACAGCGTCATCGAGGTCAACGCCGCCCGCTGGCTGGTCTACCAGGCCGCCTGGCTGCTCGACCAGGGGCTGGATGCGCGCGAGCAGATCGCCATGGTCAAGGTGAACGCCGCCGAGACGCTGGGCCGCGTGGTCGACCGCGCGGTGCAGCTCTTTGGCGGCATGGGTTTTTGCAAGGAGTTGCCGATCGAGCGCTATTACCGTGACGCACGTGTTTACCGTATCTTCGACGGCACCAGCGAAATCCACCGCACGGTGGTGGCCAGGATGACCTTGAAAAAGGGTGCAGCGTTGTTCGACGTGCACCGCTGAGCGCCGGACGCACACACCATGGGCATCAACAAATTTGTGACGGCCGCGCAGGCGGCTGACCTGATCAACGACCACGACACGGTAGCCCTGATGGGCGGCGGCGGCGGTCTGATGGAAGCCACCTGTCTGTTCGAGGCGGTTCAGGCGCGCTATCTGCGCACCCAGACACCGCGCAACCTCACCGTGGTGCACGCGTTGGGCATCGGCGACAAAAAGACCAAGGGACTCAATTGCTTTGCCCATGAGGGTCTGGTCAGCAAGGTCATTGGCGGTCACTGGGTCTGGTCGCCGACCCTGCAAAAGCTGGCGCAAGACGAAAAGATCGAGGCCTACATCCTTCCCGGTGGCGTCTGCAGCCAGCTGATGCGTGAAATTGGCGCTGGACGCCCCGGCTTGTTCAGCCACGTTGGGTTGGGCACCGTCTGCGACCCGCGCCTGGGCGGTGGCCGCATGAACGCCCGCGCCCGCGACGACTTGGCCGAGGTGGTGCACGTGGACGGGCGCGAGTACCTGCGCTACAAACCGTTTGCGGTGCAGGTGGCGTTGCTACGCGCCAGCGCCGCCGACGAAGACGGCAACATCAGTTTTGAGCACGAGGTTGCCAACGTTGACGCGCAGTCGCTGGCGCTGGCCGCACGCAACAGCGGTGGTCGGGTGATCGTGCAGGTCAGGGAACGCTTGCCACGCGGTGCGCTCAAAGCGCGCGAAGTGCGCATCCCGTCGGCCTGGGTCGACGCCATCGTCGTCGACCCGCAACAAAAGGCCAGCTACGACATCGACTTCGACCCGGCGTTGAGCGGCGAATTGACCGGGCAAGCGCGTCGGCAAAGTGAGGCAGCCGATCAGGCCGACGAGATCGCCGCCGCCCAGGTGGCCTTCAGCGAACGCCAGGCGCTGGCGCGGCGCGCCGCGCTGGAGCTGTTCAACACCGGCCGGGCGCGGCCGGTGGTCAACTACGGCGTGGGTGTGCCCGACGCGGTGGCCCGGCTGATTGCCGCGCGTGGCCAGCAACAGCGCATTTACCAGACCATCGAACACGGCACCTACGGCGGCACACTGCTGGACGGCGTGCTGTTTGGTTACGCCCGCAACGCCACGGCGATGCTCGATGCCGCCACGCAGTTCGACTTTTACGCCGGTGGCGGCCTGGACGTTGCCTTTTTGGGGTTTGGCGAATTTGACGCTCAGGGCAACGTCAACGTCAGTCAACTCGGCGGTCTGACGGTGGGGCCAGGCGGCTTTATCGACATTGCCCAGAACGCCCGCAAAGTGGTGTTCTGTGGCACCATGGCGGCCAAAGGCGTCCAGCTGCAGACCGGCGACGGCCAAATGCGGGTGCTGCAACAAGGGGCCATCAAAAAGCTGTTGCCCCAGGTAGCGCAGATCACCTTCAGTGGCAGTGAAGCACGCAAGCGCGGTCAGACCGTACTGTTCCTGACCGAGCGTGCCAGCTTTCGGCTGACCGACCAGGGCGTCGAGTTGTTTGAAATTGCTCCGGGCATCGACCTGCAGCGCGACGTGCTGGCGCAGATGGACTTTTCCCCCCGGGTCAGTCCGACATTGACCGTCATGTCGGGTGAATTTTTTACCGCCAACGCCACAACGACACCGATTTTTGCAACATGACCGACCGCTACGCCGTCATTGGCAACCCCATCAACCAAAGCAAGTCGCCGCTCATTCACGCCCGGTACGCGCAAGCCTGCGCGCAAGACATGACCTACAGCACCCTGGAGGCACCGCTGGGTGGCTTTGCCGGCGCCGTCGACGCGTTTCGTGCGGCGGGTGGCCGCGGCCTGAACGTCACCGCACCGTTCAAGATCGACGCCTGCGCCTACGCCACGCACTTGTCAGAGCGCGCCCGCCTGGCCGGCGCGGTCAACGCGCTGAAGTTCGACGGCGACGCGGTGTGGGCTGAAAACTTTGATGGTGTCGGCCTGGTGCGCGACGTGACGCACAACCAGGGGGTTGCCTTGCGCGGCCAACGCGTGCTGCTGCTGGGCGCCGGTGGCGCGGCGCGTGGTGCCTTGTTGCCGCTGCTGCGTGAGCAGCCGAAGCAATTGACGCTGGTCAACCGCACGCTGGGCAAAGCGCTGACCTTGGCCGCTGACGTTGCCGCTGTGGCACCCGTGCGCGCCGGTGGCTACAACGACCTGGTTGGGCAATCGTTTGACCTGGTCATCAACGCCACGTCGGCCAGTTTGCGTGGCGAGTTGCCGCCCGTGCCCGCCAGCGTCTTCGCCCCGGGCAGCCTGGCTTATGAGCTGGCGTACGGCAAAGGTTTGACGCCGTTTTTGCGGCTGGCACATAGCGCCGGGGTCAAGCGCCTGGCCGACGGCGTCGGCATGCTCGCAGAACAGGCCGCCGAGGCGTTTCTGTGGTGGCGCGGTGTGCGCCCCGACGCGCGCCCGGTGATTGCGCAACTGACCGTGCCGCTGGCCGAGTCGTAGCGCCAGGGCACCGAGTCGGCGCTTTAGCTCAGCGGGTGGGTGGCCCCCTCAAAAGCCGTCTCACCATAAAGGACCTGGTGTACCGCGCTGGCGGTTTTCTCGGCCTGAGGAAACGCCTTCTGCAGGATCTGGGCGACCCGGTCCTGGGCCTTGGCACTGCCGCGCTCGCTCAAGGCCTCGACGACCAGCAGGTAGTGGAAATCCCCCTCGGCCCCCTTGCGCATGGTCTTTTCCTGGCTCTGGATGTCAGTGGCCGAACGGTCCAGCTTCATCAACCGCACGCTGACCACCTCGGGCAGGTTCATGAACTGGCTGAGTGCGGTCTGGGCCTGGGCCAGATCGACGGTTGATGCGTCCCTGATGCGCGAAACCATCATCCAGGCGCCGTAGCCATTGCCCAGCTTGAACAACTGCTCGCCAAGCGCCCGGTCAAAGGAGCCAAATTTCGGCATGATGCGGCTGGTCCAGGGCGAGGGGTTGTTCAATACCTTGAGGTAAGGCTCCGCCGAGAACACGCTTTTGTCCTCGGTGGCATAGAGGAAGAAGTGGGCGCGTTCGTTCTTCACATCCGCGCAGAACCGCGCACCCAGCCAGCCGGGTAAGAATGTGCGGTCCGCGATGTGTTCCTTGGTGATCCAGGCACGGTAGTCCGCCAGGTCGTCCGCTCCGATCTCGCACCAGATGGCCAGGAATCCTTTGTTGCTCATGATCGCTCTCGCAGGTTGGTTGAGGTTTTGCCAAACAGAATGGCTCTCGCGGTGTCGATGGGCATGTCCTGCCCAGTCCACATCCGGAACGCCGAGACACCCACGCGCACCGGCAAAAACATCTTTGAAGCGTAAAAGCGGGTCTAAAGGGCCATAAATGCCCGGCTTCACGCTGCGCTTTATTTCAAGTCTTAGACGTTGGGGAGCGTTCCCCGGCAGGCGGGATACTTTGAACACCCCCAGAATTGCGCTCCGGCGTTCTGCCCTTTTTTAGCAGTACGCTTAACCATCTGCGAAGCGCAAACCGGACAAACTGGTTCACTTGACGCTGTAACTGTAGAGTTCATTGGCGGCTCTGCCCTCGGTTGGGCGGCAAGCGATTGCTTCGCCTGTTTGACCATACCGAACAATCGCTGCCCGTCTACAAGCTTCACATTGCGACCTTCTGCAAACGCCTTTGCGTCATTGGTGTAACTGCCGGACGTAACGACAAATCCGCCAGCAGCGCCCTTAGCGGCCATGACACCGTAAAGCTCGCGCACTACGTCAACGCCAACTTTGAATGCCTTCCACTGCTTGCACTGGACAAGGAATTTTTCAGAACCCTTGGTAAGTACCAAGTCAACGCCACCATCAGGCCCGCCACCGCCAGTTTCGGCAACCTTGTAGCCTTGCAGGCGAAAGGCTTCACCAACCAGAATTTCAAACTCACGCCAAGACATGCCGTCTAGCGATTCCGCCCCTTTGGCGTTTGCAACATCAGATACAAGGGCTTGGCGTTGACGCCTTTTCCATGCCGACATCGCAGCGCCTGCCAAACAAATCAGAGGTACGAGATATTGGCCAATGGTCGCCAGTCCGGCCACCATGGCATGAGCTGCAAATCCCGCTACTTGTCCCGGCTGGACCGCTGCAGGAGCAGCGGGTGCTGCCATTCGATGGAGAACTACATAGCTGACTAACGCTAATGCGACACCCGCCCACCAGGGCATCAGCGCCACCAGTTCGACCAAATCCTCTGCTGGACTCGATTTCTTTCTTGCCACAATCTACTCCCAATTTTTTTCATCGTTGTGTTTACGCTGGTCATTTTTGTCACCTGACCAGCGGCGATGATAGTGCTTGATGCACTAGACGGTAATTCCTATACAGGAAATTACCTCTGGAATTCTCATGAAAATCTCAAGCGTCGAAATGTCCGGCATGTTGTCGGGGAAGGCAACCTCTGCACCGGGGTGCCATTGATCAGGATGTCGCTGCTGGCGATCTCTTGCCGGAGCTGGCCCATGTCGGCGAGATCGAACAGGCGCGCATCGCAACCGAGTTTTTCGCGCAGGTTCGCGACGGTCTTTTCGCCCTGTGCAAAAAACTCGTCCCGGTGGTTGAAGATGGAGATGGCCTTCACGCCATCGATGGCGGCCTGGATGGCCACGGCGGTCGAGGCGCCACCAGCGCCCAGCAGGGTCATCTTCTTGCCCACGTAGGCCACACCCGCATCGTCCAGCGACATCATGTAGCCCTCGCCATCACTGATGTGCCCGGTCAGCACGCCATCGTCGTTGATGATGACGTTGACGGCCCCGGCCATCTCGGCCGCGGGGGTCAGCTTGTCCAGGTAGGGGCACACCGCCCGCTTGAGCGGCATGGTGAGGTTGCTGCCCCGGAACTTCATCGCCCTGCCCACGTGCTGAACCTGGCGCAAACCACGGTGAGCAAGCGGGTGGCGGTGCTGGAAGAGTCGCTGGGAGTCAAGCTGCTGCAGCGGACCACCCGTACCGTTAAGGTGACCGACGAAGGGACCAAGGTCTTCCAGTGGGCGCAGAAGATACTGGACGCCGTCAGCGACATGCAGGAAGACCTGGCGGTGGACCAAGGGGATTTGAAGGGCCCGATCCGGGTGAGCGCCAGCGCACGACTGGGGCGGGACTTCGTGGCGCCGGCCTTGTCCAGGATGAAGCGGCGCTTTCCGGGACTGGATGTCTGGCTTGAACTCATGGACAGACGGGTGGACCTGATGGGCGAGTCCCTCCATCTGGATGTCCGATCCGGCAACGCCGAGGAGCCCCATGTGATCGGGCACCGGATTGCCGCCAGCTCGCGCGTGCTGTGCGCGGCACCGGCCTACCTGCAGAAGAACGGGGCGCCGCAGTCACTGGCCGATCTGGGTCAGCACCCGTGCTTGCTGTATCGAGACCGCGGCGAACCCTTCGGGGTGTGGCGCCTGAAGGGACCGCGGGGATGGGAAGAGGTGCGCGTGACGGGTGATCTGGCCTCCAATGACAACGATGTCGTGCTGGGCTGGGCGCACGACGGGCACGGCATCATGATCGGTGCCGACTGGTTCGTGGCCAAGAGCCTTGCAAACGGCCAACTGGAACGCGTCTTGCCTGACTGGCAACAGCCCGTGGATGTGTGGGCGATTTCAACCCTTCGAACCGACCAATCGGTCAAAGTGCGACTCTTGGTTGAGTACCTGAAAGCCGAAATGAACACGATTTGCCGGATTCCTGCCTAACGTTCCATCGTGCGTCAGGCGGTTGCGCAACGCTAGCGCATCTCAAACAACTCCTGATGAAAGCGCGTCGCGGGCAGCCCCATGGCGGCCAGGCCGGCTTTGAGCGCCTGACCCAACTGCGCCGGGCCGCAAAACCAGACGTCGGCCGCTTGCCAGTCGGGCACCTGGGCGGCAATGTGCGCGGCGTCGAGCCGGCCCTGCTGCGCGCTGTGCAGCACATGCAGCTTGACCCGGGCGGCGGCGGCGTCGCGCGTCATGGTGTCGATGATGTCGGTATCGAGCACCGTCGTGCTATGAAACAGGTCCACTGGCATGGCCTGCGGCGACTGCGCCAGCGACTTCATGCGGGCGACAAAGGGTGTGATGCCGATGCCGCCAGAGACCCATATCTGACGGCGATGCGTGCTATTAAAATCAAAGCGTCCGTAGGGTCCCTCAACGGTCACTGCATCGTTTACCTGGACGCTGTCAGCGAGCGTGGCGGTGTAGTCGCCCAGCGCCTTGATGAGGAACGTCAGGCGCCCGTCGCCGCGCCAGCTCGAGGCGATGCTGTACGGGTGCGCGCCCTCGTCCTTGTGCAGCGTCAGGTAAGCAAACTGTCCGGCGGCGTGGCCGGGCCAAGCGCCGTGCACGGCAACCTCAACCTGCAGCACCTGCAGCGCTGGCTGGTGCGCGACACGCGTCACCACGCCACCCATTTGCCGGCGTTTGGCGGGCTGGCCCAACAGCACCAGGACCGAGGACACGCTGCCGGCCAGCAGCAACAGCGCCAGCACCACGCCAAGCGGGCTGCCCCAGGCGTCAAACTTGAGCAGGATGGCCGAGTGAAACGCCAGCACCAGGTAGACCAGCGCCAGCAGGTGATGTACTTTCAGGAAGTGCCGGTAGGGAAAGCGTTTGATCAACGCCAACACCAGCAGCAGCACCGCCGCGTAAAAAGCCCATTCGCCCAGACTCTCGGCCAGGCCGCGCTGGCTGCTGAAGAACTGGCGCACGATCTCGTCGACCGGGATGACCGGCCGCGCTCCACGCTCGGGGCGCGCCAGCCAGCCCCAGCCAACGGCCCATTTGGGCGCGTTGGCCAACAGCCAGTGCGCTGCCGCCAGCACCAGCGCGCCGATGCCCAGCCACTTGTGCAGGCGATACATTTTGTCGAGCCCGCCCAGCGCCGACTCAAACCACACCGGGCGCACCGCCAGCACCATGGCCACACTCATGACGCCGATGCCGATCACGCCGCTGAGCTGGGTGAGCTCGTTGCGCCAGGCAAAAACGCCACTGAGCGCGGTCCACTGCGTGTTGTTCGTCGCTAGCCACAGGCTGGCCAGCCCTGCCAAAAATAGCCAGAAAAATCGTTGAATAGGTTTCATCTCGGGGGTCCTTGGAACGTCCCCGAGAGTCTAAAAACGCTGTGTCAAGCCTGGGTAAACGGCCGGCAAGCGTTACGTAAAAATCCGCTCAAATCGGCGAGGCTACTTGGCTCCCGCAGACCGGTTCAACACCGCCAGCACGGTGTTCAGGTCTTCAATCGGCACCTGACCGGGCGCCGAGGCGGCGGCGCCGACGGCA
>JBBIGT010000195.1:0-1532 GCA_037447395.1 Comamonadaceae bacterium | reverse complement strand
ATGCCGACTCTTCACCGCAAACATAGGCGCCGGCGCCCAGGTGGATGGCAATGTCAAAGTCAAACCCGGCGTGGCCAAGAAGCGCCTTGCCTAGCAAACCAGCTTCGCGACGACGTTGCAACACGGCTTGCAGCGGGTCCAGCAAAAAACGGTACTCTCCGCGCAGATAAATGAAGCCCTGACGCGCGCCCACCACGAAAGCGCCGATCGTCATGCCCTCGACCACTGCGTCAAAGCTGTGCATCAGCAGCACCCGGTCCTTGAAGGTGCCGGGCTCGCCCTCGTCGGCGTTGCACACCAGATAATGCGCCTGACCCGGTGCGTTGCGGCACAGTTGCCACTTGGTGCCGGTGGCATAACCGGCGCCACCGCGGCCACGCAGCTTGGCGCGCTTGAGCTCGTCGAGCATGGCTTGCGAACCGCGCGCCAACGCAGCCGCCAAAGCTTGCCCGGGCGCCGGCTGCACGCCCAGCTTGACATCGGCACGCTGAATGTTTTCGTCAACCCGCGACCACACGGGCGGCCATTGCTCGGGCGGCGTGTTGTGTTCGACCAGCGCCGCCAGATGGTCAATGCGCGCCGGTGTCAGGCGCGTCACCACCTGCTGGTGGTTGACCAGCAAGGCGGGGCCTTGGTCGCACAAACCCGTGCACGAGGTGGTGGCCACGCTGACGCGGCCGTCGTCGCGCAGCTGGCCGGGGCGCACCTTGAGCAAATGACAGAGGTGGCGCAGCATCTCTTCGCTGCCATTCAGGCGGTCGGTAATGTTGTCGCTAAACAAGATGCGGTAGCCGCCCACCGGCTGCAAGTGCAAAAAGCGGTAGAAGCCGGCCACGCCTTCCACATGGGCCAGCGTCAGTCCCAGGCCCTGGGCAATTTGCCCCAGCGCCGGGCGCGGCAGCCAGCCGTGCAGGGCTTGCAACTCGCGCAGGATCTGCACCAACGCATGCGGGTCTGAGGCGTAGCGCCTCAGCAGGTTGCTGGTTTCAGAGGCCGCCAGGCAAGCGGCGCGGTCAGGTGGATTCATGGCGGCGCTTTGAACGATAAAAAGCGCGTCAAAGTCTAGGCCGCCCGCCGGCACCAGCTGTGTCGCAGGTCAACAAAAGCGCCGATACCGGCGACGGCGCAAAAGACCGCTACGACTTGAGTCGCAGCTCGGCGGCGCGGGCGTGTGCCTGCAAGCCTTCGCCGTGCGCCAACACCGAGGCAATGCGACCCAACGACTGCGCACCGACGGCGCTGACCTCGATCAGGCTGCTGCGTTTTTGAAAGTCGTAGACGCCCAGCGGCGACGAAAAACGCGCCGTACCACTGGTCGGCAACACGTGATTGGGGCCGGCGCAGTAGTCACCCAGACTTTCGCTGGTGTAGGCGCCCAGAAAGATGGCGCCGGCGTGTTTCAACAACGGCTCCCAACGGTGCGGCTCGCGGCTGGACACCTCCAGGTGCTCTGGGGCGATGCGGTTGCTGATGGCGCAGGCTTCTTCCATGCTGCGCGTGTGGATCAGCGCACCGCGGCCGCTGAGCGACCG
>JBBIGT010000194.1:0-1843 GCA_037447395.1 Comamonadaceae bacterium | reverse complement strand
TTGTGATACGGCTTGAAACCGTCAAGTGGAGCGGGTGAAGGGAATCGAACCCTCGTATGAAGCTTGGGAAGCTGCCGTTCTGCCATTGAACTACACCCGCGAGGGCGCTGATTCTAGCGTGCGCGGCGCTGCCAACGCCGGCCTGGTGGCATGGTCTAAACTGCGCGCGCGACTCCGTTTCTAACCCTTTTCTGAAAGCGACCCCATGAAGAAATTTGCCGCCCTGACCCTGATGTTGCTCGCCGGCGTGGTGCAGGCACAGTCGACGCCGGCCAAAAAGGAACTCGTTGCCAAGATGCTGTCGCTGCAGCAAAAGGCCGTTGAGCAAACGGCGCAGGCGCTGGTTGAGCGCCCGGCCTTGCAGATGATGCAGCAGGCCAGCATTGCCCTGCAAACGCGCGTCGCCCCCGATAAGCGCGAGGCGATCGCCAAGCAGGTGCAGGAAGACCTCAACAAATATGTCGCCGATGTGGCGCCGCTGGCGCGCGAGCAGGCGGTCAAGCTGGCGCCGTCGACCATTGGCGCGCTGCTTGAAGAGAAATTTACCGAGGCCGAGCTGAGGGAGCTGATCGGCATCATCGAGTCGCCGGTCAACCGCAAGTTCATGCAGATGGGCGGTGACTTTCAAAAAGCTTTGGGCGAAAAACTGGTGGCGCAGATGAGGCCCAGCGTCGACCCCAAACTCAAGACGCTGGAGCAGTCGGTCGTCAAACACCTGGGCCTGCCGCCGCCCAGCGGCAAAGCCTCGGCACCGCTGCTGGGCGCACCGCAGAAGTAGCGCTTACTTCAGAATGTCGCCGACGCAGACGTACTTGATCTCGACGTAGTCGTCGACGCCGAGGTGCGAGCCTTCGCGGCCCAGACCCGATTGCTTGACGCCGCCAAACGGCACGTGCTCGGTCGCCAGAATGCCCACATTGACGCCGACCATGCCGTATTCCAGCGCCTCAGACACGCGCCAGATGCGGCCGACGTCGCGGCTGTAGAAGTAGCTGGCCAGACCGAACTCGGTATGGTTGGCTGCGTCGATGGCCTGTTGCTCGGTGTCAAACTTGAACACCGGCGC
This sequence comes from Comamonadaceae bacterium, assembly GCA_037447395.1. Lineage (GTDB taxonomy): Bacteria > Pseudomonadota > Gammaproteobacteria > Burkholderiales > Burkholderiaceae_C > Rhodoferax. The sequence goes on along the minus strand of JBBIGT010000194.1, from coordinate 777 downwards.
AAACGGACCAAAGGTTTCTTCACGCGCGCACAACATATCGGCGGTCGCGTCGGCAATCACCGTCGGCTCGAAGAACAGCCCTGGCAGGCGCTTGCCGCCGGTCAGCAAACGGGCCCCTTTGGCAAGCGCATCCTGCACGTGACGCTCAACCTTTTGCAGCGCCGCTTCTTCGATCAGCGGGCCCTGGTTGACACCATCGGCAAAGCCGTTGCCGACCTTGGCGGTTTTCACCTTGGCGGCAAATTTGGTGACGAATTCCTCATAAACACCGGCTTGCACGTACAGGCGGTTGGAGCACACGCAGGTTTGGCCGGCGTTGCGGTATTTGCTGGCAAACGCACCTTCAACGGCGCTGTCGACGTCGGCGTCGTCAAAGACGATGAACGGCGCGTTGCCGCCGAGTTCGAGCGAAAGTTTCTTCACCGTCGGCGCCGATTGTGTCAGCAGGATGCGGCCGACCTCGGTGCTGCCGGTAAAGCTGATGTGACGCACGATGTCACTGGCGCAGAACACCTTGCCGATGGCGATCGAGTTGTCGGCGTCGGCGCTGAGTACGTTGAGCACGCCGGCGGGAATGCCCGCGCGCAGCGCCAGCTCGGCCACGGCCAGCGCGCTCAGGGGCGTCAGCTCGGCCGGCTTGATGACCACCGGGCAGCCGGCGGCCAGCGCCGGCGAGACCTTGCGCGTGATCATCGCCATCGGAAAGTTCCACGGCGTGATGGCGGCGCACACGCCGATCGGCTGGCGCAGCACCAGCAGGCGGCGGTTGTTGTCGAA
>JBBIGT010000193.1:0-1873 GCA_037447395.1 Comamonadaceae bacterium | reverse complement strand
GGGCACGCCGGCAAAGATTTTTTACAAGTACGAAGGCGTCAGCCCGGCCGGCAGCCACAAGCCCAACACCGCCGTGCCGCAGGCGTTCTACAACAAGCAAGCGGGTGTCAAACGCCTGGTCACCGAAACCGGCGCGGGCCAGTGGGGCACGTCGCTGGCGTTTGCCGGGCAGATTTACGGGCTTGAGGTGGAGGTGTTCCAGGTGCGTGTGTCGTACGACCAAAAACCCTACCGCCGCGCGGTGATGGAGACCTACGGCGCGCGCTGCATTGCCTCACCGTCCAACGAGACGGTGTACGGCCGCTCGGTGCTGGCCAAGACGCCCGACCATCCGGGCAGCCTGGGCATTGCGATCTCTGAGGCGGTCGAACTGGCGGTGCAGCGCGACGACACAAAGTACGCGCTCGGCTCGGTGCTCAACCACGTGTTGCTGCACCAGACGATCATCGGGCAAGAGGCGATGCTGCAGATGGAAATGGCCGACGCCTGGCCTGATGTGGTGGTCGGCTGCACCGGCGGTGGCTCCAACTTTGCCGGCATTGCCTTTCCGTTCCTGGGGCACGGCCTGCGCGGCGGCAAAAAGTCGCGCTTTGTCGCCGTTGAGCCGGCGGCCTGTCCGTCGCTGACGCGCGGCAAATACGCCTACGACTTTGGCGACACCGGCCACATGACGCCGCTGACCAAGATGCACACGCTGGGCAGCCAGTTCACCCCGCCGGGTTTTCATGCCGGTGGCCTGCGCTACCACGGCATGGCGCCGCTGGTTTCGCACGTCAAGGAACTGGGCTTGCTGGAGGCGGTCGCCTACAACCAGGTCGAGTGTTTCGCCGCCGGCGTGATGTTTGCCCGCAGCGAGGGCATCGTGCCCGCGCCCGAGGCCAACCACGCCATCAAGGGCGCCATTGAAGAAGCGCTGCGCTGCAAGCGTGACGGCAAAGCGGAAACGATTCTTTTCAACCTCTGCGGCCACGGCCACTTTGACATGGTGGCGTACCAGAAATACTTTGCTGGCGGCTTGACCGATGAGAGCTACAGCGAAGACGAGCTGGCCATGGCACTCGCAGGCCTGCCCAGCGTGCCGGCCGGCATCTGAACCGGCGCAGACGGGCGCAGCACCTCCAGCAGCCGGTCGAGCCCGCCGGACTCGATCGACACGTTGGCAAACTGGCGCACCGCCGGCTTGGCGTGGTAGGCCACCGACACGCCGGCGACACTCATCATCGGCAGGTCGTTAGCACCGTCGCCCATGGCGATGGTTTCTTTCAGGTTGATGCCCAGCTTGTCGCACATCTGCAGCAGCATCGTGCGCTTCTCAGAACCGTCGCAAATGTCGCCCCAGGGCTGGTGCACCATCCGACCGGTGAGCGCGCCGTTGGCCACTTCGAGCTCGTTGGCACGGCTGTCGTCGATACCCAGACGCGCGCAGATGCGCTCGGTAAAGTGCGTGAAACCGCCCGACACCAGCAGCACCTTCAGCCCGGCGGCCTTGCAGGCGGCCACCAGCGCCGCCGCGCCCGGGTTGAGCTGCAGGCGCGTGCGGTAGATGTCGTCCATTTGCGCCAGCGTCACGCCTTTGAGCAAGGCCACGCGCTGACGCAGACTTTCTTTGTAGTCGGCAATGTCGCCGCGCATGGCGGCTTCGGTGATCGCCGCGACTTCAGCCTTGCGGCCGACGGCGGCGGCGATCTCATCAACGCATTCGATGTTGATCAGCGTCGAGTCCATGTCGAAAGCGATCAGTTTGTAGTCGCCCAGCGGCTGCGGCACAGGCAGGCCGGCGACGATCAGGCCGGGGGAATATTCACGCGCTTTCATGGATTAATGTGCTATAAATAGTAGAGCTGTTAGCGCTTACATATAAAGGGCTAGAAGC
>JBBIGT010000192.1:0-1950 GCA_037447395.1 Comamonadaceae bacterium | reverse complement strand
GCACCATGAATCGTCAGCGAGTTCTGCACGCTGTGCCCAGGCGCCTTCGTCGCTGCCGGCGCCTCTGCTGTCATTTCCGGCTTGACCCGCAATCCATGCCCCGCTGTCGCTTCGCACCACATGACCCGTCGCCGCGGCTGCAGGGGGTGGCGCATGGCGTGGCGCAGGTAGCGGCCGGTCTGCGAATCGGCCGCCGCGGCGATGTCGGCCAGCGTGCCCTGTGCCACCAGTCGGCCGCCGCTTTTGCCGGCGCCCGGACCGATGTCGATCACGTAGCCGGCGTGGCGAATGGTGTCTTCGTCGTGTTCGACGACGACCAGCGTATTGCCCTGGTCGCTCAGGTGCTGCAACGCCGCCAGCAGCAGGCCGTTGTCGCGCGCGTGCAGGCCAATGGTCGGCTCGTCGAGCACGTAGCACACGCCCTGCAGGTTGCTGCCCAGTTGTGCCGCCAGGCGAATGCGCTGCGCCTCGCCGCCGCTCAGGCTGGGTGCACCGCGATCCAGCGTCAGGTAACCCAGGCCGACCTGCTCCAGAAACTTCAGACGACCCAAAATTTCCGGCAGCAGGTCACGGGCAATGTCGGCTTGCCTGGCACTCAAGTGGCCCGGTTGGCACAAGGCGTCGACCCATTGGCGCAGTTCGCCGACGCTCAAACGCGCCAGCTCGGTGATCGACACACCAGGCGCCGCGCCAAAGCGCACGGCGCGCGCCGTGGCGTTCAGCCGCGTGCCCTGGCATGTCGGGCACGCCGCATCGACCAGATCGTCAACATCGGCTTCGACAAAGCTTTGCTCGCGGCCCTGGCGCTCGTCATCGCGCAGCGAGTCGTCAAACACCCGGCGCTGCTCGCGCGTCAACTGCATGCCAGTGCCGACGCAGTCCGGGCACCAGCCGTGCTTGCTGTTGTAGCTGAACAGACGCGGGTCCAGCTCGGCGTAGCTGGTGCCGCACTGCGGGCAGGCGCGCAACGTTGAAAACACCTGCACGGTACCGATCGCCGCGGTCGACGTGCCGGCTTGCAACGCCGCGCTCAAGCCATCCAGACCACTGAGCACGTGCACCACGCCCTTGCCGTGCTGCAGGGCGCTGGCCAGCGCCTGGCGCAGCGCGTCTTCGTTGGCGGCGCTAACGTCCAGGCTGGCCACCGGCAGCTCGATGCTGTGCTCCTTGAAGCGGTCGATGCGCGGGAACGCGGTGGTCGGTAAAAACTCGCCGTCAACGCGCAAGTGGCTGTAGCCGCGCGGCCGCGCCCACTCGGCCAGCTCGGTGTAGACGCCCTTGCGGTGACGTACCAGCGGCGCCAGCAGGCCGATGTGCTGGCCCTTGAAGTCGCGCAGCAACGTGGCGGCGATGCGCTCAGGCGTTTGCGGCGCCACGGCCGCGTCGTCGTGCACGCAATGCTGCGTGCCGAGTTTGACGAACAGCAGGCGCAAGAAGTGCCACACCTCGGTGGTGGTGCCGACGGTGGACTTGCGCCCGCCGCGGCTCAGGCGCTGCTCGATCGCCACCGTCGGTGGGATGCCGTAAATCGCATCGACCTCGGGGCGCCCCGCCGGTTGCACGATGGAGCGAGCGTAGGCGTTGAGGCTTTCCAGATAGCGGCGCTGCCCTTCGTTGAACAGAATGTCGAACGCCAGCGTCGACTTGCCCGAGCCGCTCACACCGGTGACCACGGTGAACTGGCCGCGCGGAATGTTGACGCTCATGCCTTTCAGGTTGTGCTCGCGGGCGTTCACGATTTGTATAGTGTTTTTTGCCTCCAGCCATTGATTTATATGCGTATATAGCTCTTTAAACGATAGTGAGTTGTCTTTGACGCTCGATCTCACATCCGTGTTGTTGGTACCGCAACCGAAGTCATTGACCGCATGCACCACGCCCATCTGCGCGGCGTAATCGCGTAGCGCCAGCGCAGTGTGGCTGGTGGCGTGCAACATCACCTCTTCCGGC
>JBBIGT010000191.1:0-2068 GCA_037447395.1 Comamonadaceae bacterium | reverse complement strand
CGAACGATAATTTGATAGCATCAATCGTAATGCTGGTGCGGCTGGCGGGGATCGAACCCACGACCCTCGGCTTCGGAGGCCGATACTCTATCCACTGAGCTACAGCCGCAACTCCAAAATGACTACTCCCAAAAACGCACTGAATGCACCTCAAACCGCTTGCCGTACCCGACGGCTCGCCGGCTCGGCAAGCGGCCCGGGGGCTGGATTGTAGGGGCATTCAAACGCCGACCCCCAACCCTATAATTTGCGCCCGCTGTCCAACCCTTTTGACCCGACTACCATGAGCGACCATCATTCTCCCGCCGGCCACGACGATCACACCGCCGGCGCGCCGGGCAACCTGAAAAAAGTGGCGAGTGTCATCGCCTTGCTGGTGGTGCCGCTGGTGATCGTGGTCGGTCTGGTCAATCAGTACCGCGCCGGCGACGCGGGTGCAGCTTCGCCAATGACCGAAGAGGCCATTGCCCGGCGTATCCAGAAGGTGGGCATGCTGTCAATGGGCGACGCCAAACATGAACTGAAAACCGGAGAGCAAGTCTTCAAGGCGCAATGCACCACCTGCCACACCGCCGGCGTCGTGGGTGCGCCCAAGTTCGCCGATGCTGCGCTGTGGGCGCCGCGCATCAAGACCGGTTACGAGGCGCTGCTCAACTCGGCGCTGAAGGGCAAGGGCAACATGACACCGCAGGGTGGTGGCGCCTTCTCTGATCTGGAAGTTGCCCGGGCCGTGGTTTACATGGCAAACGCTGGCGGCGCGTCGTTTGCCGAGCCGCCAGCTCCCGCCGATGCAGCCCCCGCAGCCGACGCCGCTGCCGCCGGCGCGTCTGCCGCAAAATAAAATAAAAATCGCGCACTTGCTCTTTATTTATAAGAGCTTATAGCTATTTTTTCTGAAGCGTCTGCGGACTTTTGACGTAGCCAAATTGCGTCGGCAAGGTGTGTTGCCAGACCTCTTGCGGCTGCCAGACGGCTTGCTCGATGGCATTGGCCACACATCCTACGTCCTGGCTATGCACCAGGCCCAGGCCGCTGGACGCCAATAGGTACACCCGCCCGGTTTCGTCGAGCAAACAGCGCTGAACGGTGGCGGCGCGGCCAATGTGGTCGTGCGCAGAAAAGTCCGCCTGCACGCGCCAGACCAGTGGCGTCATTTCCAGTTCCACATAGACGCGCTGCGGTCCATTCTGGAAGTACCAGCAGCCGGCGGCGTCGACCGTGTAATTGCGGCCGATGAAGTCGATCAGTCCGCGGTGCTGCAGGCGCGCGCCTTTGGCGCCAGGTACGCCGCTGGCGAAGGCGCCGGCAGCTTGGGCGCGTTCGTCGCGCAAGTACCAATCGCCACGTGCGTCCAGCGCCAGCCAACCGTAGCACGCCGGCACGTCGGGCCACTTGGCCATGGCCTGTTGGACGATGTCATCCACGCTGACCGCCGTGCTGCACCAGCCAGGCGCCCACGCGCTGCGCCAGCGTTTGCAAATGGCCCGGTGGCCAACCGTCGGCAAAGCCCACGTGCCCACCACCCGCCGGCTGCCAGAGCGTGACGCTGTCGCCCACCGCAGCGGTCTGCGGCAGACAAGCCGCGGGCACGAACGGATCGTTGCGGGCGTTGACAACCAGCGCGGGCAGCGCAATGCGCGCCAACTGCGGCTTGGCCGACGCCCGGCGCCAATAGTCCTCGGCGTCTTTGAAACCGTGCAGCGGCGCGGTGAAGACGTTGTCAAAGGCGTACAAGTCCTGCGCAGCGTGCAGCGCCGCGGCGCTGAACAAGCCCGGGTACTGGGCCAGCTTTTGCAGCGCTTTGGGCTTCATCGTCGACAGGAAACGGCGGGTGTAGACCAGCCGGTTGAAGCCGCGGCCAATGGCCTGGCCACTGGCTGCCAGATCCAGCGGGGCACTGACACTGGCCAGCGCGTCAACGCTGCGGCTGGCCCATGCGCCGGACTCTTCGGCCCAGCGCAGCAGGGCGTTGCCGCCCAGCGAGACGCCAACGGCCAGCAAGGTACCCTTGTGGGCGCTGCGCAGGCGTTGCAGGATCCAGCCAATTTCTTCAAAGTCACCCGAGTGG
>JBBIGT010000190.1:0-2079 GCA_037447395.1 Comamonadaceae bacterium | reverse complement strand
CTACAACGCGCGCAGCCGCCTGGCGCAGGCGCAGGTCATTGTCGCCAACCACGACCTGGTGCTGGCGTCGCTGGGCATGAACGCCTTGCCCGAGCTGGACAAATGCCTGCTGGTGTTTGATGAAGGTCACCACCTGCCGGCGGTGGCGCTGGCGCAGTTTTCTGCGGCGATGGATTTGACCAACGTGCGTTGGCTCGATCGCCTGCCCAAAGTGCTGCACGAGGTCGCCGCAAAAATCGGCTTGTCCGTGGCCCAGGACGTCGATACGCTGGCGCAGCAGTTGCGCGGCGCGCTCGGCGACGTGGCGCGCCTGGCGCTGGACCTGCTGCGCGCGGCCGGCAGTCTGGATACGGTCTACCGCTTCAAGGACGGCCAGCTGCCCGAGCTGCTGCAGGCCCCGGTGACGCTGCTGCACGGCCACGCCAAAGGCTTGCTCGACGTGCTCGAAGCGCTCGGCGCCGAGCTCAAGGCGCGCGCCAAGGAAGACCCGTCGCAAGCGGCCGAGGCGGCGGCGCAGTACGCCCGGCTGGGTCAACTGGCGCCGCGACTGAGCAGCGTCGTCGGCACCAGCGCGCTGTGGTTGACGCACCAGGCCCAGCCGCTGGCCAAGTGGCTCACGTCCGACACCCGCAGCGGCCTGGTTGCCTTGAGTGCGCACGCCTGCCCGATCGTGCCCGGTGATTTGTTGCGCGACCAGCTGTGGTGTCAGGTGCGCGGCGCGGTGCTGACGTCGGCGTCGCTGACCAGTTGCGCCAGCTTCGACTATTTTTTGCAGGAGGCCGGCCTGGACGACCTCGACTGCGTGACGACGCTGGCCGTCGACAGTCCGTTTGACTACCGCACGCAAGGTGAATTGACGGTGGTCGAAACCGCTGCCGACCCGCGTCAGGTGGACTTGTACACGCGTGAAATGATTGCTGCATTGCTGGCCGACCTGCGCGGCGTGGCGCACGGCGCGCTGGCGCTGTTCACCTCGCGCGTGCAGATGCAGGCCGCCGTCGACGCGCTCGATGCCACGTTGCGCGCCGTCGTGCTGGTGCAGGGGCAAACCGCACGCAGCCGGCTCATCGGCGCGCACTTTGCGCGCGTCGAGGCCGGCTTGCCGTCGGTGATCTTTGGCCTGCAGTCGTTTGGCGAAGGGCTCGATCTGCCCGGCGCCTTGTGCGAGACGGTGTTCATCGCCAAGCTACCGTTTGCCTCGCCGTCCGACCCGGTCGAAGAGGCGCGCGCCGAATGGCTCAAGCGCGAGGGCCGCGACCCGTTCAACGAGCTGGTCGTGCCGGCCACCGGCATTCGCCTGCTGCAGTGGACCGGCCGGGCCATCCGCAGCGAGGCCGATCAGGCCCGGGTGATCTGTTACGACAAGCGCCTGCTGACACAAGGCTACGGCCGGCGCATGCTGCAGGGCTTGCCGCCTTACGCGGTGTTGCGTCGGGTGCACGGGCAGTCTGCGGCGGTGGCCCGATGAACGGGGTACGCGCTTGCAAGCGGGCAACTTGCCCCCAGTTGCGTTTTTCACAAGGAGTGATGCGTTGACCGATCTATTGATGCGCTTGTTGGGCCTGATCGTGCGCCTGGGGCTGCTGCTGGCTGGCTTGGTTTTCTTTGCCGCGTTGTTGGCCGCCGCGCTGTTGATTTTGTTGCTGTGGCTGTTGCGCGCGTTGTGGGCCAAGTTGACGGGCCAGCCGGTCAGTCCGTGGACGTTTCAGGTCAATCGCCAGGCCATGTGGCAGCGCTTTTACGGCCACGCTGGCCAGCCGCAGCGCCCAGCCGAGCCGTCTGACAGCGTGGTCGATGCCGAGGCAGTTGACGTGACGACGGTGACCGACGTGCAGGTCAAGCGCATCACGCCGCGTTGACTTTTTGTAGTCGAGCGATCGCTGATCGATGACAATGAAGTCATTCAAACGCTATTCATAATATAGCTTCTTGCGCTTATTTCGAAGGGACTATAGGCCGATTTCTTTTAAAGATTTGAGCGCCACGACAGTCGTTCCCGCTTTGCCCGGGGGCAGCAAGACTTTCAGCGCCAGACGGTAACTGTCGAGGTCAAACGCCAGCACGTCGGCGCGGGTTTGC
>JBBIGT010000189.1:0-2141 GCA_037447395.1 Comamonadaceae bacterium | reverse complement strand
CCTTTTTCATGACCCGGTCAGCCGCCTGCTGCGAGGCCTTCAGTGCAGCGTCGACCGAGACCTTGCCGGCCAGCGCAGCGCTCATTTGCTGCCCCGTCGTCAGGCCGATCGACTGAAACTCCGGAACGGCGGCAAACTGCACACCAACGTACGGGCTCTTGGGCAACGTGCTGTCGTTGGGGTTGGCCGAGTCGATCGCCGCTTTTTCAGCTTTGGCAAACACCGCGGCTTTCTGGAACTCGGGGTTGGCGTAAGTGCTCTTGCGCGTGCCGGTGGGCACGTGACCCCAGCCGTTGGTCTTGGCTACCAATTCGATGTATTCCTTGCTGGTCGCCCAGGTCACAAACTTTTGCGCCGCGTCGACCTTTTTGGAGCCCGACGGAATCGCCAGCGCCCAGGCCCACAGCCAGTTGGCCCCCTTGGGCGTCACCGCCGTCGGTGCTTGCGCAAAAGCCACCTTGTCAGCGACCTTGGACTGCTTCGGGTCGGTGATGAACGAGGCGGCAATGGTCGCGTCGATCCACATGCCACACTTGCCTTCGTTGTAGAGCGCCAGAATTTCATTGAAGCTGTTGGCTGACGAGCCGGGTGGGCCGTACTTCTTCAACAGGTCGACGTAAAAGTTGATCGAATCCTTCCACGCTTGGGATTCGAGCTGCGGCTTCCAACTCATGTCAAACCACTGGCCACCGTGGGTGTTGACCAAGGTGCTCAGGAAAGCCATGTTGTCGCCCCAGCCCGGTTTGCCACGCAGGCAGATGCCGTAGACGCCTTCTTTGGGGTTGTTGATCTTGGCGGCCAGGTCTTTGACCTGCGCCCAGGTCGGATGCTCCGGCACCGTCACGCCGACCTTGTCGGCCAGGTCCTTGCGGTACATCAGCATCGAGCTTTCACCGTAAAACGGCACGGCGTACATCTTGCCGTCGACGCTCAGCCCGTTGCGCATTGCCGGCAACAGGTCGTCGGCGTCGTACTTGGCGTCGGGCTTGATCTCTTGCAGCCAACCCTTTTTGCCCCAGATCGGCGTTTCATACATGCCGATGGTCATGATGTCGAACTGTCCGCCCTTGGTGGCAATGTCGGTCGTGACGCGCTGGCGCAGCACCCCTTCTTCCAGCGTCACCCACTTCAATTTGATGTCCGGGTTGGCTTGCTCGAACTTGCTTGCGAGCTTTTGCATTTCAATCATGTGGCCGTTGTTGACGGTGGCAATCACCAGGTCGGTGGCCGCGTGCGCCAGGCCGGCGGCCAAGCCAAAAGCCAGCGCCAGAGATGCTTTCAGTTTCATGAGATGTCTCCTGTTCAAGGGAATTCGTTGGAAAAAAAGTGCGATGCCCCTGTTGGCACCGGCGCAGAAATGGTAGGCGATCCGGTTTTGCAGCGTTGATACGCTGGTCACGCAAAAACGTACTTTATTGCACCATCACCTAGTGATTTCCCTAGGTTTTGAGCTTTTAAGTATCAATTTGTCGCCTACAAGGCGATTTTCGCTACCGGCCGGCGTCACCTGGCGCGCCGTTGCCGCCACCCAGCCAGGCCTCGGCCAAGCGCACCCAGTAGGTCGCGCCCAACGGCAACAAGGCGTCGTTGAAGTCGTAGCTGGCGTTGTGCAGCATGCATGGCCCACCGCCGTGCCCCAGGTCGCGGTGCGTACCGTCGCCGTTGCCGATGAAGGCGTAGCAACCGGGCTTGGCCTGCAACAGGTACGAAAAATCTTCGGCGCCCATGGTCGGCTCCTGTGCCAGCACGCCCTCGGCGCCGACGACGGTGGCCATGACTTGGCGGCAAAACGCCGCCTCGTGCGCGCTGTTGATGGTCGGCGGGTAATTGCGCTTGAAGGCAAAGTCGGCACTCAGACCAAAGGCGGCGCACAACTGCGTGCTCAAGTCGCGCATGCGCTGCTCGATCAGGTCGAGCAGCGCATGCGAAAACGTGCGTACCGTGCCCTGTAACTCACAGCTGTTGGCGATCACATTGGTGGCCTCGCCGGCGTGGATCATCGTCACCGAAATGACCGCGGCGTCGATCGGCTTGACGTTGCGGCTGACGATGGTCTGAAACGCCTGCACCAGTTGGCACGCCACCGGCACCGGGTCAAGCGCGTTGTGCGGCATGGCGGCGTGGCCGCCCTTGCCGCGCAC
>JBBIGT010000188.1:0-2154 GCA_037447395.1 Comamonadaceae bacterium | reverse complement strand
CGAGCGCATCCTGGCCGACGCACGCGCCGTGCTGCCACGCGACGTCATCATCACCACGGACGTGGGCTGGAACAAGAACGGTGTCGGTCAGCAGTTTGACATTTACACCCCCGGCAGCATCCTCACGCCCGGCGGCTACGCCACCATGGGCTTTGGCGCGCCGGCGGCGATCGGCGCCAAGCTGGCCTGCCCGGACCGGGTGGTCGTCTCCCTGGTGGGTGACGGCGGTTTTGGCCAGAACCCGGCGATGTTGGCCACGGCGGTTGAAAGCAAGGTGCCGGTCATCTGGGTGATCATGAACAACTGCGCCTTCGGCACCATCGCCGGCCTGCAACTGGCGCACTACGGCACCACGGTCGGCACCCTGTTCACGAAAGACGGCGCGCCGTTCCAGGCCGACTTTGCCGCCATCGCCCGCGCTTACGGCGCCGAGGGCGTGCGCGTCACGTCGGCGGCCGAATTCAAACCGGCGCTGCAACAGGCGTTGGCCGCCAATCGACCCTTCGTCATCGACGTGGCCATGCAGAACGCGCCGGTGGAAACCGCCGGCCACTGGAACATCATGGACATCTACTCGCCCGGCAAGAAGGTGCACCACGCTGATACCAGTACTCTGCAAAACGTAGCGCGCAGCGCTTGATTTGAAAGGGCTAGAAGCATGAAACATGCATATTCACTGGCGCACCTGAGCGCCATGGCGCTGCCCCCGGTCGACCTGATCGACGTGGCCGCCCGCAGCGGCTATGAGTACGTGGGCTTGCGCCTGTCACGGGTGACCGACGCCGAGCCACTTTACCCGCTGATCACGCAGCGCGAAGCCATGGCCGCGACCAAAGCCAAGCTGGCCGACACCGGCGTGCGCGTGTGGGACGTCGAGCTGGCGCGCATGGACCCAACGCACGCGCCGCAAGACTACTACGCCATGCTCGACGCCACCGCGGAGCTCGGCGCCAAGCACGTGATCTGCCAACTGCCCGACCCCGACCGGGCCCGCGCGCACGAGCGCTTTGCACGGCTGTGCGAGCGCGCTGCCACTTTGGGAATCACGTTGAACCTGGAATTTCCGTGGTGGACCGAAACCGGCAACCTGGCCACCGCCGCCGCCGTGCTGGACGCCGCGCAGCAGCCCAATGCCGGCGTGCTGGTCGACATGCTGCACTTCTACCGCTCACGCTCCAGCCTGCAACACCTGGCCAGCTTGCCGCGCCACTGGTTCAACTATGCCCACGTCTGCGACGGCTACGCGGCCATGCCAGGCGACATGAATGCTACTTTGTTTGAAGCACGCAGCGCCCGACTGGCGCCGACTGAAGGCGAATTTTGCGTGAAAGACATTCTGGCGGCGATGCCCGCAGAAATGACCTACGTGCTGGAAATTCCTAACGATGCGCACTGCGCTGCCTTCGGCTTTGAGAGCTGGGCACGCCATATTTTGCAGGCCGCCAAACGTGGCCTGGACCTTGAACCCCTTCCACAACCCACAACACACCTGGAGACCACAGCATGAGCACCATCCCCCCCGAACTGAAAAAGACCGAGATCAGCGCCGAGCAGCGCGAGGAGCTCGACACCGCTTTTGCCAAGGCCCGCGCCGCGCTGGCGATCATCGAGACCTACGACCAGGCGCGCGTCGACCGCCTGTGCCAGGCCGTCGCCTGGGCGGTGTCGAACAAGAAGACGTTTACCCGGCTGGTGGCCGAAGGCATTGCCGAAAGCCGTCTGGGCGACCCGGTCAGCCGCATGGGCAAACGCCTGAAGATTCGCGGCATCCTGCGCGACGCACTGCGTCAAAAGAGCGTGGGCATCATCGAGGAAATCCCGGAAAAAGGCATCGTCAAATACGGCAAACCGGCCGGCGTCATCGCCTGCATCGTGCCCACCACCAACCCTGACCTGACGCCCGCGGGCAACGCCATTTACGCGATCAAGGCGCGTGACGCGGTGATCTTCTCGCCGCACCCGCGCGCCAAGAAAACCAGCTTTGAGACGGTGCGCCTGATGCGTGAGGCGCTGGAAAAAGAAGGCGCACCGGCCGACCTGCTGCAATGCCTGACCAAGGTCAACATCCCGATGTCGCAAGCGCTGATGGCGCAGGCCGACCTGGTCATTGCCACCGGCGGCCAGCCGATGGTACGCGCCGCCTACAGCTCGGGA
>JBBIGT010000187.1:0-2380 GCA_037447395.1 Comamonadaceae bacterium | reverse complement strand
TGTCGCAACCCGGCAAGATCATCGTCACCGCGCAGGCCAGCAACGGCTCGCTGGGCAACGTCAACGCGATCGCCGGCGGTGCCATGGAGGGCGGCTTCAGCCAGTCCGACGTGGCCACCTGGGCGCAAACGGGCACCGGCATTTTTGAAGGCAAGCCCAAGATTGCCGGCTTGCGCATGATCGCCAACCTGTACCCGGAAAGCATTCACGTGGTCGTCAAAAAGGGCTCGGGCATCAAGAGCATCGCCGGCCTAAAAGGCAAGCGCGTCGCCCTGGACGAACCCGGCTCAGGCACGCTGATCAACGCCCGCCTGGTGCTGGCCGCCTACGGCATCAAGGAGGCCGACATCAAGCCCGAATACATCAAGCCCAACCAGGCCGGTGACAAGATGAAAGACGGCGCGCTCGATGCCTTCTTCTTTACCGGCGGCGCACCCGCGGGCGCCATTGCCGAACTGGCCAGCGCCGGCGGCGGCATCGAGTTGCTGCCGATCGACGGCGCGCAAGCCGACAGCCTGCGCAAGTCAAGCAGCTTCTTTGCCGTCGACGCCATCCCCGCCGACACCTACAAGGGCGTGGCCGCCGTCAAGACGCTGGCCGTGGGCGCGCAGCTGGTGACCAGCGACAAGGCCGACACCGAAACGGTCTACCAAATCACCAAGGCGCTGTACAGCGACGCGGCGCAAAAGACGCTGGCCGCCGGCCACGCCAAGGGCAAGTACATCACCCTGAAGAACGCCGTGCAAGGTGTTGGCATCCCGTACCACCCGGGTGCTGAGAAGTTCTACAAGGAAGTTGGCGCGCTGAAATAAGTCAGACGTTGACCAATCCTTGACGGGCGGCAACAACCGCCCGTTTTCTTTTCTCTTGCACAAAAATTTGACATCATGAGTCAGTCCACTGCCCTACCCGACGACAAACAGTTGTTGGCGATGGAAGAAAAATTCGATCCGGAGATGCGCTTTCGTCCCTCCGTGCCACCGGCCACCACCCTGATCAAATGGCTGCTGATCGCGCTGAGCTGCTTTCACTACTACACCGCTGGCTTTGGGTTGCTGCGGGAGACGACACACCGCGGCGTGCACCTGGCGTTTGTGCTGGGTCTGATCTTTCTGGTGTTTGCCGCCGGCAAAAGCGACGGCCATCACCACAAGGTCTACAACCGCGTGTTGTCGCCCGGCGGTATTCCACTGCTTGACTGGTTGCTCGGCATTGGCGTGGCGCTGGCCGTGCTGTACATCCCCTACACCTTCGAAGACCTGGCGTTTCGCGTCGGCAACCCGAACAGCGCCGACGTGATCTTTGGCACGGTCTTGTTCGTCGCTTTGCTCGAGGCCACCCGGCGCAGCATGGGCTGGCCGCTGCCGCTGATTGCACTGGGTTTCAGCGCCTACGCCTTGTTCGGCCCGTATTTTCCGGGTCTGCTGCAACACGCTGGCGCCAGCTGGAGCCAGTTCATCAACCACCAGTACCTGACCAGCCAGGGCATTTACGGCGTCGCCGTGGGCGTGGTCGCAACCTACGTCTTTCACTTTGTGCTGTTTGGCGTGATGGCCACGCGCATCGGATTGGGGCAATTGTTTCTGGACATCGCTTCGAGCATCGCCGGGCGCTACGCCGGTGGCCCGGCCAAGGTGAGCGTCTTTGGCTCGGGTCTGTTTGGCATGCTGTCGGGCTCGTCGGTGGCCAACGCCGTCACCGTTGGTTCGCTAACCATTCCGGCGATGATCCGCGTCGGCTACAAGCGCGAATTTGCCGGCGCGGTCGAGGCCGCCTCGTCCACCGGTGGCCAGATCACGCCGCCGGTGCTCGGTGCCGCGGCGTTCCTGATGATCGAATTTCTGGGCCTGCCGTACCAGACCATCATCACTGCGGCGGTGGTGCCGGCGTTCATGCACTTCTTTGGCGTCTTCATGCAGGTGCACTTCGAGGCCAAGCACTACGGCCTGCGCGGTTTGACCGACGAAGAAATGCCCAAACTGCGCCAGAGCCTGAAGATGCGCTGGCCGACGCTGATTCCGCTGTTTTTGTTGATCAGCATCCTGGTCAGCGGGCGCACACCGTACATGGCGGCGTTTGTCGGCATTACCTCGTGCGCCATCGTCGGCCTCACGACGCAGGCGCAGGGCAATGGCGCGAAAAACTGGGGCTTGATGGTTGTGCTGCACCTGGCGCTGATGGCGGTCGCCTTCACCAGCCTGGACGAAATGGCCAAACTGGCCATTTTTGCCGGTGCAGTCGCACTGACGCTGGCTGGCGTTCACCTGGCGGGCATCCGCGGACGCATTGCACCGGCGGTGCTGGTCGAGGCCTTCGAGACCGGCGCCAAGTACGCGCTGGCGGTTGGCGCGGCGGCCGCGACCGTGGGCATTGTCATTGG
>JBBIGT010000186.1:0-2382 GCA_037447395.1 Comamonadaceae bacterium | reverse complement strand
GCTAGCGCATTGCCGGGCGCGCGCGACCGCAACGAGGCAATGGCCGGGCCCGATCGGTGACAATCTTCCGCCTTGATGCAGACGACTCCCGTTCATGAAAAATCCCAAGTGCAGCGTCACTGAAAGCCGCGTCGCCCTGCAGATGCCACTGATGCGCGGCGAGCGGCGCTTGCGCATCGCCCTGGTGGGCTTGCCCGGCGCCGGCAAGACGACGCTGTTCGACGCGGTGTCCAGTACCGCACCGCAATCGGGCGAGCTGGCCGACACGCACCGCGTCTACCGCGCCTGCACGGTGCAGATTGGCCTGGACGAAGCCAGCGTGGTTGACCTGCCCAGCATGACGTCGGTCTACCACATGCAGCACGACGAGCTGGGCGCGCTCAAGTACCTGCTGTGGGGCAATGACCGCCCGCCGGTGACGGCGCACGAAAGTGGCGCGCCGCCGGTGCCGTTTGCGCCGCCGGACCTGATCATCCAGGTGGTCGACGCCAGCAACCTGCAAAGCCACCTGGAGCTGTCGCTGGAGCTCAGCCAGCTGGGTCGGCCGGTGGTCATCGCGCTCAACCAGATGGACCGCGTACATCGCAAGGGTCAGCACGTCAATGTGCGCGCCCTGTCGGCACAGTTGGGCGTGCCGGTGGTGCCGGTGGTGGCGCTGATGGGTCAAGGCATTGCCGAGCTGTTCAAGACGGCGGTGCAGACGGCGCGCCAGAACGTCTGCCCGTTGCCGCAGCCGCCCAGCGCGCACATCGGGCGTGCGCTGGAGCCGCTGGGCAAGGCGCTGAAAGACCCGGCTGTTGAGGCGGCGTTTCGCGTGCCGCAGCAGTTGCTGCTGACCTTGTTCGCCTGCGGCCACGGCTATTTCGCCGGCGAGCTGAACGAACACTTTGCACCGTTGATGCCCAACTTGCTGGCGCTGCGCGAGGCCGCCGGGCGAACGCTGCCGCGCGCCCTGGCCGACGAGATCCACGCCGATGGTCACCACCGCGCCGCCACCATCTTTGAAGCGGCGCTGCGCCCCGGCCCCCTGCAAACCAGCCACGGCTGGCGCTATTGGCTCGACGAGTTTTTGCTGCACCCGCAATGGGGCCTGCTGGGCAGTCTGGCGCTGTTTGCCGCCGTGCTGTTCGTGGTGTTTGAGGTCAGCGGCTGGATCGACACGCAGACGACGCAGCGGCTGATCGAAGCGACCAGTGCCTGGCAGCCGACGTCGACCTTCGGCGTCGTGGCGCGCGCCATTCTGGACGGCTTCATCGGCCTGATCGGCATCGTCGTGCCCTACATGCTGCCGTTGTTGCTGCTGTTAATCGCGCTGGAGGAAGTGGGCCTGATGCAGCGCATCGCTTTCGTCGTCGACCGTGGCTTTCACAAAATTGGGCTGCACGGTGGCGTGGCGGTGCCGTTCCTGCTCGGGCTGGGCTGCAACGTGCCGGCCATTGCCGCAGTGGAGCGCAGCGCGGCCGGGCGCGAGCGCGTGATTGCGTCGGTGCTGATCACCTTTGTGCCGTGCTCGGCGCGCTCGGCGATCATTCTGGCGGTGGCCGGCAAGTACCTGGGCGTCTGGGGTGTGATTGGCATTTATGCGCTCACCCTGGTGCTGATCGCCGTCATGGGGCGGCTGCTGTCACGCCAGCGGCGCGAGGTTGGCCCCGGCCAGGTGCAAGAGATCCCGCCCTACCGCTGGCCCGATTGGCGCGCCATGCTGCGTGAGACCTGGCTGCGCTCCAGCGACGTGCTGACCATCGTCACGCCGCTGCTGGTGGGTGGCAGCGTGGTGCTGGCGCTGTTAGGCCATTGGGGCGCAGACAGCGTCATCAATACCTTGCTCACCCCATTGACCAGCTGGTGGCTCGGCTTGCCGCTGGTGCTGGGCCTGCCGCTGCTGTTTGGCGTGCTGCGCAAAGAGCTGTCGCTGCTGATGATCTTTCAGGCACTGGGCACACAAAACATCGACGCCGTGCTGGGCAAGGTGCAGATCGTCACGCTGCTGGTATTCCTGACCTTTTATGTGCCCTGCGTTTCGACTTTTGCCGTCATGCACAAGACGCTCGGGCGCAAGGAGGCGTGGCTGTCGGTGAGCCTGTCGGTGGCGGTGGCGATGCTGCTCAGCCTGGCGGTGCGGCTGATGCTGATGATGTTTTTGGTGGACTGACCGGGCATGCCCAATCCAAAGTGGGCGAGCTATCGTTTTTGTAATTTCCAGGTCATGTTGCTGTTGCCCGTCGATACTTACATTTACACCAGTGATGCAGCGGTTGCACCACCGGTTCAAAGGACATACCGTCGAACCGATTCAACATTCAACGGAGTATTAACATGCTAATTCGTAAATCATTCATCGCCCTGAGTCTCGTTGCCACCGCATTGTCGGCGGCGGCCGCT
>JBBIGT010000185.1:0-2405 GCA_037447395.1 Comamonadaceae bacterium | reverse complement strand
GGGCAGCGTTGACGCGGCACTTGGCGTCATCGCGTCGCTGCAAGGCGACGCCGAGCGTGACACCTGGCTGCGCCGTCTGGATCCGCGCGCCAAGATTTTGGCGGTGGTCGCGTTCATCGTCACGGTGGTCTCCTTTAACCGCTACGCCGTGACCGCGATGTTGCCGCTGGCACTGTTTCCCCTGGCACTGGCGGCGGCGGGCCACATTCCCCTTGGCCCAATCGTGCGCCGGGTGCTGATGGCGTCGCCCTTTGCGCTGATGGTGGGCGTGTTCAATCCGTGGTTTGACACCCAGAGCGTGGCGCTGGGCGGCGGTTGGCACATTGGTGCGGGCTGGTTGTCGTTGGCGTCGCTCATGATCCGTTTTGTCTTGACCGTCTCGAGCACCTTGCTGCTGGTGGCCGCAACCGGCATGGAGCCCTTGTGCCAGGGCTTGCGCGCCCTGGGTGTGCCGCAAGCCATGACGCAGCAATTGCTGCTGCTGCAACGCTACACGCAGGTGCTCGCTGCCGAGGCCGCACGCATGCAGCTGGCGTATGTCTTGCGCGGCGGTACGCTGCGCGCCATGCCGCTGGCGCAGTGGGCGTCGCTGCTCGGGCATTTGCTGTTGCGGGCGTTGCAGCGCGCGCAGCGGATTCACCAGGCGATGCTGTCGCGTGGGTTTAACGGTACTCTGCCGGTTCAAAGTTGCTATGTTTGGCGTAGCTATGACGCCATGTTTGTATTGGTCTGCAGTGCATTTTTTATGTTGGTGCGCAGCGTTGATTTGGCGCAGGCGCTGGGCGCAGCGCTGTTGCGGGTGCTGGCATGAGCGCGCCGGTGCTGGAAGTTTGTGGCTTGGGATTTGCTTACCCCGATGGCCACGAGGCGCTGCGCGACGTGTCCTTTACCGTGGCCGCGGGCGAAGCCGTTGGCATCATCGGCAGCAACGGCGCTGGCAAGTCGACGCTGTTGCTGCATCTCAACGGCGTGCATCTGGCCGTCCAAGGTCACGTTGTGGTCAACGGCCAAACGGTCACCCGTGACAACGTGCGGCACGTGCGCCGCCGTGTCGGCATGGTGTTCCAAGACCCTGATGACCAGTTGTTCATGCCGACGGTGGCCGATGATGTGGCGTTTGGGCCAAACAACATGGACTTGAGTGCCGCAGAGGCAGATTTGCGTGTGGCGCAAGCGCTGGAGGCGGTCGGTGCGGCGCATCTGGCGCAGCGCGCGCCGTACCGCTTGTCGGGTGGCGAAAAGCGCGCCGTGGCGCTGGCTGGCGTGCTGGCCATGCGCCCCGAAGTCTTGGTGCTCGACGAGCCCAGTGCCGCACTCGACCCGCTGGCGCGGCGCAAACTAATCCATTGGCTGCGCGAGCTGCCGCAGACCCGCCTGATTGCCAGCCACGATCTGGACCTGGTGCAAGACGTTTGCACGCGTGTGTTGGTGTTGCGTGAAGGCCGCCTGGTGGCCGACGGCACACCGGCGGCCATCTTTGCCGACTCTGCATTGCTGGCGCGCTGCCATCTGGAGCCGCCGCTGGGCGCAGCGCGGCAGCGCTGAATCAAGTTTTGGGCTTCAGATGGACGTGGTCGTGCGCGCTGCCTGCGCTGTGGTCATGGTCGTGCGCATGCGGTTCACCCAACTCGACCGCCACCAGATTGAGTTGGCCGTGGCGCACGCCGCGCTCGGCGATGAGCGCATTGGCGAAGTCGCGCACCAGCACCGTGCTGCCACGCAGCAAGACGCTCTCGATGCAGTTGTCGTGGTCCAGGTGCGCGTGCAGCGTGGCCACCGTCAGGTCGTGCTGGTTGTGTTGCAGGGCGGTCAGGCGCTCGGCCAGGTCGCGCTCGTGGTGGTTGTAGACGTAGCTCAGGTTGGCGACGCAATGGCCGGCGTCGTCGCGCGCGTGGCGCTCTGATTCCAGGTGCGCACGCACCAGATCACGCACCGCCTCGGAGCGGTTCTTGTAGCCGCGCCTGGCGATCAGTTGGTCGAATTCCTGTGCCAGATCGGTGTCGATAGAGATGGTGATGCGTTCCATGGTTAGCGCGGTCTGCGATGGTTGAGTTGCCGCACATGGTAGGCCTATTTCAGCGTGGCGCATGGGCCAGGACGGCGGCCAGAATGTCACGGCGGTGATTAGCCAAATGATCAGTAATTAACCACCGAAGGACGTAGGAGGACCTCTGTCAAAGGGAAAACCCTTGCTTTTGCGCACGCGTATAGGTAATGTCAACTTGGCCCGCGAATTGCTCTGCCTCCATGAATTGCGCTCGCCGGCGGGCGCGACAACTTGAGGAGACATGTCATGGGGCAATTGAGTGAAATTTTTGAACTGGGCGCGCACGCGATGCACGGCGTTGAAGACCGTCTGGGCATGACCCGGCGCGACTACCTGCAGTTTTGCAGCACGCTGGCCG
>JBBIGT010000184.1:0-2405 GCA_037447395.1 Comamonadaceae bacterium | reverse complement strand
GGCAAACCAGCTGTGCTGCGGGTTGAGCTGGTCGCCCAGGATCAGGCGCAGCGTGAGGGCGGGCGCGTTCAGTTGATGCGCTCTTGCAGCCAGGCGATGAGGCCGTCGCAGCCGTCTTCGATGGTGTCGAGCGCGTGCTCAAAGTCATCGGGTTTGCCGTAGAACAGGTCGGGCACGTCTTGTGCCACCGGCGCGCTGCAAAACTCGGTGAACAGGTGCAACTTGGCCTGGTGCGCGCTGGGGCAGCGCAGGCGCAGCGTCAGCAGGTTGCTCTCGTCCATTGCCAGGATCAGGTCAAAGCGCTCGAAGTCTGGCGCGTGCAGCAGCTTGGCCTTGTAGCCGGTGAGGTCGAAGCCGCGGCGCAGCGCGTGCTTTTGCGTGTGAAAGTCGATGTGCTCGTCGGTGTTGAGGTCTTGCGTCGACGCCGAGGCAACGATCACCTGGTGGGCCAGGCCGTGCACCGCCAGGCGCTGGCGCAGCACGCCCTCGGCGCACGGGCTGCGGCTCATGTTGTCGGTGCAGACGAAGAGGATGGCGTACATGGCAAACGGCGTAAAAAAAGCGACCCGCATCGCTGCAAGCCGCTTGGATTCTGGTGGGAACTGAGAGATTCGAACTCTCGACCGACGGATTAAGAGTCCGCTGCTCTACCAACTGAGCTAAGTTCCCTTATCGGGTGGCTTGCGCCACTGCTCGAAGCGGCAAATTATAGCCATGAAAATTGGCTGAAATTTGCCGCATTGGCCCCGACCGGCACTACATCAGCAAATGCTCGCCCGCGTTGTCGCCGCCGAGCGTGACGTAGTTGACCTTGCGGATGTCCATCAGGCTTTTGCCGCCGGCGTAGCTGATCGAGCTTTGCACGTCTTGCTCCATCTCGATCAGCGTGTCGGCCAGTTTGCCCTTGATCGGCTCGAGGATGCGTTTGCCCTCGACGTGCTTGTACTCGCCCTTGTTGAAGTCGCTGGCCGAGCCGTAGTATTCCTTGAAAAGCTGGCCGTCGACCTCGACTGTGGTGCCGGGTGACTCCTCGTGGCCGGCAAAGAGCGAGCCGATCATCACCATCGTGGCGCCAAAGCGCACGCTCTTGGCAATGTCGCCGTGGCTGCGGATGCCACCGTCGGCGATGATCGGTTTGGTCGCCACACGGGCGCACCACTTCACCGCGCTGAGCTGCCAGCCGCCGGTGCCAAAGCCGGTCTTCAGCTTGGTGATGCACACCTTGCCCGGGCCGACGCCGACCTTGGTCGCGTCGGCGCCCCAGTTTTCCAGGTCGATCACCGCCTCGGGCGTGGCGACGTTGCCGGCGATGATGAAGGCGCTGGAAATCTGGCTGCGCAAGTAGCCGATCATGGTCTTGACGCTGTCGGCGTGGCCGTGGGCGACGTCGATGGTGACGTACTCGGGCGCCAGGCCCAGCGCCACCAGCCGGTCAACGGTGGCGACGTCGGCGGCTTTGACGCCCAGCGAGATCGACGCGAACAGCCCGCGCGCGCTCATGCGCTGGACAAAAGCGACGTTGTCCAGGTCGAAGCGGTGCATCACGTAAAAGTAGCCGTTCTGCGCGAGCCAGACGCAGATGTCTTCGTCGACGACGGTTTTCATGTTCGCCGGCACGGCGGGGATGCGAAAGCGCCGCGGGCCCAGCTGCACGCTGGCGTCGCACTCGCTGCGGCTTTCCACCCGGCACTTGCGCGGCAGCAGCAGGATGTTGTCGTAATCAAAAATTTCCATGATCAAGCACCTTTTGTGTTGTTACAAACAAGAGCGCTTGGATTGCTGCCGGCAAAAAAATACCGGGCGGCAATGGCTTGGGCCCGGTGCTTGATTCTAGGCGCGCTTCCTACAATGGCCAGATGGAATCTGACTCGACATTTCGCCCCGCAGACGCGCAGTTGCTGCACAACCTCAACCCCGAACAGCGCGCCGCCGTCACCTTGCCGGCGCAGCACGCGCTGATCCTGGCCGGCGCAGGTTCGGGCAAGACGCGGGTGCTGACCACGCGCATCGCGTACCTGCTGCAAACGGGCCAAGTGTCGCCCGGCGGCGTGCTGGCGGTGACGTTTACCAACAAGGCCGCCAAGGAGATGATGACGCGCCTGAGCGCGATGTTGCCGCTCAACGTGCGCGGCATGTGGATCGGCACGTTTCACGGTCTGTGCAACCGCTTTCTGCGCGCGCATTACAAGCTGGCCAACCTGCCGCAGGCGTTTCAGATTCTCGACACGCAAGACCAGCTGTCGGCGATCAAGCGCTTGTACAAACAGTTTGGTGTCGACGACGAACGTTTTCCCCCGAAGCAGATGCAATGGTTCATCGCCGGCAACAAGGAAGACGGCTTGCGCCCGGCGCAGGTGATCGCCAAAGACCCCGAGACGCGCAAGAAGGTCGAGATTTACCAGCTC
>JBBIGT010000183.1:0-2441 GCA_037447395.1 Comamonadaceae bacterium | reverse complement strand
TGTTGGCGTGCACCCGCATCGGCGCGATTCACTCTGTGGTGTTTGGCGGTTTTGCGTCGGGCTCGCTGGCGTCGCGCATCGAGGATGCCGAGCCGAAAGTCATCGTCAGCGCCGACGCGGGCTCGCGCGGTGGCAAGGCGGTTGCCTACAAACCCTTGCTCGACGAAGCGCTGCAGTTGTCCAAGTACAAGCCCGAATCGGTCTTGTTGGTTGACCGTGGTCTGGCCCCGATGAATTTGGTGGCCGGCCGCGACAAGCTGTGGGCACCGCTGCGCGAAAAGCATCTGCGCGACGTCGTGCCGTGCGAGTGGGTCGACGCGACACATCCCAGCTACACGCTCTACACCAGCGGCAGCTCTTCCGATCTCAAGGGCGTGCAGCGTGACACCGGCGGTTACGCCGTGGCGCTGGCGGCGAGCATGAAGCACATTTATTGTGGTGAAGCCGGCGAGACGTATTTCTCGACCAGTGACATCGGCTGGGTGGTGGGCCACAGCTACATCATCTATGGCCCGCTGATTGCCGGTATGGCCACCATCATGTACGAAGGCCTGCCAATCCGTCCGGACGGTGGTATCTGGTGGAGCTTGGTTGAAAAATACAAGGTCACCGTGATGTTCAGCGCGCCCACGGCGATCCGGGTGTTGAAAAAACAGGACCCGGCATACCTGACCAAATACAACCTGTCGTCGTTGAAGGCCTTGTTCCTGGCCGGTGAACCGCTCGATGAGCCGACGGCGCAATGGATCAGCGCCGGCCTGGGCCGGCCAATCATCGACAACTACTGGCAGACCGAAACCGGCTGGCCGATTCTGGCCATCTCCAAGGGCGTCGACAACTCGCCGACCAAGTTTGGCTCGCCGGGCAAAGCGGTCTATGGCTACAACGTCAAGCTGCTGGACGACCAGACCGGCGAAGAACTCACCGGTGCCAACCAAAAGGGTGTCGTCGCCGTTGAAGGTCCGCTGCCTCCGGGCTGTATGCAGACCGTCTGGCGCGACGACGCGCGTTTTGTCGAAACCTACTGGAAGAGCGTGCCCGGCAAGATGGTCTACAGCACCTTTGACTGGGGCGTGCGCGACGCTGACGGTTATTACTTCATTTTGGGCCGCACCGACGACGTGATCAACGTCGCCGGCCACCGGCTGGGCACCCGCGAGATCGAAGAAAGCATTTCGGCGCACCCCAATGTCGCAGAAGTCGCCGTCGTTGGTGTTGCCGATCAGCTCAAGGGCCAAGTGGCCATGGCCTTTGCCGTGGTCAAGGATGCTTCTAAAGTGCCTGACGAAGCCGCCAAACTGCAGCTCGAAGCCGAGATCATGAAGATCGTCGACAAAGACCTCGGCGCCGTGGCGCGCCCGGCACGGGTACGCTTTGTCACGTTGCTGCCGAAAACGCGTAGCGGCAAGTGCCTGCGCCGCGCCATCACGGCGGTGTGCGAGGGCCGCGACCCGGGCGACCTGACGACCATGGACGACCCGTCAGCGCTGCAACAAATCAAGGACTTGGTCAAAGCTGGCTGAGTTTTCGCCGCTTGAGGGTTATTCGCAAGATGTAAGGATTGTGCTGCCTGGCGATGGCACAATCCGCCGCTGCAACCGGCCCTTCCAACGCCACAGTCGCATCCGCCAAACGGTCAAGCCGTGACGCGGAAGGTTAATCAACCCCAGCTTTAACCAGCTAAAGTTTCCCCAAGGGAAGCGAAAGTCAGCGAAATATGAGTGAGACCAACTCGGTTTACCAAGCCTATCAGGCCAACACCTACCTGTTCGGTGGGAACGCGCCGTACGTCGAAGAGATGTACGAAAATTACTTGGCCAACCCGGGTAGCGTGCCAGACACCTGGCGCGATTACTTCGACGCCCTGCAGCACGTGCCCGCCGTTGATGGTAGCAACACCCGCGACGTGCCGCACCAGCCGGTCATCGACGCCTTTGCCCAGCGCGCCAAGGCCGGTGGTACCAAGGTTGTGGTGGCGGCTGGTGCCGACTCGGACCTTGGCCGCAAACGCGTCTCCGTCCAGCAATTGATTGCCGCGTACCGCAACGTCGGCGCCAGTTGGGCTGACCTGGATCCGCTCAAACGCCAGGAGCGCCCGGCCATTCCTGAGCTGGAACCGTCTTTTTACGGTTTTTCCGACGCCGACTTTGAAACAGTCTTTAATACAAGCAATACGTTTTTTGGCAAAGAAATCATGTCGTTACGTGATCTTCTTAATGCTTTACGTGAAACTTATTGCGGTTCGATCGGCGCCGAATACATGTACCTGACCGACCAGACGCAAAAGCGCTGGTGGCAGCAAAAACTGGAAAGCGTGCGCTCCAAACCCAATTTTGACGCCGAGAAAAAGAAACACATTCTGGATCGTCTGACCGCCGCCGAAGGCCTTGAACGCTTCTTGCACACCAAGTACGTGGGCCAGAAGCGTTTTTCTCTGGAAG
>JBBIGT010000182.1:0-2600 GCA_037447395.1 Comamonadaceae bacterium | reverse complement strand
CGCCGGTTTGCGGCAACGCGATGCGAAATTCGGTGTGCGAGACCGCTTCTTGCAACAGCACGGCGGAGTTGGCACCGTCAAACAGCAAGCTGGTCACCTGCGCGGCAAAGGTGGGCCAGCCCGCGTCGTGCAACACGGCCGCATCACGCGCCAAGCGGGCGACTTCCGGGCGCACAAACGCTTGCACCGCGTCGCCCGGCGCCACGTTGCCCATCGCGCGCGCGGGCAAGGTCAGCCCATCGGCGCTGGTGACAGTTACCACGCCGGCATTGACCGCGCTGGCGCGGCCGTCAATGCGGTTGTTGGCACCGACAAACCCGGCCACAAACGGCGTTTGCGGCTCGTAATACAGGGCTTGCGGCGTGCCCACCTGCTCGAACTTGCCGGCGTTCATCACCGCCACATGGTCAGACAGCACCAGCGCTTCGGACTGGTCGTGGGTGATGTAGACAAAGGTCGTGCCAAACGCTGCCTGCAATTGCTTGAGCTCGATTTTCATGTGCTCGCGCAGCTTCAGATCGAGCGCGCCCAGCGGCTCGTCGAGCAGCAGCAGCGTGGGCTCGAGCACCAGGCTGCGGGCAATCGCCACACGCTGCTTTTGCCCGCCCGAGAGCTGGTCAACGCGCTTGTCGTGCGCGCCGGGCAGGCTCACGCGCTCGAGCATCTCGCCCACGCGGCGTTTGATCTCGTCCTTGGCAACACCACGGCGCGCCAGACCGTAGCCCACGTTGTCACCCACGCTCATCATGGGAAACAGCGCCAGGTGCTGAAACACCATGTTCACCGGGCGCCGGTTGGGCGGCACGGCGCGCATGGGCTGGCCGCCGATGTGTATCTCGCCCGCGTCGGGTTCGATAAAGCCGGCGATCATGCGCAGCAGCGTCGTCTTGCCGCAGCCCGAGGGGCCGAGAATCGAGAAGAAGCTGCCGCGCGCCACGCTCAGCGACAAGTCGTCGACCGCGCGGAACGCACCGTAGTGCTTGGCCACGCGGCTGGCCTGCAGGTCAGGCTGCGTTGTCAAATCAGTTCGCTGCCTTGATGCGGTCGAGCACGCGGCCTTCGATGTCTTCAATGCCTGCGGGCACCGCCGGGTACCACTTGACGTTTTTCAACGCCGCTTCGGGGAAGCTGGCGGCAAACTGGGCTTTCAGCTTGGCGTCCATCAACTGGTCCGCGCCTTTGGATGCGGTGAAGTTACCGGCCGAACCAGCCACCTTGGCGGCAATCTCGGGGCGCATGTTGAAGTTGATCCAGGCGTAAGCGGCGGCGTCGTTCTTGCCTTTGGCCGGAATGGCAAAGGTGTCGATCCAGCCCAGCGCGCCAGACTTGGGCGCAATGAACTGGATTTCGGCCTTCTCGCCATTGAGCTTCCAACCACCGGTATCCCACATCATCGCGCCGACGATCTCACCGCTGCGCATGCCGTTGAGCAACTGGTCTTTGTTGTCCCAGAAGAATTTCAGGTTGCCCTTGCAGGCGGTGACGGTTTTGCCCACGTCATCCATCAGCGCGGTGTACGCCTTGGGATTGCCGTACAGCGCAAAAGGGTCTTTGCCCGCAGCGAAGGCAAACGCCAGCAGCGTTGGCCGCTTCAAGCGCACGGCGGTCTTGCCCTTGAAATCTGCCTTGCACAAATCAGGGTAGTCGACCATCTTGGCCAGCTTGGTGTTGACCACCAGCCCGTCGGTGCCCCAGATGTGCGGCAGGCCGTAGACCTTGCCAGCAAGCGTGGTGTTTTTCTTGGTTGCCTCCAGCATCGACGGGATGAACAGCTCGCCTTTGATCTGCTTCAAATCCATCGCCTTGTAAATAGCAAACTCAGCCTGCGGGCCGGTGATGCGGTCTTGCGAGGGTTGCGCCAAATCAAAACCCGCGCCGCCGGTGGCACGCAGCTTGGAGATCATTTCTTCGTTGTTGGACAGCGTTATCTCGACCTTGTAGCCGGTCTCCTTTTCGAACTGCGCGACCACATCCTTGGGCGCATAGTCCGACCAGGTGAGCAGACGCAGGGTTTTGTCCTGGGCGCCGGCGGCGCCGGCCCAGCTCAGGGCGACGATTCCGGCAGACAGCAAAGTGAGACGCAACTTCATGGCAATTCCTCGAATGGTTAGGATTTAACTTGATCAAAGGCGTCGCGCACCAGCACTCGCCCAGCGACTGAGATTACGTCAGCGCCGTGACATTTTGATGTCAGCCACGGCGCCGCATCAGCGGGTTTTCCCTAGGCCAGATGTTTGCCCACGATGCCGGCAATCTCGAACATGCTGACCTGCGGCTTGCCAAACACCGCCAGCAATTTGGCGTCGGCGTTGATGGCGCGCTTGTTGGCGGCGTCCTGCAAACCGTTGGCTTTGATGTAGTCCCACAGCTTTTTGATGACCTGGGCGCGGGCGATTGGCTCGGCGCCGATCACCGCCGCCAGCGCCGCGCTGGGCGTGGCCCCCGTACCGGCGGCCGGGGCTTTGCGCGGGGTCTTGGTGGCGCTCTTGCGCGCCGCCGTTTTGCCCGCAGTGCTGCCCGTGGACTTTCTGGCCGCTTTGGCCGTCGCCGCAGATTTCAAGCCTTTTGTGCCTGTAGCCCTTGTTCCTTGCGCACTAGCA
>JBBIGT010000181.1:0-2635 GCA_037447395.1 Comamonadaceae bacterium | reverse complement strand
CGCCATCATCAGCAGCGCGGCGCTGGTCAACGCGCTGGATCTGGTCGGCAAGAAGATTGGCGACGTCAAGGTCGCCGTCTCGGGCGCCGGTGCGGCGGCCATTGCTTGCCTGAACGTCATGGTCGGCCTGGGCGTGCAGGTGAAGAACGTGTTTATTTGCGACTCCAAAGGCGTCGTCTACAAAGGCCGCCCGGGCGGCTACGACAAATCCAAAGCGCGCTTTGAGCAAGACACGCCCAAACGCACGCTGGCCGACGCCGTCAACGGTGCCGACGTCTTTTTGGGCTGCTCGGCCGCCGGCGTGCTCACGCCCGAGATGGTCAAGACGATGGCCAACAAACCGATCATCCTGGCGCTGGCCAACCCCGAGCCAGAGATTCGCCCGGAGCTGGCCAAAGCGGCGCGGCCCGACTGCATCATCGCCACCGGCCGCAGTGACTACCCCAACCAGGTCAACAACGTCCTGTGCTTCCCGTATATCTTCCGCGGCGCGCTCGACTGTGGCGCCACGCAGATCACCGAAGAAATGAAGCTGGCCTGCGTGCGCCAGATCGCCGACCTGGCAAAAGCCGACATCAGCGAAGAAGTCGCCAGCGCCTACGCCGGCCAGGAGCTGGCCTTTGGCCCGGAATTCATCATCCCCAAACCGTTTGACTCGCGGCTGATTTTGCGCATCGCCCCGGCGGTGGCCGAAGCGGCGGCCAAGTGCGGCGTGGCCAAGCGCCCCATTAAAGACATGGACGCCTACCGGCGCGAGCTGTCGCGCTTCATCTACTCCACCGGCATGTTGATGGAGCCGGTGTTCAACGCCGCGCGCAACGCGCCAGCTGCCGCCAAGCGTGTGGCCTACGCCGAAGGTGAGGACGAGCGCGTGCTGCGCGCTGCGCAAGTGGTCGTTGAAGGCAACCTGGCGCGGCCGATCCTGATCGGTCGCCCGGCGGTGATCGAGGCGCGCATTGCCAAAGCGGGCCTGCGCCTGCAGCTCGGCAAAGACGTCGACGTCGTCAACCCAGAGGACGACCCGCGCTTTCGCCAGTACTGGGAAACCTACCATCAGATCAAGGGCCGCGACGGCGTCAGCCCCGAGGCCGCCAAGGCCGCCGTGCGGCGCAGCACCACAACCATCGCCGCGTTGAGCGTCAAGCTCGGTCACGCCGACGCCATGTTGTGCGGTCTGCACGGCCGCTTTGACGTGCACCTGGACCATGTGCGCGACATCATCGGCCGCAAGGCCGGCGTTGACACCTTCGCCACGCTCAACGCGCTGATGCTCGAGCATCACAGCATTTTTGTCGCCGACACCTACGTCAACGACGACCCCAGCGCCGAGCAGTTGTGCGCCATTGCCCGCATGGCCGCCGACGAGGTGCGCCGTTTTGGCGTGCCACCCAAGGTAGCGTTTTTGTCGCACTCCAACTATGGCTCGTCGCAACGCGCTTCGGCGCGCAAGATGCGCCGCGCCACCGAGCTGTTCAAAGCCACTAACCCGGACGTCGAGTGCGACGGCGAGTTGCAAGGCGACGCCGCGCTGTCCGAGTCGATCCGCGCCAACACGCTGCCCGGCAATACGCTCAAGGACAAGGCCAACATTCTGATCTGCCCGAATCTGGACGCCGCCAACATCCTCTTCAACGTGCTGAAGATGACCGGTGGCAACGGCGTTACTGTCGGCCCGATCCTGCTGGGCAGCGCTGCCACCGCGCACGTGCTGACGCCGTCGAGCACGGTGCGCCGGGTCGTCAACATGACGGCGCTGGCGGTGGCTGATGTGAGCGCGGGTCGGTAAGGAGTCAAGCAACAGGGGACGACGCAGCACAAAACGCTGCGTACCCACGGCCACAAGCAGGCGCTATCGGCCAATCAAAAACGCCAGCACCCGCTCGGCGAACTTGCCATAGGGCGGCATCAGAAATTTGAGCGAACTCCAGCGCGCCTGGTAAAACACCGGGCGCAGCTTGGAGAAGGTCTCAAAGCCTTCGCGCCCGTGGTAGTGGCCCATGCCCGACTCGCCGACGCCGCCAAACGGCAGATCGTCCTGCCCCACATGAAACAGCGCGTCGTTGACCGACACGCCGCCGCTCATCACGTGGTCGATCAGATACTGCACCTGCACCGCGTCATGGCTGAACGGATAAACCGCCAATGGCCGCGGTCCGGCGTTGATGCTGGCGACCACCTCGGCAAGCTGCGTGTAGCTGCGCAGCGGCAGGATCGGGCCAAAAATTTCGCGCTGCATCAGCGCACAGTCGGGCGGCGCGTTCAGCACGATGACGGGCGCCATCTTGCGCGTGGCGGCGTCAAAAGCCGGGCCGTCCAGCAGTTGCACCACTTGCGCGCCACGGCTGCGCGCTTGCTCCAGCGCGTTTTGCAACCGCTCAAACGCACGCTGATCGATGATCGAGGTGTAGTCGGTCGAGCTGATCGTCGGGTAGCGCTTGGCGACAACCTCACGCGCGAGCTTCACAAAATCATCGGCCTTGCCCGCTGGCAGCCAGGCGTGGTCGACGGTGGTGCAGATTTGCCCGGCATTGAGCAGCTTGACAAACAGGATGCGCTCGACAGCGGTTTGCAGCGGATAGTCGTCGCACACAATGGCCGGCGCCTTGCCACCGAGCTCAAGCGTCACCGGGCACAG
>JBBIGT010000180.1:0-2639 GCA_037447395.1 Comamonadaceae bacterium | reverse complement strand
GCCCGACTTGCAGGCGCGCGGCGCCACCTTGGCAGCCCTGGCACGGCGCAGCGGCGACGGCGTTGAAGCGGTGGCCCTGCTGGCCTTTGGTGATGAGCCCAAAGCCAGCGCGGCGGCGGCCATTGCGACGCTGCGTGCGCGCGGTATTCGGCTGCTGATGCTTTCTGGCGACAACCAGGCTGCTGCCCAGGCGATGGCGCGGCGCGTCGGCCTGGCGCCCGAACGCGGCGAGGTCATCAGCGACGTGCTGCCCGGCGACAAGGCGGCGCAGATCACCAAGCTCAAGGCCGAAGGGCTGACGACGGTGATGGTTGGCGACGGTGTTAACGACGCGCCGGCGCTGGCCGCCGCCGACGTCGGCATGGCCATGGCCAACGCCGGCTGCGGCACCGACGTGGCGATGCACGCCGCCGGCATCACGCTGATGCGTGGCGACCTGACGCTGGTCGCTGCGGCCTTGGATATTTCACGCCGCACGGTCATCAAGATTCGGCAAAACCTGTTCTGGGCGTTTATCTACAACGTTGTCGGCATCCCGCTGGCAGCGTTCGGCGTCTTGAACCCGGTGCTGGCCGGTGCGGCGATGGCGGCAAGTTCAGTCAGCGTCATGAGCAACGCCTTGCTGCTCAAGCGCTGGTCACCAAATTTATAATAAAAATAGGTATGTAGCCCTTATATATAAAGCGCTACAAGCTATTTTATTTATAGCGATCTTACGGCCGGTCGGGCAGCTCGATCTTGACTTCAAGGACTTCCAGATTGTCCTGACGCTCGACGTTGACTTTGATGTCGCCGGGGTTGATCTTGATGTACTTGCTGATCACGGCGATCAGCTCGCGCTGCAGCGACGGCAGGTAGTCTGGCGTAGCCGGGCCGCGGCCACTGCGCTCGTGCGCCAGAATGATCTGCAGGCGCTCTTTGGCGAGACTGGCAGTCTTCTTTTTTTCACCGAGGAAAAACGAGAAAAACGACATGGCGCTACTTTCCCCCAAACAGGCGGGCAAAGAAGCCCTGTTTGACCGGCTCGGTAAAGCGCATCGGTTTGTCTTCACCCAGGAAGCGATCGACGACGTCCTTGTACGCCTCGGCAACGTCGCTGCCCTCGAGGTGCACCGCAGGCACCCCCTGGTTGGATGCCTGCAAGACCATCTCACTCTCTGGGATCACGCCAATCAGCTCGATACGCAAGATGTCTTTGATGTCCTGCAGCGACAGCATTTGCCCCTGGTCGACGCGCGACGGGTTGTAGCGGGTGATCAGCAGGTGCTCCTTGACGGGCTCCAAGCCATCGATGGCGCGGCGGGTCTTGCTCGCCAAAATGCCCAGAATGCGGTCTGAATCGCGCACCGAGGACACTTCCGGGTTGGTCACTACCAGCGCTTCGTCGGCAAAGTGCATGGCCATCAGCGCGCCGGTTTCGATGCCCGCCGGCGAGTCGCAGACGATGAAATCGAAGGCCATCGTGCGCAACTCGTCGATGACCTTGGCCACGCCTTCGAGGTGCAAGGCGTCCTTGTCACGCGTTTGCGACGCCGCCAACACGAAGAGGTTGTCGCATTGCTTGTCTTTGATGAGCGCTTGATTAAGGCTGGCTTCGCCGTGAATGACGTTGATCAGGTCGTAGACGACACGACGCTCGCAACCCATGATCAGGTCGAGGTTGCGCAGGCCGACGTCGAAGTCGATCACCGCCGTTTTGTGACCCCGCAAGGCCAAGCCGGTGGCAAAGCTGGCACTGGTCGTCGTTTTGCCCACGCCGCCTTTACCCGAGGTCACCACAATGATTTTTGTCATAGCTGCAATCGCACTTTCAAAAGAGTTGGCCGCGGAATCGATCAGCTCGACACCGCTTCAAAAAGCAATTTTTCCTGGCCGTCGTCGCTCAGGCGCACTTGCGCCACCTTCCCCTGAACGGACTTGGGCAAGGCGTTTTCGCTGGTGCGGTAAACACCGGCGATGGCGATCAGCTCAGGCTCCAGACAGGTCGAAAAAATACGCGCTTTGGTGTTGCCGCTGGCGCCGGCCATGGCTTTACCGCGCAAGGGCGCGTAGACGTGGATGTTGCCGTCGGCAACCACTTCGCCGCCCGGGTTGACCATCGCCAGCAGCACCAGATCACTGCCACGGGCAAAAATCTTTTGCCCGGAACGCACCGGACGCTCGACGATCATCGTCTGCGCCGCCGCCGCCGGGACCTCACGCACCACGTCGCGCACGACTTCGCGGATGACCTCGACGGGGGCGACCGCAGGCGCCGGT
Organism: Comamonadaceae bacterium; assembly: GCA_037447395.1. Taxonomy (GTDB): domain Bacteria; phylum Pseudomonadota; class Gammaproteobacteria; order Burkholderiales; family Burkholderiaceae_C; genus Rhodoferax. The sequence goes on along the minus strand of JBBIGT010000180.1, from coordinate 380 downwards.
GTTGCCGGCTTGGCAAACACTGGTTCGTCGCTGCTGACGACCAAATTGAAGATCGCCGCCAGACGATGATCTTCTGGCCGCGGGCTGCGTAGCGCCACCGCTTTGAGCCGGCACGCCAGCAGCGCCTTGAGCAACGCTTGCAGGCTTTCAGCGGTCAGCGCACTGCTGAGTTTTTGACAATCGATGAGCAGCGCGTCACCGGCAAAAAAATCAGCACTGTCGCTGTCCGGCCCGTAACTTTGCAGCAACTCCTGGGCCACTTTCTGAACTTTGTCCACCTTCAGCAAAAGCGCCATCACAGGCAACTGAGCGCTTTTGATTTCAAAAGATTTGGACACGTGGGGCAAGGAGATGGATGGAGCAGCGAGCGGCGGGAAACG
>JBBIGT010000179.1:0-2760 GCA_037447395.1 Comamonadaceae bacterium | reverse complement strand
GCCATCGCCGTCAAGTTGTCTTGAGTCAGAGACAGCGACAGACCGCGCAGCGCGTCGTTGGCGCCGAGCTCGATGACGACGACGCCGGGCCGGTGCTGGCGCAGCAGCGCCGGCAGACGCGCGCGACCGCCCGACGTGGTGTCGCCACTGATGCTGGCGTTGACCACTGCCCAGGGCAGGCGTTCGGCGCGCAGTTGTTGCTCGAGCAGCGCCACCCAGCCGCTGCCGCGGCGCAGACCGTATTCGGCGCTCAGCGAGTCACCAAGCACCAGAATTTTTTGCGGTGCCGCCTTGGCCGTTGGCGTTGGCACTGCGGCGCCACGGGCATTCAGCGCGGCGCACGACAGCACGGCCAGCAGCACGCTACAGTGACGCCGGTTCACAATGTTTTGATTCAAAAAAAATCCAATGTCAGATTGCATCATCTCGGTCGAACACGTTTCCAAGTCGGTGACCGATTCGACCGGCACGCTCGCTATTTTGCGTGATATCAATTTCCGCCTGGCGGCGCAGGAAACGGTGGCGATTGTCGGCGCCTCCGGGTCGGGCAAAAGCACGTTGTTGTCGATCATCGCCGGACTCGACGTGCCGACCCACGGCACCGTCAAACTGGCCGGTCAGGACCTGTTTGCCCTGAGCGAAGACGCACGGGCGGCGCTGCGCGCGCAAAAGCTCGGTTTTGTGTTCCAGAGTTTTCAGTTGCTCAGCAACCTCAGCGCGCTGGAAAACGTCATGCTGCCGCTGGAGCTGATGAACCGGCGCGACGCGCGCCAAACCGCCACCGAGATGCTGGCCCGCGTGGGCCTCTCGCAACGGCTGGGACACTATCCAAAGGTGCTGTCGGGCGGCGAGCAGCAACGCGTGGCGCTGGCCCGTGCCTTTGTGGTGCAGCCGGCCGTGTTGCTCGCCGACGAGCCAACCGGTAGCCTGGACTTTGCCACCGGCGAGACGGTGATGGAATTGATGCTCGATTTGAACCGCGAACGCGGTACGACGTTGCTGCTAGTGACACACGACAAAGCCTTGGCCGCACGCTGCCAACGCGTCATCACCATCGAAGCAGGACAAGTGCAGGCCGGCTAAGCCACCCAGGACGCGGCCTAAATGTCTTCGAGCAGCGGGTAGGGCGCCGCGCTCACCCTGATTTCAGGCCCGTCGACGGCACCAAGCCGCAGGCCACCCGCTTCAAACGCGCTGATCTGCATCGACACAATCGCGGCAAACCCACCGCTCGGTGCAGTTGCCGCTTGCGCCACGGTGCCGCAAGGTTGCGCGTCGCCGGCGGCAAAGACTTCATCACCGGCTTGCATCGGCGCGTCGGCCAGCGCCAGGTAGGCGCGTCGCTTGAGCGTGCCGCGAAACTGGCTGCGTGCGACGACTTCCTGCCCCGGGTAGCAGCCTTTTTTGAAATTGACGCCACCGACCGACTCGTAGTTGAGCATCTGCGGCACGAAGGCGTCGACGATTGGCGCACTGACCGTGGCGACGCCACTGCGTACCTCGCCATACGCCCACAACGCCGGTGACAGGCTGGCGCCGGCCGGCGCGGCACCGTGGGTTGGCGCCACCAGCAGGGCTCTGGCGACGCCGTCGGCCGGGTACAAGTTCACCAAGGAACAATCATCAAAATCGGCCTTAGCCCATACATCGTCATGGTAGTCAGCTATTTTTATTGAAGCATCCGAGACGGCAGTACCGGCTAAACCAAACAGTGCAAAGTCGCCACTGGCGTCGCTGAGCCGGACCTTGGCGCGCAGCACGAACATCGCCAGGCGCTTCAGCGTCGCCGCCAGAATGTCCTGGCTGCAGATCAGCAGCAGGTCGCTGGGGCTGCGCTTGAAGCCGATAAAACTGGCCTGCAAGCGGCCCTTGGCGCTACAAAAACCAGCCAAGCGCGCGCGCTCCTGGCCGAGCAGGACAAAGTCGTTGGTGAACTGGTTGTGCAGAAATTTGGCCGCGTCGTCGCCCTGCGCGCGAATCAGCCCGAGATGCGTCAAGCGGATGACGCCGTTGAGAAGATGGTCCATGCGCCGATTATGATGCGACGCTTATTTTCGGGAAGGCAACAGGGACGTGCGTCGCATCTTGGTCGGAATTGTTTTGCTGTGCCTGCTAGCGGGCGGCGGCGCAGGCTGGTGGATATATCAGCCGCTGCCGCTGGCTGCTCCAGTGGTCGAGCTGGCGGTCGAGCCGGGCAGCAGCGCACGCGCCGTGGCGCAGCAAGCGGTTGACGCCGGCGTTCAGGCGCCCGCGCCGCTGTTGTACTGGTGGTTTCGTTTGTCGGGCCAGGCGCGGCAAATCAAGGCCGGCAGCTATGAGTTGACGGCGCCGCTGACGCCGCGCCAGCTGTTAAGCAAACTGGTGCGCGGCGACGAGGCGCTGCGCGCGGTCACACTGGTCGAAGGACTGACCTTCCGGCAGTATCAAGAAATACTCGCAAAAGAAGAGCATTTAGCCCAACAAACAAAAGGGCTTGATGGCAATTTGATTATGGAAAAATTGGGTCGACCGGGGCTCGCCCCAGAAGGGCGCTTCTACCCCGACACCTACACCTACGCCAAGGGCAGCAGTGATCTGGCGCTGCTTGAGCGAGCGTTGCGCGCCATGGACCAGCAGCTGGAACATGCCTGGCAACAACGCGCCGTTGACGCGCCGCTGAAAAGCCGCGACGCGTTGTTGACGCTGGCCAGCATCGTCGAAAAAGAGACCGGCCGTGCCAGCGACCGGCCGATGGTCGCCGCGGTGTTTGCCAACCGCTTG
>JBBIGT010000178.1:0-2767 GCA_037447395.1 Comamonadaceae bacterium | reverse complement strand
ATTTGTGCGCCAACGCCACATCGACCTGCACGCCCACCGCGTCGCCGGTGTGCAGCGCCGTGCGTTGGTTGAGTCGGACGACAAACTGCGCGCTGCGCGCCGTGCTGACATAGACCAGCGTTTCGGAACCCAGCGCCTCGACCAATTCGACGCGCGCGTCGAACTGGCCCTGGCCCGGCGCCAGCAGATGCATATCTTCCGGGCGCAAGCCGATGGCGCCGTCGCCCACCACGCCAGCCAGCGTGGCCAGCTCGGGCACTTGCGCCAGCGCCACCACGTTCATCTGCGGCGTGCCGATGAACTGCGCAACAAATTGATTCGCCGGCCGGTCGTACAGCTGCAGCGGCGTGCCAACCTGTTCGATCAGGCCGTCACGCAAAACCACGACGCGGTCGGCCAGCGTCATGGCCTCGACCTGGTCGTGCGTGACGTAGATCGTCGTGGCGCCCAGGTCACGGTGCAGCTTGGCGATCTCGATGCGCGTCTGGCCACGCAACGCCGCGTCCAGGTTGGACAACGGCTCGTCAAACAAGAACACCTTGGGCGCCCGGACGATGGCCCGGCCAATGGCGACGCGCTGGCGCTGCCCGCCCGACAGCTCCTTGGGCGTGCGCTCCAGGTAGCTGGTCAGGTTGAGAATTTCGGCGGCGCGCGTCACCTTGTCCTTGATCACCGCGGCATCGGTCCTGGCCAGTTTGAGGGCAAAGCTCATGTTTTCATAGACACTCATGTGCGGGTACAGCGCGTAACTCTGAAAAACCATGGCCAAGTCGCGCTTGCTCGACGGCAAGTCGGTGATGTCGCGACCGTCCAGCAACAGGCGCCCGGTGTCGATGTTTTCCAGGCCGGCGATCAGGCGCAGCAAGGTCGACTTGCCACAGCCCGATGGCCCGACAAACACGACAAACTCGCCCTGCGCAATGTCCAGGTCGATGCCCTTGATGACGCGTGTCTGCCCGAACGTTTTTTCGACGCCACTGAGTGAGAGATAAGCCATTAAGAAAAGTCTCCGAAGATGCTGCGATTTTTTTATTTGACGGCGCCAAAAGTCAGACCTTGCACCAGTTGCTTCTGGCTGAACCAGCCAAACACCACAATCGGTGCGATCGCCATGAACGACGCCGCCGACAACTTGGCCCAGAAAAGCCCTTCAGGACTCGAGTACGAGGCGATCAAGGTGGCCAGCGTTCCGGCCTTGGCCGCACTCAGGTTGAGCGACCAGAACGCCTCGTTCCAGGCGAGCACCAGACACAACAGGCCGGTCGACGCCAAGCCGCCAACGCACAGCGGCAACAACACCAACCGGAACTCCTGCCACAGCGTGGCGCCGTCCATGCGCGCGGCCTCCAAAATTTCCGACGGCACTTCCTTCAGGTACGAATACAGCATCCAGACCATGATCGGCAAGTTGCTCAAGGTGAAGACGATGACCAAGGCCGTGCGGCTGTCGAGCAGGCCGGCGGTCTGCGCCATGACGTAGACCGGCACCAACGCGCCCACCGCCGGCATCATCTTGGTCGACAACATCCACATCAGGATGTCTTTGGTGTGCCGACCTTTGAAGAAGGCCATGGCGTACGCCGCCGGAAAGGCCAGCGCCAGCCCGAGCAGCGTCGAGGCGACGCTGGTGATGAGCGAATTCTGGGCGTACAGCAGGTAGTCGCTACGCTCTTGCACGATGCTGAAGTTCTCCAGCGTCGGCGTAAACAGCAGCAGCGGCGGCACGGCGATCGCCTGCAGTTCGGTCTTGAACGCCGTCAGCACAAGCCAACCCAGCGGAAAAAACAACAACAGGCTGCTCAGCCAGGCCGCGGACGTGCGCAACCAAAACAGGACCAGTGGCCATTTAAACGGTTTCATGGGCAACTCACTTGTCGAGGTTTTTGCCGACCATGCGGATCAGGAACACGGCGGCAACGTTGGCCAGCAGCACCGCAAACAGCGCGCCGGCCGAGGCCACGCCGGCGTCAAAGTCGAGCAAAGCCTGCTTGAAGATGAGAAACGCCACGTTGGTACTGGCGTCACCCGGGCCGCCACCGGTGGTGGTGTAAATCTCGGCGAAAACGCTGAGCAAGAAGATCAATTCGATCATCACCACCACGGCCACCGAACGCCCCAGGTGCGGCAGGTACAGGTAGCGCAATTGCTGCAGATAGTTGGCGCCGTCCATGCGCGCCGCCTCCAGCTGCTCGCGGCTCATCGACTGCAACGCGGTGATGAAGATCAGCGTGGCAAACGGCAGCCATTGCCAGGCGACGATGACGATGACACTGAACAGCGGCCAGTCGGTCAGCCAGTCCACTGGCGCGGCACCAAAAAACTGCCAGACCTGCGCCAGCACGCCGTAGATCGGATTCATCATCATGTGCTTCCACAGCAGCGCGTTGACCGTCGGCATGACAAAAAACGGCGAGATCAGCAAGATGCGCACCAGCCCGCGGCCCGGGAACGGCTCGTCGACCAGCAGCGCCAGCAAAGTGCCCAGAACCACCGTGATCAAAATCACACTGCCCAGCAGCAGCACGGTGTTGAGCACCGCGGTGCCAAACGACGGGTCGGTCACAAAGAATTCAAAGTTCGCCAGCCCGTTGAAACCGTGCACATCCGGCTGCATCAAGTTGTAGCGGATCAGCGAAAAATAAATCGTCATTGCCAGCGGCACGATCATCCACAGGAAGAGCGAAACCACGGCGGGCGCCAGCAACGCGCGGGGCAGGAGTCTGTTCATGATGTTGCAGCCGCGCCTGGCGCTGCACCACGCTGGGTG
>JBBIGT010000177.1:0-2776 GCA_037447395.1 Comamonadaceae bacterium | reverse complement strand
ATCGCCGCGCTGGCTTCGCCGCCCTGGCCGTTTTGGCCGATTTCGTTGGCCAGATCGACAAAGCGGTCGACGCGCTTGAGAAACTCGGGTGGGTAAGCCATGGTGCGGGGTTCCTTTTAAAAAGCCGGTATCCGGTGGCGGGGCAAGGTTGGGTAATGGTTGGGTAACGGCGCCGGCGCGGTCAGCGCAGCGCCAGGACGGTGTCGCCTGAGGCGCCAACGTCACGCGGGTGCAGATAGACCGTGGTCCACGGCGCAAAGGCGCTGTCGGCCAGCGTGTCGAGGTAGTCGACGCGCTCAATGCGCGTATGGCCGATGTGCTGGCCCATGGCGTATTGTTCTTCACGGCCGGCGTAGGTGCGTCCACCAGCGCTATGGAAATCAGAGTACTTGGTGGTGAATTCCATGGTCCGCTCGCCGGCGATCATGATGCCGCGCGACTCAACGATGTGGCCGCTGCCCAGCGCCACCTGCAACACCATCTTCAGCGTCGGCTCCAGGCTGAACTCCAGCGTCTGCACCGCCTGGCCGTCGACCTCGCTGCTGCCAAGGTCATGCACGCTGGCGCGCTGGGCCAGCAGGTTCCACGGCAGGGCCACCCGCGCGGCCTGCAAGGCGATGGCCGCACGCAGCGCCGGGTTGGCCGGCTTGTCGTGGTACCAGACCATCGGGCCAATCATGGTGCGGACCTCGGTGCCGGTGGCGTACTTCACCGCGTTGCGAAAGCGGTCAGGTGCTTTGAACAGGCGCTCCAGCGTGCCTTCGCCGCGGCTGAAAGAAATGGTGCTGCCGCTGACGCGCATCGCGGCCGGTGCCTGACTGCCGTAAACGGCGGCCAGCTGGTCAAGAATGGCGCCGGTGTCGTCGGCGCGGGCGTAGCCGGTCGGCGCCAGCGCCAACGCCGCGAGCAGGCTGGAGAGAAGTTTCTTGAGCACGGTGGGTTTCCTAACGCCGGGTTGGCTGCGCCACGCTTGAGCCGATGGCGACAGTCGCGACCGCGGACGCGGATGATACCTGCTCGCCCCATCGACAACGGCGGCGTGGTCATCCGGCTTACATGCGCAGGGCGCGCCACAGCAGTCGCGGCAGGTCCAACGCCGTCAGCACCGGGCGCTGCCGCCAGCTGGCGTAACCGAGCGCTTCAATTTTGTCGAGCACGCGCAGGCCGCCTTGCACCACCAGCCGCAGCTCCCAGCCGATGCGTCCCGGCAGGCGTCGTGCCAATGGAGCGCCTTTTTGCATCATGGCCCTTGCTGCGTCTACGTAAGAAGCTATCAATAGTGAAGCGTTTGCGGAGTCACTGTCGGGCGCGAAGTCGGCCTCGGTGACGGCAAAGCGGGCCATGGCGGCGCGCGGGATGTAGCAGCGTGCGCGCGCCGTGTCGACGCGCAGGTCCTGCCAGAAGTTGATCAACTGCAGGGCACTGCAAATCTGGTCGCTTTGCGCCAGCGCCAGCGCGTCGTGCACGCCGTACAAATGCAGCAGTAGCCGGCCAATGGGGTTGGCCGAGCGACGGCAGTAGTCCAGCAGCTCGGCGTCGTCGGTGTAACGGCGCGCGCCGGCGCTAAAGCGCACGTCCTGCGCGAAGGCGTCGAGCAGATCGTGCAGCAGCGCCAGCGGCAGTTGCTGCGCGGCGATCACGCGGGCCAGTGGTGCAAAAACCTGCGGCCAGTGGGCGCTGGCGCCGCCGCTTTCGGCCGCGGCCGCCGCCAGGTCGGCGCGGTAGGCTTGCAAGGCGTCCAGGCGCTGCGCGGCGCTGGCGTCGCCTTCGTCGGCCAAGTCGTCCGCCGTGCGGGCAAAGTGGTAGATCGCCCGCACCGCCGGGCGCAGGCGCGCCGGGCACAGGAGCGAGGCCACCGGAAAGTTTTCGTAATGACCTACAGCCATGCTGGTCTGTCGTTGCGGCGGCGTGGTGGCATCGGCAATCGCCTAGAATTAATAACCAATCGGTCAGTAAAAAATTTACGAGGACGTTTTGCCATGAATTACCTGCCATCCCGGCGCGCCGCCTGCTTTGCGGTGCTGACTATAACGACGCTGTGGCTCGGCGCCTGTGCCAAACCGGCGCCGGCGCCGGAGCCGGTGCGCGCCGTCAAGCTCATCACGGTCGGCGTGGCGCCACTGGCCAGCACCATCGGCTACAGCGGCGAGGTGCGCGCCCGCAGCGAGGCGAAGCTGGGCTTTCGCGTCGGCGGCAAGCTGCTGCAACGCAGCGTTGACCTGGGTCAGCGCGTGCGCGCCGGCCAGGAGCTGGCGCGGCTGGACGGCGCCGACCTGCAACTGGGCGTCGACGCGGCACGGGCGCAAGTCAGCGCTGCGCGCACCAACCGTGAACTGGCCGACGCCGACCACCAACGCTATCTGACGCTGCGCCAGCAAAACTTCATCAGCGCCGCCGAGCTGCAGCGACGCCGCGCCACGCTGGATGCGGCGCAGGCGCAACTCGAGGCGGCGCAGGCGCAACTGGCGACGCAAAGCAACCAGGCGCGCTACAGCACGCTGCGGGCCGACGCCGCCGGCGTGGTGACCGCCGTGCTGGCCGAGCCGGGCCAGGTGCTCGGTGCCGGCGCTGCGGTCGTGCAGGTCGCCCTGGATGGCGCGCGCGACGTGGTGTTTGCCGTGCCCGAGGACAAGGTCGACGCCATCCATGCTGGCCGACCGGTGCGGGTACAGGTCTGGCCCGACGGCGCGGCCATCAGCGCGGTGGTGCGTGAAGTGGCCGCCAGCGCCGACCCGGTGACGCGCACCTATACCGTCAAAGCGGCGCTGCCGGCCAA
>JBBIGT010000176.1:0-2828 GCA_037447395.1 Comamonadaceae bacterium | reverse complement strand
AGGCGTCTTCGACGTTGCGCACGTCGTCGCTGGCGTTGAGCAAGTCGCCCAGTGCGCGCTCGAAGCGGTCGAACAAGGCGTTGATCAACTCGTCTTTGGCCGGGTAGTGGTAGTACAGATTGCCCGGGCTGATGTTGAGTTCGTTGGAGATCAACGTCGTTGAGACGTTGGGCTCGCCAAAGCGGTTGAACAAGGCCAGCGTAACTTCAAGAATACGCTCGGCGGTACGGCGCGGCGCCTTCTTTACCATGGCTGTTCTGCCAGCGGCGCGGCGCGTTGAACCACTTGCGTCAGGTTGTCGAGCAAGTCGTTGAGCTTGGTCAGTGACCGCCCGATGCGCGCCGACGCTCGCCGCGGCGCGCACAGGTGGCGGTGCTCGTCGTCGAGCACCTGGTGCTTGATGGTGATGCCGTGATAGCCGAGCCTGGTGGCCAACGGCGTTTGCTGGGCGCGCAGCATCTGCCGCGTCTGTTGATAGGCGTGCTCGGCCAGGTGGCGGCGCTGGCTGTAGCTGAAGGTGTTGGCCAGGTACAGCTCAGGGTCGCGATGGTTCGGCTCGATCAGCACGATGTCGGTCGTCGGGTACGCCTGCGCGTAATGCTTCAGGCCCAGCTGCAAGCGCGAGTGGATGAGTGAGCGAAAGGTCTGGCTGAGTACCGCCGGCAGGCCGCCGTCGGCAATGTGCGGAATCGGCTCAGGCGCGGCCCACGGCGTCAGCGATTCATGGGGCAGCGACGGCCGCGTCGCGTCAAACGGCACCAGCGGGTTGACGCACAACATCAGGTCAACGCCCTCGTCCAGGGCGATCGACGCGTGCATGGTCTTGAGCAGCGCACCGTCAACAAAATGCTGACCATCGATCTCTACCGGCGGAAACAGGCCGGGTAGTGCCGCGCTGGCCTGCACTGCCTTGGAAATGGGCACGTGGTCCCAACCCGGGCGGCCGAACGATACGGCGCGGCTGCTGTCGAGGTGCGTGGCCACCAGCGTCAGGCGACTGTTGAGTTGGCGAAAGTCGTTGCTGCGCCCCGGACGTGAAAACAATTTACTGAGTTCAACGTCGATTTGCGCGTTGGAGAAAAGGCCCGTGGGCAGGCTCGGGCTCAGGCGCTCGAGCGTGCGCATCAGCGACTTGCGACCAACCGTGCCGTGCCAGGCGCCACGCAACAACAGCTCGGGCAGCAACAAGCCTCGCGAGAAAAACTCCGAGAAGGCCGGCTTGAGCAACCAGGCTGGATCAAACGCCTCGGCCTGGCGCTGGCGGTCTTCAATGAATAAGGCAAACAACTGCTGCGGCGTGATGCCGTTGGCCAGCCCGGCGGCGATGAAGCCCCCCGCAGAAACGCCGACGTAGTGCTGCAGCCGGGTGAAATCGATGCCGTCGAGCGACTCCTGCAGCGCGCACAGGGCGCCAATCTCATAGATGGCCCCGAGCGGCCCGCCGCCAGCCAGCGCCAATGCAATTTTGGGGGACGGCGGTACAGCGTGCCTCTTCATGAGATGCAAGTTTACGACCGACCGTGCTTTTTTTAATCAGGGTTTACCTGTGCCGCAGCCGCGCTGGCCGGCGCTGCCGCCTTGGTTGCTGCCTTTCGCGTCGGCGTTTTCGCCGTTGGCGTCTTTTTCTTGGCGGTCGCTTTGCGCACGGGCGTGGCGGGTGAATTCGGCACCGTCTTGGCCACCGGTTTTGCCTTGGCTGGCGTGAGCTTTTGCACGCTGGCGTTGAGCGCGTCGATGCGCGCGATCAGCGCGTTGACGTCTTTGGCCGAGGGCACGCCAAGCTTGTTGAGCGCCCGCGCCACGCGGTCTTCAAAAATGTTTTCCAGCTTGTCCCATTGGCCCGATGCCTTGCTGGAGATGTCGCTGGCCATGCTGGTCATTTTCTGCGTCGCTTCGGTGATCTTTTCTTCGGCGGCCGATTGCGTCTTGCGTTGAAAGCTCATGCCCTCTTTGACCAGCGCCTCAAACGCCTTGGTGCCTTCGGTCTGCGCCTTGTTGAAGGCGCCCAGACCGGCTTGCCAGATCTGTTGCGCTGAATCCTTGACCGAGTTGGCCAACGGCATGCCGGGCTTCTTGTCGGTTGTCTTTTTGGCCGCAGGGGTCTTCTTGAGCTTGGTGACCATGGGGGACTCCGGTGATGTGGGAAGCCCGCACTGTAGAGGGCAAAGCAGCGTGGTTGTAGGTGCGGCTTTCTAAATCGACGACGGGTTGGCCCGATGCGGGTTTACGCTGAGGCCGGCTCTGCGTTTCCGGGCAAGAATCCGACCTTCTTTCAATGGAGACAGCGATGCATTATTTCGTCACGGGAGCCACTGGATTTATCGGCAAGCGCTTGGTCAAAAAATTGCTGGAACGCAAAGGTGCGGTGGTGCACGTGTTGGTGCGCCAGGGCAGCGACGGCAAGGTTCGGGCCTTGCGCGAGTTTTGCAACGTCAACGCCAATCGACTGCTGCCCGTCACGGGCGACCTGACCGAAAAAAAGCTCGGTGTATCGGCGTCCGATGTCAAACTGCTCAAAGGCCAGATTGATCACTTCTACCATTTGGCGGCCGTGTACGACCTGGCCGCCGACGCCGAGCAGCAGATCGCCGTCAACGTCGACGGCACGCGCAACACCGTCGACTTTGCCCGGGCCATTGACGCCGGGCACTTTCATCACGTGTCGTCGATCGCTGCCGCTGGCCTGTATGAAGGCGTGTTCCGCGAGGACATGTTCGCCGAGGCCGAGAACGTCGAGCATCCTTACTTCATGACCAAGCACGAGTCTGAAAAGATCGTGCGCAGCGAAACCAAGCTGCGTTGGTCGGTGTACCGCCCGGCGATGGTGG
>JBBIGT010000175.1:0-2916 GCA_037447395.1 Comamonadaceae bacterium | reverse complement strand
TGGCGCATTCCGTCGCCTTGCACAGCGTCGACATTCCGCTGGCTGACCCGCATTTCTGGACCATGCAAGGCTCGGTGCGCGTGGCGCAGTTGTGCCAAATGAACGGCCTGACCTGGGACCCACTGGATCTGGCAAGACGGGCAACGCTTGACCAAAGCGCCGTTGCAGATCGTCGACGGAAGCATCACCGTACCGAAGCGGCCCGGGCTGGGCGTCGAGCTGGATATGGCCGAGGTTGAGAAAGCGCATCAGCTCTACCTGCATCATGGCTTAGGCGCGCGCGATGACGCCATCGCCATGCAGTACCTGATCGCTGGCTGGAAATTCGACAACAAGCGGCCTTGTCTGGTGCGATAAAGCGGCCGCTTGAGCGGCCTCGCGAGGGTGGTGCACGGGTAGAATCCCAACCTCGCAGGGTCTTTTCACCTTGCTGATTTCCGGGTCTTCACACGCTGCAATAATTTGTTGGCAGCGGACGCTGACGCCCGTCGTCTCAAGGATTTTCATGAAGCGTGTGGATGACTTTCGCCTGAAGTTCGGCAAGAAAGAGATCGTGCCGATCATCGTCGGTGGCATGGGTGTGGACATTTCGACGGCCGAACTGGCGCTGGAAACCGCCCGTCTTGGTGGTATCGGCCATATCTCAGATGCGATGGTCAACGACGTTTCTGACCGCCGCTTCGACACCAGCTTTGTCAAAGACAAGACGCGCCAATACAAGCACAACATCCTCAACGCCGACAAGTCGCAGGTCAAGTTTGACCTTGAGGTATTGGCCGACGCTACCCGGCGCCACGTGGGTTCGACCATGAACGCCAAAAAAGGCGATGGCCTGATTTTTGTCAACTGCATGGAAAAGCTGACCATGAACGGCCCGCGCGAGACCTTGCAGGTACGCATGGCCAGCGCCATGGACGCGGGTATTGACGGCATCACCTTGAGCGCCGGGCTGCATCTGGGCTCGTTTGCGCTGATTGCCGAGCACCCGCGTTTTCGCGACGTCAAGCTGGGCATCATCGTCAGCAGCGTGCGCGCCTTGCAACTGTTCTTGCGCAAGAACGCGCGGCTGAACCGCTTGCCCGACTACGTCATTGTTGAAGGGCCACTGGCGGGCGGGCACCTGGGCTTTGGCCTGGACTGGGCGCAGTACGACCTGGCCACCATCGTCACCGAGGTCATCAAGTACGTCAACGACGAAAAGCTCGACATTCCGGTGATTGCCGCTGGCGGCATTTTTACCGGCAGCGACGCGGTGTCGTTTCTGGAAAGCGGCTCGGCGGCGGTGCAGGTGGCCACCCGCTTTACGGTCGCCAATGAATGCGGTCTGCCCGCCGAGGTCAAGCAGGACTACTTGCGCGCCAACGAGGACGACATCGTTGTCAACACCATTTCGCCCACCGGTTACCCGATGCGCATGCTCAAGACGTCACCGGCCATTGGTGACGGCATTCGCCCCAATTGCGAGTCGTATGGCTACCTGCTCGACGGCAACGGCAATTGCGCCTACATCACCGCCTACAACCGCGAACTGGCGCTCCATCCGGACGGCAAGAACATTTCGGTGCAGGATAAAACCTGTCTGTGCACCCAGATGCGCAACTTCAAGCTCTGGACCTGCGGGCACTATACCTACCGCCTGAAAGACACGACGCGCAAGAACGCCGACGGCAGCTATCAGTTGCTTAGCGCCGAGCACATCTTCAACGACTATCTGCGCAGCGTCGATCACCAGATCGCGCTGCCCAGCGCCTGATCGTCGGCTGATTGACGTCAGAAGCGAATGCCCGCCGGATTAGCGGGCGGTGGCGCTTGTCGCACAGCCTGCGCCGGCGCAGGCGCGGTTGTTGCACTGGCTGGCGTGGCCACCGGCGCGGAGACTGGTACGTCGACCAGCGGCGTCGGTGCCGGTGCACGATAGCCCGCAGGCAGGCGGCTGCTTTCAGGGTAACCGGCAAAGCTCAGGTACTGTTGCCACTCGCTGGCAGCGAAGCCTTTGATGTTCTGCGTGCCAACGCTCAGCAGCGGCAGTGACGTGGCGTTGCCTAAACGTTTGAGCGTCTGCGCGTCTTCTGCCGTGGCGATGGTCTTCTCGACGTACGGCACCCCGCGTGCGCGCAACAACGAGCGCCCGTCGTCGCAGGGTCGGCAGTCGGCCGAGGTGTACAGCGTCACCGGGTATTTGCCAACGACGGCGCGCAACTCGTAGGGCAGGGTCACATTGGCACTGTGGTCGTTACCGGCGACCCCAGCCGGTGCCAATTGTTTGGCGTCTTTGGGTGGCAGGTCCGAAAACGTCACGCGGCCAGTGGCGTCGACGCTGCGGTACAGCGTTTGTGCGGCGGCGAGCGTGCTGCTCAGTGCCGCAGTGAGCGCCACCAGGGCGGCGGCGCGCAACGGGGAAGAAATGCAAATCATGTAGACCTCTCTGTTCATGCGACTTGTACCATGCCTTGGTGGCGCAACAGCGCGTCGAGCGACGGTTCGCGGCCACGAAACGCCCGGAACGACTCGATGGCCGGTCGGCTGCCGCCCGCTTCAAGAATCTCTTTTCGATAGCGCCGGCCGGTGTCCAGGCTGGTGGCGGGATTGTTGCCGCTGGCTTCTTCGAACGCCGCAAAGGCGTCCGAACTGAGTACTTCGGCCCATTTGTAGCTGTAGTAACCGGCAGCGTAACCGCCGGCAAAAATGTGGCTGAAGGTATGCGCGGTGCGCGACCAGGTCGGCGGCTGCAAGACGGCGACTTCATTGCGCACCTGTTGCAGCAGGGGCAGGATGTCGGCGGCGGGTTCGTGCACGGTATGCAGCAACATGTCAAACAACGCAAATTCAACTTGCCGCAAGGTTTGCATTCCGCTTTGAAAGTTCTTGGCGGCCAGCATCTTGTCGAACAGCGCGCGCGGCAACGTCGCGTCGCTG
>JBBIGT010000174.1:0-2952 GCA_037447395.1 Comamonadaceae bacterium | reverse complement strand
GGCAAGATCATGCGCCGTTTGCTTCGCTCGCTGGCCAAGGGCGAAACGATTACCCAGGACACGTCGACGCTGGAAAATCCGGCCATCCTGGGGCAATTGGGTCAAAACTTCTGATGCTATAAAAAATAGAGCTGTTTGTCCCCATTAATAGGGGCTACAGCCTGTTTTTGTATATAAAAAAAGCCCGCGACTGCGGGCTTTTTTTGTGGGCGTGTGATGCGCCTATTTGAGCGACAGAACCCACTTGACGAGGGTTTCGGCCTCGGCCTGGCTGACCTGCGGATTGGCCGGCATCGGTACGGCACCCCATACCCCCGCGCCACCTTTCATGACTTTGGCGGTCAGTTTGGCTGCGACGTTCTGGCCGGCGTACTTGGCGGCAATGTCCTTGTACGCCGGACCGACGACTTTTTTGTCGACGGCGTGGCAGGCCAGACAGTTTTTCTTTTGCGCCAATGCCTGGTCGGCAAGCGCCGGCGTCGCAGCGGCGGTCAGGGCAATTAGGGTAATCAAGGCATATGGTGCACGTTTCATGACGAATCCTCAGAAGGTTTGCGGGCGGTCCAACAACGGCATTGTATGGGTGCCGGTTGACCGCAGCGCCAGTACAACGGCCGGTTTCGCGGCGGCGCAATCGTCGGCGCCAGGGCACCCTGGCATCGTCAGACTGCTGCGACAATCTGTCGTGTTCTCAAGGAGTGATGACTATGTACTTTCTCGGTTTGGGCTTGTTGTTGCTGGCGTTGAAAATTCTTGAGCTGGGCCCGGTGGCGCAGTGGTCCTGGTGGATCATCGGGGCGCCGTTTGCCCTGGCGGTCCTGTGGTGGGCCTGGGCCGACGGCTCGGGTTACACCAAACGTAAAGCCATGCAGCTTGAGGACCAGCGTCGTGACCAGCGTCGCGCGCGCTCCAAAGAGGCGTTGGACGCCACGTATAGGGCAACGCGCAACAAGCGCTAAGCCATAATCCGGCGACCGTTTTTCATCACTTTTCCTGGAAGCCGCCATGCCCGCTTATCGCTCAAAAACCTCTACCGCCGGCCGCAATATGGCCGGTGCGCGCTCGCTCTGGCGCGCCACCGGTATGAATGACGGTGACTTTGACAAACCCATCGTCGCCGTGGTGAACTCGTTTACCCAGTTTGTGCCGGGCCACGTGCATTTAAAAGACCTCGGGCAACTGGTGGCCCGTGAGATTGAAGCCGCTGGCGGTGTAGCCAAAGAATTCAATACCATAGCAGTGGACGACGGTATCGCCATGGGTCACGACGGCATGCTCTACAGCCTGCCCAGCCGCGACATCATCGCCGACAGCGTCGAGTACATGGTCAACGCGCATTGCGCCGACGCCATGGTCTGCATCAGCAATTGCGACAAGATCACCCCCGGCATGTTGATGGCGGCGATGCGCCTGAACATTCCGGTGGTGTTTGTCTCGGGCGGGCCAATGGAAGCGGGCAAGACGCGCCTGGGCGTGGTCAAGCTCGACCTGGTCGACGCCATGGTGATGGCCGCCGACAGCAAGGTGTCTGACGAAGAAGTGGCTGACGTGGAGCGCTCGGCGTGCCCCACCTGTGGATCGTGCTCGGGCATGTTTACCGCCAACTCGATGAACTGCCTGACCGAGGCGCTGGGCCTGTCCTTGCCCGGCAATGGCACGCTGGTAGCGACACACGCTGACCGTGAGCAACTCTTCAAGCGCGCCGGCCATTTGATCGTTGATCTATGCAAACGCTACTACGTGCAGGACGATGCCACCGTGCTGCCACGCGCCATTGGCTTGAAAGCGTTTGAGAACGCCATGGCGCTGGACATCGCCATGGGCGGCTCGACCAACACCATCCTGCATTTGCTGGCGATCGCGCAAGAGGCGGGCATCGACTTCACCATGCAGGACATCGACCGCTTGTCGCGTAGCGTGCCCCAGTTGTGCAAGGTGGCGCCGAACACGCCCAAGTACCACGTCGAAGACGTGCATCGCGCCGGCGGCGTGATGGCCATTTTGGGTGAGTTGGATCGCGCCGGCAAACTGCACACCGACGCGCCGACGGTGCACGCGCCAACCCTGAAAGACGCGCTGGCGCAGTGGGACGTCATGCGTCAACCATCGGCCCAAGTGCAGCAGTTCTACCGCGCCGGCCCGGCGGGTAAACCGACACAAGTGGCGTTCAGCCAGGCGACGCGCTGGGACAGTCTGGACACCGATCGCGCGCAGGGCTGCATTCGCTCTGTAGCCCACGCGTTTTCGCAAGAGGGCGGCCTGGCGGTGTTGTACGGCAACATTGCACTGGACGGCTGCGTCGTCAAAAGCGCAGGCGTTGACGAGTCGGTGCTGGTGTTTGAAGGCCCGGCGCACGTCACCGAGTCGCAGGACGAAGCGGTACAGCACATCCTGGGCGATCAGGTCCAGGCTGGCGACGTGGTGATCGTCCGCTACGAAGGCCCCAAGGGCGGCCCGGGCATGCAGGAGATGCTCTACCCCACCAGCTACATCAAATCCAAGGGCTTGGGCAAGGCCTGCGCACTGCTCACCGACGGCCGGTTTTCCGGCGGCACGTCGGGCCTGTCGATCGGCCACGCCTCGCCCGAGGCCGCCGCGGGCGGCGCGATTGGCCTGGTGCGCAACGGCGACCGCATTCGCATCGACATTCCCAACCGCACCATCAACGTTTTGCTGTCGGATGAAGAATTGGCGCGCCGGCGCGTCGCCCAAGACGCTGTCGGTTGGAAGCCCGCGCAGCCGCGTCCGCGCAAGGTGTCAGCCGCGCTCAAGGCGTATGCCAAGCTGGTGATGTCGGCCGACAAAGGCGCGGTGCGCGATCTGTCTTTGCTCGAAGACTGATCCTCTCGCATGCTGCTTCATCCGCAAATTGATCCGATTGCCTTGCAAATCGGTCCGCTAGCCGTGCATTGGTACGGGCTGACCTACCTGGCGGCGTTTGGCCTTTTTATG
>JBBIGT010000173.1:0-2997 GCA_037447395.1 Comamonadaceae bacterium | reverse complement strand
GGCTGTGGATGCTTGTTGCCGCAACCACGGTGGCGATGCCCCCTGCCCGGGCGCAATCGGGCGTTGCCGTGCCGGTCGCGTCAGTCCGCTCCCAGTCGGTCGGCCAAGGCTTTGAGCTGGACGGCGTCGTGCAGGCGGTCAAGCAAAGCACCATTTCGGCGCAGGTCCCGGGGCGGGTGACTGCGCTGCTGGTCAAAGCCGGTGACAAGGTACGTGCAGGCCAGTTGCTCGCCAGCATCGACGACCGCGAGGCGCAAAGCGGCGTACAGCGCAGCCAGGCACAGGTCACGCAGGCACAGGCCGAACTGCAAAACGCCCAAGCCAATTTCAAACGCACGCAGGAACTGCGCGCCCAGGGCTTCATCAGCGCTGCAGCGCTGGATGCCGCGCAGGCGCAACTCAAGGCCACCCAGGCGGCGCGCGATCAGGCCAGCGCCGGCGGCCGGCAGGCGGGCTTGTCGCAAACGTTTACCCGCGTCACCGCGCCGTATGACGCGCTGGTGTTGCAAACGCAGGCCGAGGTTGGCACGCTGGCCATGCCCGGCACACCCTTGCTCACCGTGTATGCCCCGGCGCTGATGCGCGCCGTGGTGCAAGTGCCAATCTCGCGCGCCCGGGCACTGACGTCCGCCGCGCAAATTGAGGTGCAATTGAGCGGCTCCGACGGCGCATTGAGCTGGGTGCGCCCGAGCAGCACGCGGGCCTTGCCGGGTGCGGATCCGGTAGCGCAGACGGTTGAGTGGCGACTTGATTTGCCGACCACAGTGACGCCGTCGCTGGCCGTCGGCCAGCAAGTGCGCGTGCGCTTTGCCGCCGGCCAGTCGCAGCGGCTGATCGTGCCCGCCAGCGCGGTACTGCGCCGCGGCGAGCTGACGGCCGTGTACATCGCCAGCAACACCGGTTTTGCGCTGAAGACGGTGCGCCTGGGCGGCGACCATGGCGCAGCCGGCGTTGAGGTGCTGGCGGGTCTGATCGACGGCGAGCAAGTCGCACTCGACCCCATCAAGGCCGGGCTGAACGGCGCGCAGGCCAGCGCCTCCGCCACCGGGCGTTGAGGTGAGCATGCAAACGCAAAAGCAATCGCCGACACGCCTGGGCGTATCGGGCCGGCTGGCCAAGTCGTTCAAGATGAACGCCATCACGCCGCTGCTGGCGCTGGTGGCGTTGCTGCTGGGCCTGTTTGCCGTGCTGGTGACGCCGCGCGAGGAAGAGCCACAAATCAACGTCACCATGGCCAACGTGCTGATCCCGTTCCCCGGGGCGGCCAGCGCCGACGTGCAGGCCATGGTGGCGCGCCCGGCCGAGCAGGTGTTGAGCCAGATCGCCGGCATCGAGCACACCTACTCCGTGGCCCGCCCGGGCATGGCTATCCTGACGGTGCAGTTCAAGGTTGGCGTGCCGCGCACCGAGGCGCTGGTGCGCCTGTATGACGTGCTCAACGCCAACCAGGACTGGCTGCCGCGTGACCTGGGCACGTTGCCCCCCATCGTCAAGCCCAAGGGCATCGACGACGTGCCGGTGCTGGCCGTCACGCTGTACAGCCGCGACGCGCAGCCCGCTGTGGAGCTGGAGCGCGTGGCGCACACGCTGGAGGCCGAGCTCAAGCGCGTGCCCGGCGCGCGCGAGGTGCAAACCATTGGCGGGCCCGGGCGCGCGGTGCACGTCTGGCTGGAGCCCGCGCGCCTGCGCGAGCGCGGCGTCGACGTGCTGCAGCTCAAGCAGCTGCTCGCCGGTGCCAATGTCAGCATGCCCGCGGGGGCTGTGCTCGACACCAGCGGCGCCGCGGCGCAACGCCTGACGGTGGAGACCGGCGAGTTTCTGCGCAATGCCGACGACGTGGCCGACCTGGTGGTTGGCGTCAACCACGGCGCGCCGGTCTATCTGCGCGAGGTGGCGCGCGTTGAAGACGCCGCCCAGCAGCCCGCGCGTTATGTATGGTTTACGCCTGGCGCCGCTGAATCACAAGCGTCTGCAGCTAGCAAAACAGAAGCATCCAGCAATCCGGCTGGTGCCGTCTACCCGGCGCTGACGCTTACCGTCAGCAAAAAGCCGGGCAGCAACGCGGTCGACGTCTCCAAGGCCGCGCGCGCGCGCGTGCAGGCGCTGCGCAACACGGTCATTCCGGCGTCGATCGAGGCCACCGTGACGCGCGACTACGGCGAAACGGCGGCCGAAAAAGCCAACAAGCTGATCCAGAAACTGGCATTTGCCACCGGCTCGGTGATTTTGCTGGTCGGGCTGGCGCTGGGCCGGCGCGAGGCGGTGATCGTCGGCGCGGCGGTGATTCTGACCTTGACCGCCACCCTGTTTGCATCATGGGCGTGGGGCTTCACGCTGAACCGGGTGTCGCTGTTTGCGCTGATTTTTTCGATCGGCATTCTGGTTGACGACGCGATCGTCGTCGTTGAAAACATCCACCGCCATCAACAACTCAAGCCCGACCAGAGCCTGCGCCAGGTGATTCCGGCTGCGGTGGACGAAGTGGGCGGCCCGACGATTTTGGCCACGTTGACCGTCATTGCCGCGCTGCTGCCGATGGCCTTTGTCAGCGGCCTGATGGGGCCGTACATGAGCCCGATTCCGATCAACTCCAGCTTAGGCATGGCCATTTCACTGGCCATCGCCTTCACCGTCACACCCTGGCTGGCGCTCAAACTGATGCGCCCGCATGGGCACGGCACAACGTCTGACGCCACCAGCCACGGCACCGGCGGTCTGGCCGGCAAACTGCCCGCACTGTTCACCCAACTGCTGATGCCGTTTCTGGACAGCGCACGCAAGCGCTGGCTGTTGCTGGGCGGCATTCTGGTGGCGTTGGCACTGTCGGTCGGGCTGGCGCTGGTGCAGTGGGTGGTGCTGAAGATGCTGCCGTTTGACAACAAGAGCGAGTTCCAGGTGGTGGTGGAAATGCCCGCCGGCACGCCGCTGGAAAACACCGCCGCCACGCTGCACGAGCTGGGCGCTTTTCTGGCGCAGCAGCCCGAGGTGACGAATTTG
>JBBIGT010000172.1:0-3378 GCA_037447395.1 Comamonadaceae bacterium | reverse complement strand
CTCTTGAGCGCCGCCACCCAGGTCGGTCAACTCCTGGCGCGCCAGCCACTGCAGCATGGCGTCGCTGCGCTGACCAAACGCCTCGCCGGCGGCCAGCTCGACGGTCGCGTGTGCGCCCTCGGCCAAGCCCAACAAGCGCGCCTCGATGGCCGGCGACAGCGCGCCACTGCCCAGCGTCAGCGTCGCCGGCGCGTGGGAAAACGTATTGACGACGTCGCCCGACGGGCCGCTCAAACGGTAATGCAGGGTGAGAAAGGAACCGGGCTGAATGGTGGGGGTGACAACGGGCATGAAGATCCTGTGGGCGCGCAGCGCATAAACTGAGGCCAGATTGTAAAAGCCCACCGCGCCTTCGCCCTGCTCTGCTTTGCTTGGCGCTGCGCCTTGCCCGCCCATGCCGCTCAAAGACCTGCCCCCCGACGCCCGCCCACGCGAAAAGCTGCTCGCACGCGGCCCCAGCGCCTTGAGCGACGCCGAGTTGCTGGCGCTGCTGCTGCGCACCGGCATCAAAGGCAAAGGCGTGCTGCAGATGGCGCAAGAACTATTGCAGCTCAAACCCAATGCTGGCGCCGACGCCGGCTTTGACGGCATTGCCGGGCTGCTGACCGCCAGCGCTGACGACCTCAAGCGTGTCAAAGGTCTAGGCCCGGCCAAACGCGCCGAACTGGTCGCCGTGCTCGAATTGGCGCGCCGCGCCATGGCGCAGCGACTGCAGGAACGCGCCGTGCTGGATAAGCCCGACACCGTCAAACACTACCTGCAACTGCAACTGGCCAACCGCACCCAAGAAGTTTTTGCTGTGCTGTTTCTCGACACGCAGCACCGGCTGATCGCGCTGCAAGAGATGTTTTACGGCACGTTGACGCAAACCAGCGTCTACCCGCGCGAGGTGGTCGAGCGCGCGCTGCATTTGCGCGCCAGCGCCGTCGTGCTGTCGCACAACCACCCCAGCGGCACGGTGCAACCGAGCCGCGCTGACGAGATGTTGACGCAAGCGCTGAAGGCGGCGTTGGCGCTGATCGACGTGCGCGTGCTCGACCACGTCATCGTCGCGCCAGGCGTTGCCTTGAGCATGGCCGAGCAGGGGTTGCTGTGAAACCGGTGAAAGTGCAGTCGCTGGCCGACCTGAAAACGGTCAAGAAGGCCATCGCCGCGCAGGCCCAACGGCGGGCCGCGCAGGCCAGCGCGCAAGCCAAAGCGGTTAAACAGGCGGCCACGGACCGCGATCTTTTCATCAAGGCCGCTGGAGCCGTCAAGCCCCTGCCAGACAAGCGCAAAGTGCTTCACAAACCAGAGCAAAAAATGCCCGTGGCGATGCAGTATCAGTTTGATGAAAAAGCGGTACTCAAAGAAGCCATCAGCGACGAATTTGACGTATCGACCCTGCTCGAAGTCGACGAACATTTAAGCTTTCGCCGCCCCGGTATTGGCGTTGACGTGACGCGCAAGCTGCGCCGTGGCGACTGGCGCATTCAGCGCGAGCTCGACCTGCACGGCCTGCGCCGCGACGACGCACGCGAAGCGCTGGGGCAATTTATTCGCACGGCGCACCAGCAAGGCATTCGCTGTGTGCGCGTCATTCACGGCAAGGGCCTGGGCTCGCCCGGCAAAGCGCCCGTGTTGAAAAGCCGTGTGCACAGTTGGCTGGTACAAAAAAACGAGGTTCTGGCTTTCGTGCAAGCCAAGCCCGCCGACGGTGGCGCCGGTGCGCTGGTGGTGCTGCTGATGGGATCCGTTGGCGCCTGAAGCGGGCGGCTGTCGCTGCCGCAAAATGCGGGTAAACCCTTGTTATTACTCAGTTTTTGTGTCGATTTTTTTTACAAGACCGGGTGGCCATGCGGTAGGCCTGCAGCCGTTCGCTAGTCGTCCAGTGCAATCAAGCTATTGATTTTTCTCAATAATTCGCAAAGAATTATATTTATTGGCACACATTGTGCTTTGGTCTACAACCGAGCGACGTCAAGTACAAATTCAACCACGGCCAAAGCCATGGCAATTCGTTATTTTGACCCCCTCAGTTAAATCAACCACCGGAGGCTTTATGAAAAAGTGTTATATGTCCCGCGCCTTGGCGCTTGCCTTCGCCGGCTTCGGCGTGGCCAGTGCCAGCGCCAACGAGCTGTATTTTCAGATGAACCCGAACTATATCGGTCAGGGCACCCGCGAAGCGTTCATTTTTGGCGCTGCCAACACCACCGGCACGCTCACCAGTACCGACGGGGTAGTCAATTCGGCGTTCAACCTGGGCGCCCAAGGCTTCACCACCATCACCGTTCCCAACAGCTATGAACTGTCGCAAGGCTCCATTCAGAACAGCGGTTTCAAAATTGCTTCATCAAGCAACGTCAGCGGCTATTTTCTCAGCCGTCAACAGTACACCACTGATATGTCGTACCTGATCGACGGCAGCAAGTTGGGCACCAGTTACGTGGTCGCGGGATACGGGGGTGGCAGTGGGGGCCAAGTGTCAGCCCAGGCGACGCAAGACAATACAAGCGTCACCTTTGCCGCACCTGGCGGTGGCTCGCCGGTGACGGTGACCCTGAACAAGGGGCAAACCTACATGCTGACCCCGGCCGATGCGACGGGTTATTCCGTCGTTGCCGATAAGGCGATCGCCGTCTTCTCCGGCAACCGGTGCACCAACGTGCCGACAGGCGCCTCCGCGTGCGATCATCTGGTCGAGCAGATGCCCGCCATCAACCAGTTGTCGACAACCTACTACGTGGCAAAAACGCCCCGGACCGGCCCTAGCGGGGATGTCGTGCGCATCGTCGCCTCGGCGAACGCCACCACCGTCAGTGTCGACGGCGCAGTGCTGGCGACATTGAACGCTGGCGACTACCGCGAAATTCGGGTGCCCACAGGAAATACCATCACCGCCAACAACCCAGTACTGGTCGCGCAGTATTTGACTGGCCAGAGCCAGGGTGGCGGAAATACCGACCCTGCGATGTCGATCGTTCCCGGAGCCGACCAATGGCTCAAGAGCTATGTGTTTGCTACCCCATCGGGCACGGCAGACTTCCCGACTGACTACGTCAGCTTGATCATGAAAACGACAGACGTCGCCGGCTTCCGCCTTGACGGTGTAGCCGTCGCAGACCCGTTCACTGCGTTGGGCGCGAGTGGCTACAGTTATGCGAGTATTGACGTATCGGCGACAAGTGGGCCGTTTTCAATGACGGCGGACTCGCCGTTTGAATTGTTGCTCAGCGGTTATGACAATTACGACAGCTACTTCACTTACGGGGGGGCCGCTTTTGCGCCGGGGGCGTCAACTCCCCCCCCGGTCAACAACGGTGTGCCTGAACCTGCCAGCATCGCCCTGCTGGGACTGGGGTTGGCAGCCTTGGCCGGTTTGCGTCGGCAACGCCG
>JBBIGT010000171.1:0-3508 GCA_037447395.1 Comamonadaceae bacterium | reverse complement strand
GCCAGAGCGACGCCTACCAGGAGATGGTTTTGCCGCTGGGCTTGCCCACGGTGGCCATCGAGGCGGCGCATCCCGACTTCTGGCGCAAATACGTTGGCCGCACCGGCATGGTGATTGGCATCGCGACCTTTGGCGAATCAGCGCCGGCGCCCAAGCTGTACGCGCACTTTGGCATCACGCCGGAGCGTGTGGTCGAGGCCGTGCGCGTGCTGGCGCACCGCGCCGCCTACCGCCGGGCTGCGCCGCTGCCCGACACGGTGGTGCCGTCGATCAACTGACCAGGTTGGTACCTGCGCTATAAACAGCGGCTGACGCACCAGCTTGAGGCGCGGTGCACGCAAAATTGTTTATCACCATTGGAGTTTGACCATGAAAGTATTGCGATTTGCCGATGTCATTGCCAGCGGGTTTGCCAGGGGCAAGCGGGTGTTCATCCGTGCAGATATGAATGTGCCGCAGGACAAGCAGGGCCACATCACCGAAGACACGCGCATCCGCGCCAGCGTGCCGTGCATCCAGATGGCGCTGGACGCCGGCGCGGCGGTGATGGTCACCAGCCACCTGGGTCGCCCGACCGAGGGCGAGTTCAAGCCCGAAGACTCGCTGGCCCCGGTGGCCAAGCGTCTGGGTGAATTGCTCGGCCGCGACGTGCCGTTGGTCGCCAATTGGGTCGACGGTGTGGCCGTGCAGCCGGGCCAGTTGGTGCTGCTGGAAAATTGCCGCGTCAACAAGGGCGAAAAGAAAGCCAGCGAAGAACTCAGCCGCAAGCTCGCCGCGCTGTGCGATGTGTTTGTGCACGACGCTTTTGGCACCGCGCACCGCGCCGAGGGCACCACCTACGGCATCGCCCAGTACGCGCCGATCGCCTGCGCCGGACCGCTGTTGGCCGCCGAGATCGACGCCATCAACACCGCGCTGGCCAACCCGAAACGGCCGTTGCTGGCGATCGTTGCCGGCAGCAAGGTCAGTACCAAGCTGACCATTCTGCAAAGCCTGGCGAAAAATGTTGACGGCCTGATCGTCGGCGGTGGCATTGCCAACACCTTCATGCTGGCCGCTGGTTTGAAGATTGGCAAAAGTCTGGCCGAGCCCGACCTGGTCGACCAGGCGCGCGCCGTCATCGCCGCCATGAAGGCGCGCGGTGCCGAAGTGCCGATCCCCACCGACGTGGTGTGCGCCAAGACCTTTGCCGCCGACGCACCGGCCACGGTCAAGGCCGCCCGCGACGTCGCCGACGACGACATGATTCTGGACATCGGCCCGCAAACCGCCGCCCGCTTGGCCGCGCAGCTCAAGGCCGCCGGCACCATCGTCTGGAACGGCCCAGTCGGCGTGTTTGAATTTGCCGCGTTCGAGAACGGCACCAAGGTGATTGCCCAGGCGATTGCCCAGTCGAGCGCTTTCAGCATCGCCGGTGGCGGCGACACGCTGGCCGCGATCGCCAAATACGGCATCGAAAAAGACGTCGGCTACATCTCGACCGGCGGCGGCGCGTTTTTGGAAGTGCTGGAGGGCAAGACGCTGCCGGCGTTCGAGATTCTGCAAAAGCGCGCCGCCGGCTAACCCCCATCAGGAGAAACTCATGGCCTTCGTATCGCTTCGTCAAGTCCTCGATCACGCCGCTGAACACGGCTACGGCGTGCCAGCGTTCAACGTCAACAACCTGGAGCAGATTCAGGCCATCATGGACGCCGCCGCGGCCACCGACAGCCCGGTGATCCTGCAAGCCAGCGCCGGTGCGCGCAAATACGCCGGCGAGGCCTACCTGCGCCACATGGTGCTGGCGGCGGTGGAGACCTTTCCCGACATTCCGGTGGTGCTGCACCAGGACCACGGCGCCACGCCGGCGGTGTGCCAGCAATCGATTCGCAGTGGCTTTACCAGCGTGATGATGGACGGCTCGCTGATGGCCGACGCCAAAACGCCGGCGAGCTACGCCTACAACGTCGACGTGACGCGTCGCGTTTGCGAGATGGCGCACGCCGTGGGCGTGTCGGTAGAGGGCGAACTTGGTTGCCTGGGCAGTCTGGAAACCGGTGAGGCCGGCGAAGAGGATGGCGTTGGCGCCGAGGGCAAGCTCAGCCACGAGCAGATGCTCACCGACCCGGTGCAGGCCAAAGACTTCGTCGCCCAGACCGGTGTGGATGCGCTGGCCATTGCCATCGGCACCAGCCACGGCGCGTACAAGTTCACGCGCAAGCCCACCGGCGACATTCTGGCCATCGGTCGCATCGCGCAAATCCACGCGCAGATTCCCGATACGCACCTGGTGATGCACGGCTCGAGCAGCGTGCCGCAAGAGTGGCTGGCGATCATCCGCCAGTACGGCGGCGACCTGAAGGAGACCTACGGCGTGCCGGTGGAAGAAATCCAGCGCGGCATCCAAAGCGGCGTGCGCAAGGTCAACATCGACACCGACATCCGCCTGGCCATGACCGGCGCCATGCGCGAGAGCTTGGCCAAGAACCCCAGCGAGTTCGACCCGCGCAAATGCCTGATCGCCGCACGCAAGGCCGCCGCTGGCATCTGCAAACTGCGCTTCGAAGCCTTCGGCTGCGCCGGCCACGCCAGCAAGATCAAGCCAATCCACCTCGATGTGATGGCCGCGCGCTACGCTTGAGTGGCGCGGGCGCCGGCCTTGGCAGGTCAAAATCAGACCATGAGCGAACCGATCACACCCGCTCCCGACGCAGCGTCCGACCCGTGCACCGCAGCCAGACCGCAAGCCGAGGCGCCGGCGCAGCCGCGTAACCCACTGCACGGCGTGACGCTGCAGGCCATGGTCACCGCCTTGGCAGATTTTTATGGCTGGCCAGGGCTGGCACAGCGTGTGCCGGTGCGCTGTTTTGCGATGGATCCCAGCGTCGCGTCGAGTCTGAAGTTTTTGCGCAAAACGCCGTGGGCGCGCGAGAAGGTCGAAGGGCTTTACCTGTTCATGCTGCGCGAGCAGCGACGCCGCGGTCGTTAAAGCGTAGCCAGCTGCTGGCGGATTTGCTGGGCGCGCGCCTGCAGCGCCACCATGCTTGGCGCGTCCATGCGCTCCAGCTGTCGGTAGGCCATGCCGATGCGCGGGTTCTTTTGCAGTCGCTCGGCGTGGCGCAGGTAAAAGTCCCAGTACAGCGCGTTGAACGGGCACGCCGACTCGACCACGCGCTGCTTTTTGTCATAGGTGCAGCCCTTGCCATAGTCGCTCATGCGGTCGACGTAAGCGGCGCTGCTCACATAGGGTTTGGTCGCCAGCAGGCCGCCGTCGGCAAACGGGCTCATGCCCAGCGTGTTGGGCAGTTCCACCCACTCGAAGGCGTCGGTGTAGACGCCCAGGTACCAGCGGTGCAGCGCGGCGGCCTCGTGACGTTGGGTATAGAAATGCTCGCTATCAATCTGAGAGCTGCTCGCGCTTTCTATACATGGGCTAGAGGCTAAAAATGCTTGTAACTGCTGGCCGGGCCGGTAGTCATCCGGGGCTTGGTATTGCAACGTCTGCGCCAACGCCCGCATGGCGGCAACA
>JBBIGT010000170.1:0-3521 GCA_037447395.1 Comamonadaceae bacterium | reverse complement strand
CGCGCCAAAGTGCTGCGCCAGTTCCTTTGCCGTGGCCTCGCCAACGTGGCGGATGCCAAGGCCAAAGACAAACCGCGCGAGCGTCGTTTGCTTTGATTGTTGTAAAGCATCGACGATGTTTTGCGCCGACTTTTCGGCCATTCTGTCCAGGTTGGCCAGCGTCGCCGGGGACAGTCGATACAGGTCAGGCAAGGTGTGGATCAAGCCGCCGTCGACCAATTGGTCGACCAGCTTCTCGCCCAGCCCCTCCACCTCGACGGCACGACGCTGGGCGAAGTGCAAGATCGCCTGTTTGTGCTGCGCGCTGCAATACAAACCGCCGGTGCAGCGGTAATCGGCTTCGTCTTCCTCGCGCACGGCGGCGCTGGCGCACACCGGGCAGATGCGCGGCATGGCGAAGGCTGGCGGGCTACCCACACGCCTGTCAAGCACGACGCCGACCACTTCAGGGATGACGTCACCGGCGCGGCGCACCACCACCGTGTCGCCGACCCGAACGTCTTTGCGCTGCGCTTCAAACTCGTTGTGCAAGGTGGCATGGGTGACGGTGACGCCGCCGACAAATACCGGCGCCAGCTTGGCCACCGGCGTGAGTTTGCCGGTACGCCCCACCTGCACGTCGATGGCCAGCACGGTGGTGAGCATCTCCTGTGCCGGGAATTTATGCGCCACCGCCCAGCGCGGCTCGCGCGTGACAAAACCAAGCTGGCGCTGCAGCGCCAGACGGTCGACCTTGTAGACGACGCCGTCGATGTCATAGCCCAGACTGTCGCGTTGGCTTCCAATGGCGTTGTAGTACGCTATTAATTCAGTAGCCCCAAGCGCTTGTTTTACAAGGGAACAAACCGGAAAAGACCAAGATTTCAGGGTTTGCAACAGGGCGTAGTGACTGGTCCAGTCCGGCGGTGCGCCAGCGCCTTGAGCCAACGCACCGAGGCCATAGGCAAAGAAGCTCAGCGGCCGCTGCGCGGCAACCCCCGGGTCGAGTTGACGCACGGCGCCAGCGGCAGCGTTGCGCGGATTGACGAAGGTTTTTTGTCCGAGTTGGCGTTGGCGCGCGTTCAACGCGGCAAAGTCGTCGCGGCGCATGTACACCTCACCGCGAACTTCCAGCACGGCCGGCACGCCGGCGGGCAGCTTCAGCGGGATTTGCCCAATGGTGCGAATGTTTTGCGTGACGTCCTCGCCGGTTTCTCCGTCGCCGCGGGTGGCCGCCTGCACCAGCACGCCGTGTTCGTAGCGCAGGCTCATGGCCAGACCGTCAAATTTGGGTTCGGCCACGTAGGCCACCGGTGCGTCGGCGTCGGTCAGACCAAGTTCACGGCGGATGCGCGCGTCAAAACTCTGCGCCCCGTTAGCGGTGGTGTCGGTTTCGGTGCGGATGCTCAGCATCGGCACCGCGTGACGCACCGGCGCAAACGCGTCCAGCGCCCGGCCGCCGACCCGCTGCGTGGGCGAATCGGGCGTTACCCATTCGGGATGCTGCGCCTCCAGCGCCTGCAGTTCCTTGAAGAGACGGTCGTATTCGGCGTCGGGCACACTGGGCGCGTCGAGCACGTAATAGGCGTGCGCCCAGCGATGCAAGGTCTGGCGCAGCGCGGCCAAGCGCATTGCGCCGTCGCCGCCCACGGCCTGATCCGCTTCAGTCATACGGTGGGCGCCATCAGGAAAAAAGCCGCCGTGCCAGTACCGAACCAGCGGCAAATTCGTGCTGTTCCAGCATGTCGTACAACGTCTCCAGCTGCGCCGCGATGGTGTCCATGGCCGCGGCGGGCAGGGCAACACCGTTGTCGTCGGTGACGACGCCGTCCATGTCGTGCGCCAAGGCGATGGCGCTCTCGCACAGGCGGGCAAAAGCGCGTTCCTGGCGATCAACCTGCGGCACGTCCAGCGACAAGGTGATGTCGCGCAATGCGGCCTGTGTCAAATCGTCCGAGAGCGCGTCAAAACCCAGCGTCAACACACCCGGTGCGCCGACCACGCCGGCTGGCAAAACCATGCGCCCGGCCATCGCCCCGGCGATGAACCCCAGACGCGCGGCCATCTGCTGCACATAGCTCGGGCTCCAGGCGGCACGCCGGGCGCGCACGAAGAAGACAATTTGCGCGTCGTGCTCGCTGGCAAATTGGTCGAGCTCACGGGCACGCGCCACCTCGCTGCGCATGTCTGGAAAATCCGGTGCACCGCCGACCGCGTCGCAAAAATTTTGCGTTTGCACGACGAAATCTGAAAACTCGATGTCGTTGAGCGCCCCACTGCGGTTGGCCAATTGCACGCCGGCCTGCAACGCGTCGTAGCGTTGTCCGGGGCGTGCCGCCTCCCAGGTGCCGAGAACGGCGTGGCGACCTTCAACGGCAAAGGGCTTGCTGCCGACACGCCGCGTCGGCGGCAAGGCGGCAATGACCGCGTCACCCGACACCGCTGCGTCCAGGGCGATCGGTGCAATTACGTCAATCAACGCATCCAGCCCGGGTTTGACCTCAGGTGCCGGCAAATCGAACGCGGCAGATGCATCGGTGTCGTGACCGAGATCGACGTCAAGCGTCGGCTCCTGGTCCACGCGTTCGTCGGCCTCGGCCGGCGTGGCCAATGGTGGCACTGAGCGGCCGCGGCGCGCCAGCCAGCCGTAGTAGCCGAGCATCAGCAACAGCGCCAAGGCGCCGAGCACCGCCAAACCGAGTCGCAATGAGCTCATGATTGATTTCACCCTTGTTCAGACAAGCCCAACGCCGCGTCCATGTCGACCGCGACGATGCGTGAGACGCCTTGCTCCTGCATCGTCACACCGATCAATTGTTCGGCCATTTCCATGGCGATCTTGTTGTGGCTGATAAACAGAAACTGCGTCTCGCTACTCATGCGCGACACCAGTTTGGCGTAGCGCTCGGTGTTGGCGTCGTCCAGCGGCGCGTCGACCTCGTCGAGCAGACAAAACGGTGCCGGGTTGAGCTGAAAGATGGCAAACACCAGCGCAATCGCCGTCAGTGCCTTTTCGCCGCCCGACAGCAGCGCGATGCTCTGGTTCTTTTTGCCCGGTGGCTGGGCAATCACCTGCACCCCGGAATCCAATATTTCGTCACCGGTCATCACCAGGCGCGCATTGCCGCCGCCAAACAGCTCGGGGAACATCTTGCCAAAGTGGCCGTTGACGGTGTTGAAGGTGCCCGAGAGCAGCTCGCGCGTTTCACCGTCAATTTTCTTGATAGCGTCTTCGAGCGTAGTCATGGCGTCCAGCAGGTCGGCGTTTTGCGCGTCGAGAAACCCCTTGCGCTCGCGCGCCGTGGCCAGCTCATCAAGCGCTGCCAGATTGACCGCACCGAGCGCCGCAATGTCGCGGTTGAGTTGATCAATTTCGCCTTGCAGCCCGCTCAAACGCACCGCACCATCGGCGACTGACGTGGCCAGCGCGCTCAGGTCGGCCTGAGCGTCGGCCAGCAGCTGCGAATACTGCTCAAAGCCCAGACGGGCAGCCTGCTCCTTGAGCTGGAACTCGGTGATGCGTGCCCGCAAGGGGTCCAGCG
>JBBIGT010000169.1:0-3648 GCA_037447395.1 Comamonadaceae bacterium | reverse complement strand
CTTGGCGACAACCTCACGCGCGAGCTTCACAAAATCATCGGCCTTGCCCGCTGGCAGCCAGGCGTGGTCGACGGTGGTGCAGATTTGCCCGGCATTGAGCAGCTTGACAAACAGGATGCGCTCGACCGCGGTTTGCAGCGGATAGTCGTCGCACACAATGGCCGGCGCCTTGCCACCGAGCTCAAGCGTCACCGGGCACAGATTGGCGGCGGCCGCGGCCATGACCGCACGCCCGGTCTGACCCGAACCGGTAAAGAGCAGGTGGTCGAATTTGAGCTTGGAAAACTCAATGCCGACGCCGCCGGTCTCGTCAAAAAACTGCAATTTCTCTGGAGGAAAGTACGCCGGCATGTGCGCCATGAGGTACTGCGCCAGGTGGCGCGAGTTCTCGCTCATCTTGACCATGGCGCGGTTGCCTGCGGCAAAAATATAGGTCAGCGGCACCAGGCTCAAATTGAGCGGAAAGTTCCACGGCACGATCGCTCCGACGACACCCAGCGGCTGCGGCAGCACGCGGTTGCGCGCACCAAAAAAACTGCGCCAGTCCACCGAGCGCCGCTGTGGCCGCAGCCAACCGCGCAGGTTTTTGATCACGTGGTCGATGCCACCGACCACCGGGAACACCTCGGCCAACAGCGTCTCGTGGCGCGAGCGGTGGCCGTAGTCGGCGCTGATAGCGTCGCACAAGGCCTCCTGGTGCTCACGCACGAAGCGCTGCAAGGTACGCAGGTCGGCCACGCGCTCTTGCAACGTTGGCACCGGGTGCGCCAGATACGCCTGACGCTGCCGCGTCAGGGTGGCCTGCAGGGTCTCGCGCAGTACGCGATCGTCGGTTGAATTCATCATGCGGCCAGTTTAGGCCGCGCATCGGCGCCATGCCAGCCACGCGCCGACGATTGAACGCCGGCCCCTAACGGCTGGGCGCCGCGTCGAGTCGCCACAGCAACGCGGGCCGACGCATGGTGCAACAATAGCCCTGTCGCCACTCTTCACCTCTCTTTTTCTGCATGGCTTTAGCTCCAACGCGCCCACCCGAAGACCTGTCCACCAGCGTCGCTTTGGTGGTTGACGGTAACCCGACGTCGCGCGGCATTCTGGTGTCGCAGTTGCGCGACTTTGGCATGGGCACGGTGGTGCAGGCCAGCCGGCTGGCCGACGCACGCCGGCAACTGGAGTACCGCAAGTTCGACGTCGTCCTGTGCGAGCACCACTTTCCCAGCGACAACCAGTCGGGACAAGATTTACTCGACGACCTGCGGCGCAATCAGTTGCTGCCGTTTTCAACGATCTTCATCATGGTCACCGGCGAGGCCACCTACGCCAAGGTGGCCGAAGCGGCCGAATCGGCGCTCGACGGTTATTTGCTCAAACCCCACCGCGCCGCGCAACTGGGCGAGCGGCTGTATCAGGCACGGTTGCGCAAAAGCGCGCTGGAGGCGATCTTTAACGCCATCGAGGCCGAGCAATTTGAAGCGGCCGCCAAGCTATGCCAGCAACGGTTCGAGGCCAAAGGCCCGTTCTGGTTATACGCCGCGCGCGTCGGTGCCGAGCTGTGGCTGCGCTTGGGCAAGACCGAAGCGGCGCGCACCTTGTACCAGGCGGTGGTCGACGCCAAGACGCTTCCCTGGGCCAAGCTGGGCGTGGCGCGCACCATGCTCGACGAAGGCCAGCCGGCCAAGGCCATCAGCACGCTGGAGAACCTGATCAGCGAAACGCCCAGCTATACCGACGCCTACGACGTCATGGGCCGGGCCCAGTTTGAGCAGGGAAAATTTGACGAAGCCATGGCCACCTACCAGATGGCCAGCGACATGACGCCGGCGTCGGTCAGCCGGCTGCAAAACCTGGGGCTGATGGCGTACTACGCCGGCCAGCGTCAAGAGGCCGAGCCGACGCTCGACCGTGCGGTGCGCCTCGGGCTCGACTCGAAAATGTTCGATAGCCAGTCGCTGGTGTTGCTGGCCTTCATCCGCTTCGAGAAAGGCGACCGCAAAGGCATGCTGCGCTGCCGCGACGACTTTGCCCGGCTGATCGAGCGCGACGCCGACAACGCCCGGCTACGTCGCCTGGCCGGCATCGTCAGCACGCTGGTGCTAATCGACCAGAGTCAATACGCCCAGGCGCTCGACACCGTGCGCGCGCAGGGCGCGCGCATCAAAGACCCCGACTTCGACTTCGAATCGGCGTCCAATTTTCTGGCGCTGTTGGCGCAACTGGCCGACAAGGCGATCCAGCTCGACGAAGTCGACTCGATGGTCAACGCGCTGGGCCTGCGCTTTGCCGGCACACGCGCGCTGGCCGAGCTGCTCGCCGGTGCGGCGGCGACGCATCCGCCCTACGCCGAGCTGATTCGCCAAGCGCACGCGCAGGTGCTGAAGCTGGCCGAGTCGGCCATGAGCCTGAGTCTGCGCGGCGACCCCACCGCCGCGGTGCAAGACCTGCTGGCACACGGCGTGCAGACGCTCAGCGGCAAGCTGATTGAGACGGCTTTTCTGGTGCTCAACCGCTACCCCGACAAGATTGCCGATGCAGCGCAGTGGCTGGAAAAAGTCAACGTCTTGCGCACGCGCTACAACACCATGGCCACGCGCCCGACCATGGGCGAGCAAAAGCGCCAGGCCGGCGCCCTGACGCTGCGCACCGGCAGCAAACCGGCGGGCGGCCAAAACGCCGCCGTTGCAGGCAGCAACACCAACTGAGGGGGTGGCGCGACGCCATGGGGCGGCCCCTTGCCACGGGGAATTTGATGCAAAATGCCCAGCGACTTTCGTCATGCCATTCAATAACCAGGAGACTTCCACCATGCGTTTGATCAAAAAAATCGGCCTGATCCTCGGCCTCACCGCGGTTGTGGCCAGCAGCGCCGTCACCGCCCAGTCGCAGCAGTTTGTCAACATCCTCACCGGCGGGCAAAGCGGCGTCTACTACCCGCTGGGCGTGGCGCTGAGCCAGATTTACGCCAAGGCGATTCCCAACACGCGCAGCACGGCCCAAGTCACCAAGGCCAGCGCGGAAAACCTCAACCTGCTGCAAGCGGGCCGCGGTGAGCTGGCGCTGGCGCTGGGCGACTCGGTGTCCGACGCCTGGAAGGGCGACGCCGAATCGGGCTTCAAAACCAAGCTCGACAAACTGCGCGGCCTGAGCGCGACCTACAACAACTACATCCAGATCGTCGCCAACGCCGACAGCGGCATCAAGACGCTGGCTGACCTGAAAGGCAAGCGCATCAGCGTCGGCGCGGCCAAGTCGGGCACCGAGCTCAACGCGCGCGCCATCCTGAAAGCCGCCGGGCTGACCTACGCCGATCTGGGCAAGGTGGAATACCTGCCGTTTGGCGAATCGGTTGAACTGATGAAAAACCGCCAGCTCGACGCCACCTTGCAATCGGCCGGTCTGGGCGTGGCCTCGATCCGTGACCTGGCCACCGCCATCAAGATCGTCGTTGTCGCGGTGCCTGCTGACGTCGTTGCCAAGGTCGGTGATGCCGCCTACCAACCAGCGGTGATTCCAGCGAACACCTACACCGGCCAGAGCGCTGACGTCGCCACTGCGGCCATCCCGAACTTTTTGGTGACGCACGCGGGTGTATCCGACGAGTTGGCCTACCAAATGGCCAAAACGATGTATGAAAACATCAATACGCTTTAT
>JBBIGT010000168.1:0-3721 GCA_037447395.1 Comamonadaceae bacterium | reverse complement strand
GCCCGATGCCCGGTGTGCGGCATGTTCCCGGCGCGTGCACCGCAATGGGCTGCGCAAATTATTTTTGACAACGGCGATGCACAATTTTTCGATTCGCCTTTGAGTCTGTTCTTGTATCTGAGCGATGTAGGGCGTTACACCCATGGCCGAAGTGCAGAGCAGATTGTTGTGCGCTATGCCAAAGACTTCAACAGTGGTCGGTCGATCGAGTCGAACAGCGCGCATTGCGTCGCCGGCTCGTCGGATTTTGGACCCATGCGAGCGGGTAACTTCCCCGCCTTTTTTGACGATGAAACAGCGCAGCGGTTCGCGCAGCAACACGGCGGGCAAGTGGTTGGCATAGCTGACTTGGCGCCGGAAGTTTTGCAAAAGCTCAGCGGCAGAGCACGTCATGCGCACTGAGTTTCAAGTTGCCCTAATGCGACTCGCCGATGCTTGTCTGGTTGAGACGTTTGGCACGCTGGCCGACGTCTTCAAGCGGGTGTAGCGGCACTGTCGGCGGCGTCGCCCGTGGCCGACAACACCACGCGGTTGCGCCCGGCGGCTTTGGCCTGGTACATGGCGGCGTCGGCCTGGCGCAAGACGGTGTCCAGATCAGCCGCAATATCGTCACCATAAAGCGTGACACCGACGCTGCAAGTGCAGTGGTGCTCGATGGGTGGTGTGTGCGCGTCGGCGCTGGGCGCCGCCAGTACATAGACGTGCGAAAGAGACAGACGGATTTTTTCGGCAATCACCAGCGCCTGCTGCGCTGCGTCCAAGGCGTCCGGCCCCAGCTCGGTGAGCATCACCACGAACTCGTCGCCGCCCAGGCGCGCCACGGTGTCGTTTTGCCGCACGCACTGTTGCAGGCGGCGCGCCACCTCGGCCAGCAACAGGTCACCCGTGGCGTGGCCGTGACGGTCGTTGAGTGGTTTGAAGTTGTCCAGGTCAAGAAACATCAGCGCGCCGAACTGGCCGCTGCGCTTGCCCGCCAGCAAGGCCTGGCCGAGCCGGTCGGCGAGTAGACGGCGGTTGGGCAACTGCGTCAGCGAGTCAAAAAATGCCAGTTGCCGCACGCGCTCTTCGAGTTCCTTGCGCGTGGTGATGTCGGAAAAAATTGCGACGTACTGGCGGATGACGTTTTGTTCGTCGCGGATGGCGCTGATGTCGAGCCACTCGGGGTAGATTTCGCCCGATTTGCGCCGGTTCCAGATTTCGCCGCTCCAGTGCCCGGATTCGAGCAGCGCCGCCCACAGCGCCTGGTAAAACGCCGCGTCCTGCCGGCCCGACTGCAGAACGCGCGGATTCTTGCCGAGCACCTCGTCGCGGCGGTACCCGGTGATGCGCGTAAAGCCGTCGTTGACGTCGAGGATGTTGGCGTCGGCGTCGGTGACGGTAATACCCTCAAAGGCGTACTTGAAGACGTTGGCGGCGCGCTGCAGCTTGATCTCGGCGTCGCGGCGCTGCGAGATGTCGGTAATGAAGGCAGTGAAATGAAAGCGTCCCTCTGACTGGAACGGCAGGATCGACAGCTCGATCGGAAACACCTGCCCGTTGCGCCGCAAGGCGTTGACTTCGATGCGCCGATTCAGCACCCTGGATTTCTCGGTCGTCAAAAACTGCGCCAAGCCCGAGGCGTGCGCGTCGCGCAGATGCGCCGGCACGATCAGTGCGCCCAGGTCCTTGCCGGCGACTTCCTCGGCGCGCCAGCCAAAAATGGTCTCTGCCGACTTGTTCCAGTGCGTCACGCGGCCTTGCTCGTCCATGCCGATTACGGCGTCGAGCGCCGCGTCAAACAAGGCCTGCAGGCGGGCCTCGTTGGCGGCGACGGCGGCCTGCGCCAGCTTCAGTTCTGTGACGTCCTGCAAGGTGCCGTAAAGATCGGTGACGGTGTTGTTCGGGCCGACGACGACACGGCCCTGCGCCATGGCGATGCGCTGGCTGCCATCGGCGCGGCGCAGGTGCAGCTCCAGCTCGTACGGGGTGCGCTCGGTCCGCGCCCGCTGCACCGCCTCACGCAGTCGCAGCATGTCTTGCGGCGCGTAGTACTGGGCTTGCGCGTCGAACGTCGGTGCGCCTTTGCGCGGGTCGAGTTTGAAGATGCGAAACAGTTCATCAGACCAGGTGACCGACTCGTCGGCCACGTGCCAGCGCCAGCTGCCGACCTTGGCCACCGCCTCGGTGCGGTCCAGCACGTCGGTGTGGCGCAGCAGCTCGGCCTGCACGCTGGCCTGGCGCTGCAGGACGGTGTTGAACGCCGCCACCAGCGTGCCCAGTTCGTCGTGCTGCTTGATGGCCAGCGGCTGAATCGGTTGCGGCGTCTCGAGCATGGCGGTGAGCTGCGTCAGGGTGTCGAACACCGGTGCCAGCGCCCGCCGCAACAAGCCCCAGACCAGCAGCGCGCCCAGCAGCGAGGCGGCGGTGACGGCCAGCAACAGCCGGCGTTGCATGGCGCGGATCGGGGCGAACGCCTCGGCCGTCGGGATGGCCACGGAAGCCACCCAGGGCACGCCGTCGAGCATTTGGTCGCTGGCGAGAATTTCTACGCCGTGCGGGTTGCGAAACACTTGCGTCACCGCCTCGCCCTGCAGCGCCCGGTCGATCGCCGGGTTGGCGCCGGCGGCGGGCAGTTGCTCAAGGACACGGCTGGCGTCGGTGGCAGCCAGGATGCGCCGCTGCACGGCGTCGATCAACAGGTAGCCGCCGGTTTTTCCGTAGGGGCCGCGATGGATGATGTCGGCGAAGCTACTCTGTCGAAAGTCAATCACACCGACCAGCACACCCAGCACGTGCTCCTGTGCGTCCTTGATTGGCGCGGCCATGCCCAGCAGCGGCGCGCTGGCGTCGGGGCCAAGAAATACCGCGCCGATCACCGAGCGCCCCTGATGCAGCGCCATCTGGACATAGGGTTGGTCCTTGAGCGGGGCGCCCAGCACTTTTTGCGTCACCGCTGCCAGCGGCTGGGCGTCCGGCCCCAAAACAAAGACGCCGGCGGCAAATTGCTGCTGCAGATAAAAGTGGTTTTGCAGCGACTGCGCCAGGTCGGCAGCTGCAACTCCCTGCAGCGCCACGCTCAAGGCAGGGGTGGCCAGTTCCAGGGCGCGCAGGTGGTCGGTCAGATCCTGGTCGATGCTGTGGCTGAGCAGGGCCAGCGTCGACTGTTGCTGGTGTTCGATCTGCGCCTGCATGTCCTGGCGCAGCTCGCGGGTAACTACCCAGGCCAGGCTCCACAGAATAACCAAAAAGGCTCCCAGCATCGCCAAGGTGACGCGCACCTTGATCGAGTGGCGAAGCAGCGGTGACAGACGCATGGAGCCATCTTAGACGTTTACAAGACGTGCGCCAAGGCCGATCGCCAGGAAAACCATCAGCACATCAGGTCGTCCCGCGCCCAGCGGTGCTGCCGGGTCATGGGTTGCGCGCTTGCCAGCGCTGGATCGCCCGGTGGATGTCGGGTAGCGCCAGGGTCAGCGCCTTTTCACCTGCCAGAATGGCCTTGTCTTTTTGGTCAAAGTCCGTGGCGCCGATGCGGCCCACCTGCGGACGCACCACCACGTCGGCGCGCGCCAACTCCTGCTCGCCCAGGCGCTTGATCATGATGATCAGCGCGTTGTCGATGGCGCTGCCCAACCCATCAAAACTGCGGCCGCGCTCCAGCTGTGCCGAAATGTCTACCGCGATGACGATGTCGGCGCCGAGCTTGCGCGCCGCGTCCGCTGGCACCGGGCTGACCAGGCAG
>JBBIGT010000167.1:0-3749 GCA_037447395.1 Comamonadaceae bacterium | reverse complement strand
GCCACCTGCTCACTCGACCTGGGTTGCCCGGTGGACGAATTCAGCGCTTTTTGCGACGCCCACCCTGGGCGCACCGTGGTCGTTTACGCCAACACCAGCGCGGCCGTCAAAGCGCGCGCCGACTGGTTGGTCACCAGCAGTTGCGCGCTGGAGATCGTCTCGGCGCTGAAAGACCAAGGTCAGAAGATTTTGTGGGCGCCCGACCGGCACCTAGGCGGCTACATCCAGCGCCAGACCGGTGCCGACATGGTGATGTGGGGTGGCTCGTGCATCGTGCACGACGAGTTCAAAGCCTTTGAGCTTGAAGCGTTGATCACAGAGCACCCCGGCGCCAAAGTGCTGGTGCACCCCGAGTCGCCCGCCGCTGTGGTGGCGTTGGCGCACGCGGTCGGCTCCACCAGCGCCATTCTGAAAGCGGCGCGCGAGATGGACGCGAAAGAGTTCATCGTCGCCACCGACAACGGCATGATGCACAAGCTGCGCAGCCTCAACCCTGGCAAGACGTTCATCGAAGCGCCCACCGCCGGCAACAGCGCCACCTGCAAGAGCTGCGCGCATTGCCCGTGGATGGCCATGAACGGCCTGGCCGACGTGGCGCGTGTGCTGGAGAGCGGCGCCAATGAAATCCATGTCGACCCGGCGCTGGGCGTGCGCGCGCGCCGACCCATCGACCGGATGCTGTCCTTTACCGCGGCGCTGAAGAATGGCCCAGTGCCTGGCAGCCTGGTTGCCGACATCGGTGCGGCCTGATGTGTCATTGAATTGACGACGTGTGACGTTGGAAAGCCGTCGTTTACGGTGGGTGTGGTCACAAGCCGCGCCCGATTTTTCTGAGCAAAAAAAGGACGATATATGAGCTTGCTGGATTGGACCGAAAAAAGCCCCGACGTGTTGCGCCAGGGCGGCGTGATTGCCCCCAATGAGCGCCTGCCCTGGCCGCAAACCGCGGTGATGGGCATGCAGCACGTGATTGCCATGTTTGGCGCCACCGTGCTGGCGCCGATCCTGATGGGCTTCGACCCCAACCTGGCGATCCTGATGAGCGGCATCGGCACGCTGATCTTTTTCATCATCACCGGCGGCAAGGTGCCCAGTTACCTGGGCTCCAGCTTCGCCTTCATCGGCGTGGTGATTGCCGCCACCGGCTACGCTGGCAAAGGGCTCAATGGCAACATGGGTGTGGCGCTGGGCGGCATCATCGCCTGCGGTGCGGTGTACACCGTGATCGGCCTGATCGTCCAGGCCATGGGCACGCGCTGGATCGAGCGCCTGATGCCGCCGGTGGTGACCGGCTCGGTGGTGGCGGTGATTGGCCTGAACCTGGCCAGCGTGCCGATCAAAAACATGGCCGCCGGCAACTTTGACAGCTGGATGCAGGCGCTCACCTTTGTCTGCGTGGCGCTGGTGGCGGTATTCACCCGCGGCATGGTGCAGCGGCTGCTGATTCTGGTGGGCCTGATCGTCGCCAGCATTGCCTACGCGGTGCTCACCAATGGCCTGGGTCTGGGCAAACCGATGGACTTGAGCGGTCTGTTCAACGCCGCCTGGATCGGCAGCCCCAATCTGGCTGCGCCGGTGTTTGACGCCAAAGCCATGCTGATGATTGCGCCGGTGGCGATCATTCTGGTCGCCGAGAACCTGGGTCACATCAAGGCCGTGACGGCGATGACCGGGCGCAACCTGGACCAGTACATGGGCCGTGCCTTCATCGGCGACGGCGTGGCCACCATGGTCAGCGGCGCTTCCGGCGGCACTGGCGTGACCACCTACGCCGAGAACATCGGTGTGATGGCGGCGACCAAAATCTATTCGACCGCGCTGTTCATCGTCGCCGCGCTGATTGCCATCGTGCTCGGCTTCAGCCCCAAGTTTGGCGCTGTCATCCAGACGATTCCGCTGCCGGTGATGGGCGGCGTGAGCATTGTGGTGTTCGGCCTGATCGCCGTGGCCGGCGCGCGCATCTGGGTTGAGAACAAGGTCGACTTTGCCGACAACAAGAACCTGATCGTCGCGGCCATCACGCTGGTGCTGGGTACGGGCGACTTCACGCTCAAGTTTGGCGACTTTGCCCTGGGCGGCATCGGCACCGCCACCTTTGGCGCGATCGTGCTGTACGCGTTGCTGGACCGGCGCTCGGCGAGCTGACTTTTCTTTGTCGCGCTGGTGGCGTTGGCGGAATGTGAGGGGCATTCAATGGCGACGGGCACGGTGTCGTGATGACTGGGGTGCAGCGCAGTTGCTGTCATTCATTGCACTGGCCCACAGAGCGCATCCAGTGGGCTGGCTGTGCCCCAGCTGGAGCCCTGTGCCATACAGCAATCTGGCCAGCAGCGCTGCTACGCCATCCAACTGGGCATGAAGACCCGCTACCCCATCCTTGGTCAACACCGCCGGAATGCGTTTGATCTGCTGCGGTCGCCCAATGTTGTTGAGCCAAGGCAAATTTGGAAGGCGCTCCAGCGGATGAAAAATCGCACCCAATACAGATAAGCCTTCTCGGTGTTGAGGCTATAGTGCAAATACCGAACCCGCTCACGCACCTGATCGAGCAAGCGGGTTCCGGCGCTTTTTTGTAAAGGATGTATCGTCAAGCCCAGGATGTATCAACCGGGGTTTGTCGTCTACATTGCGTCTGGCCCCACAACACGACATATGCCGAATCTCCGCGAATACAACGATGCCACCGACCGCGAGCAAGTCATGTCGCTGTGGCGCACAGTCTTTGGCTACGAGACTGCGCACAACGAACCGTCGCTCGCTATTGCGAAAAAGATCGACGCAAACGACCATCTGTTTTTTGTCGCAGAAAACAAAGGCATCTTGGTGGGCACTGCAATGGCAGGCTACGACGGCCACCGCGGTTGGCTCTATGCAATAGCAGTACATCCAAACTGCCGACGCGCTGGCCTCGGTTCGCGCCTGGTCCGCCACGCGGAACAAGCCCTTGTATCCGTCGGCTGCATGAAGGTCAACCTTCAGCTCCTTGCCACCAACGAGGCCACTGCGGCGTTCTACAAGTCGATCGGCTACGCCGTCGAACCTCGCATCAGTATGGGAAAGGTACTTCATGAAAACGTGCCTGCTCAAAGTGTGGCCTAACCCCTCCGTCAAGGGGACGTTCTGCGGCAAGCCGCAGGCCGCCCCTTACGTCGAACGTTCGACGGCATGAAGTCCACCTGCACACAGTTAGCGTTTTTGCTAACGTGACGCATGGCATTTGATATTCATTACTTCCATGAACGCGTTTATGCCGAAGTGCAATCGTGGCCCGTGGATGTTCTGGCCAACTAGGCCCGATTGGTGGAGCTGCTCACTGAGCATGGACCAAGTCTGCGTTTGCCGCATTCACGAGCCTTTGGTGATGGATTGTTTGAACTGCATCCGCGTGGTCGGACTGGTATCGGTCGGGCGTTTTATTGTTTTTTGCTGGGGAAGAAAGTCATCGTTCTGCATGCGTTCATAATAAAAATCGCAACAGACTGCACGACAGTGAATTGAAGATAGCGCGAAAGCGCTTAAAGGAGGTGAAACTTGACTAATCTGAAGTACCAACCCGTTCGGCACAATCACGCTGAGTTCTTGGAAACTGCCAGACTGCGTCCTGGGTTCAGCGATGCGTATGCCCGCCTTGAGCTCGAATAAACCGTTGCAAATCAAATGCCTAAAGCGCGTGCAACAGCTGGGTTAACGCAAGACGCCGTTGCGGAACGCATGGGCACGACGAAGAGCGCAATTTCTCGCTTGGAGGG
>JBBIGT010000166.1:0-3774 GCA_037447395.1 Comamonadaceae bacterium | reverse complement strand
CGCCCTGGTTCGGGTTTTCGTTCTTGGCCAGGCCCCATTCGCGGTTGATGATGAGCTGGATGGCCATGGCGCGCCTGACGGAATCTTCGGTCGGCGTGGTGATCGCTTCGTCAAAGGCGTTGGTGTGCAGGCTGTTGCAGTTGTCGTAGATCGCAATCAGCGCCTGCAGCGTGGTGCGGATGTCGTTGAACTGGATTTCCTGCGCGTGCAGGCTGCGCCCGCTGGTCTGGATGTGGTACTTGAGCTTCTGGCTGCGCTCGTTGGCGCCGTACTTTTCTTTCATCGCCACCGCCCAGATGCGTCGCGCAACCCGGCCCATGACGGTGTATTCAGGGTCCATGCCGTTGCTGAAAAAGAACGAGAGATTGGGCGCGAAGTCGTCGATGTGCATGCCGCGCGCCAGATACGCCTCGACAAAGGTGAAGCCGTTGGAGAGCGTGAACGCGAGCTGGCTGATCGGGTTGGCACCGGCTTCGGCGATGTGGTAGCCGCTGATGCTGACGCTGTAGAAATTGCGCACGTTGTGGTGCACGAAGTAGCTGGCAATGTCGCCCATGACCTTGAGGCTGAATTCGGTGCTGAAGATGCAGGTGTTCTGGCCCTGGTCTTCTTTCAGGATGTCGGCCTGGACGGTACCGCGCACGTTGGCGAGCACCCATTCGCGAATCTTGGCTGCTTCGGTGTCGGTGGGTTCGCGGCCGTTGTCGGCGGCGAATTTCTGCAGGTTCTGGTCGATGGCGGCGTTCATGAACATCGCCAGAATGCTCGGCGCCGGGCCGTTGATCGTCATCGACACGCTGGTGGCGGGGTCGCACAGGTTGAAGCCGCCGTAAAGCACCTTCAGGTCGTCGATGGTGGCAATCGACACACCACTGTTACCGACCTTGCCGTAGATGTCCGGGCGCGGGTCGGGGTCGTTGCCGTAGAGTGTGACCGAGTCAAACGCGGTCGACAGCCGCTTGGCGGGCATGCCCGCGCTGAGCAGCTTGAAGCGCTTGTTGGTGCGAAACGGGTCGCCCTCGCCAGCGAACATGCGGGTGGGGTCTTCGCCCTCGCGCTTGAAGGCGAAGGTGCCCGCGGTGTACGGAAAGCTGCCAGGCACGTTGTCGAGCATCAGCCATTTGAGAATCTCGCCGTGGTCTTCGTATTGCGGCAGGCAGACCTTGCGGATCGTCGTGCCGCTGAGTGTCTTTGTGGTGAGCTGGGTGCAGAGCTCCTTGTCGCGAATCTTCACCACGTACATGTCGCCGGCGTAGGCTTGTTGCATCGCCGGCCATTGCGCCAGCAGCTTCGTCGCCGCCGGATCTTGCTGCTGCGTGCGCGCCTGCGCCAAAGCCTGCACCGTGCCGTAAGCGCCGGGCTTGGCGCTGCCGTCTTTTTGCGGGTCGGCCTCAAGCAGCATGCGCGCCGACTCGGTCAGCTGTTGAATCTCGCGCGCCAGTCTGGCCTGCGCGCGGGCGCGCTTTTTGTAGCCGCGCACGGTGTCGGCAATCTCAGCCAGGTAACGCGTGCGCGAGGCCGGCAGCACCGGCGTCTGGTTGGTACTGTGGCGCACGTTCACGCTCGGCAAGGCGCCCGCGCCAAGCGCCATGCCCAATTCGGCCAAGCGCGGTTTGAGCGCCTGGTACAGCGCGGTGACGCCGTCGTCATTAAAGCGCGCGGCCATGGTGCCAAACACCGGCATTTGATCAACCGGCGTGGTGAACGCCTCCTTGTTGCGCTGCACTTGTTTGGCAACGTCACGCAGCGCATCACTGGCGCCTTTGCGGTCAAACTTGTTGATGACAACAAATTCTGCAAAGTCGAGCATGTCGATTTTTTCCAGCTGGCTGGCGGCGCCAAACTCGGGTGTCATGACGTAGATGGGCACGTCCACGTGCGGCACGATCGCCGCGTCGCCCTGGCCAATGCCCGAGGTTTCCACCACCACCAGATCGAACCCGGCCACCTTGCACGCGGCCACCACGTCAGGCAGCGCGGCGCTGATTTCGCTGCCAAAGTCGCGCGTGGCCAGGCTGCGCATGAAAATTTTTGCACCGGACTGCCAGGCGTTGATGGCGTTCATGCGAATGCGGTCGCCCAACAGCGCGCCACCGCTCTTGCGCCGGCTGGGGTCGATGCTGATCACCGCCACGCGCAGGCTGTCGTTTTGATCGAGGCGCAGGCGGCGAATCAGCTCGTCGGTAAGGCTCGACTTGCCCGCGCCGCCGGTGCCGGTGATGCCGATGACCGGTACTTTTTTTGTAGCTGCCTGCGCCTGCATTTCCTGGGCTAGAGCCGGAAAAGCTTTGGATTTCTTGCCGCCTTCGCTGGCTTGCTCGAGCGCCGTGATCAGCTGCGCCAGCGCGCGCCAGGCCAGCTCTGAATGGCCCTGGATGGCGTCAAGCGACTTGGGCGCGTAGCCGCTGATGTCGTGGTCGCAGCGCTTGACCATCTCGCCGATCATGCCGGCCAGGCCCATGCGCTGGCCGTCCTCGGGGCTGTAAATGCGCGCCACGCCGTAGTCCATCAGTTCCTTGATTTCGCTGGGCACGATGACACCGCCGCCGCCGCCAAAAACCTGGATGTGCGCGCCACCGCGGGCTTTGAGCAGATCGACCATGTACTTGAAATACTCCACATGCCCGCCCTGGTAAGAGCTGATGGCAATGCCCTGTGCGTCTTCCTGCAATGCGGCGGTAACGACCTCGTCGACGCTGCGGTTGTGGCCCAGGTGAATCACCTCGGCGCCCATGCTTTGCAGAATGCGGCGCATGATGTTGATGGCCGCGTCGTGGCCGTCGAACAGGCTGGCGGCGGTGACAAAGCGCACTTTGTGTTTGGGGCGGTAAGTGGCCAGGGCCTTGAACTCGGCGGACAGGTCGGTCATGGTGGAGGTCTCCGATGAATGTGATGAAAAGCCCAGCAGCGTCGGCAATCAGACCAGCAGCCGCTGACTTGACGTTGACGTAAACGTCAATCTTAT
This sequence comes from Comamonadaceae bacterium, assembly GCA_037447395.1. Taxonomy (GTDB): domain Bacteria; phylum Pseudomonadota; class Gammaproteobacteria; order Burkholderiales; family Burkholderiaceae_C; genus Rhodoferax. The sequence goes on along the minus strand of JBBIGT010000166.1, from coordinate 809 downwards.
CGGGTTTTGCCGGCTGTCGTTTGGCGTTACAGTCGCCCGACCCATTTTCTGCCGCGATTGCCATGAACACAGCAGCCCAAGTCTTGACTCCGCCCCGCCACGACAGCGTACGCCCCGCGCCAGGCTACGCTGGCGACGTCTCGTGCCAGACCGCCTGCGCCTGGTGGCAGGCCGGCGCCGCCACCTTGGTCGATGTTCGCAGCCAGGCCGAGCTGGTCTGGGTCGGTTTTGTGCCCGGCGCCTTGGCCGTGCCGTGGAAGCAGTGGCCCGGCATGGCGGTCAACGCCAATTTCGACGCGCAGCTGCTGGCGACGGCGCCCAAAGACAAGAAGTTGCTGCTGCTGTGCCGCAGCGGCGTGCGCTCGATCGCCGCGGCGCAGCGCGCGACCGAACTCGGGTTTGACGCCTACAACGTGCTCGAAGGCTTCGAGGGCGAGCGCGACGCGCAGGGCCAGCGCAACCGCAGCGGCGGCTGGCGCTTTCACGGTCTGCCCTGGCAGCAGGGCTGACACATCTGCTTACAGGTTGGCAAAACTGCAGATAATGCCGCCCATGACTTTTCTGGCCATCGACGTCGGCAACACCCGCCTGAAGTGGGCGCTGCACGCCGCCCCGCGCCGTGACGCAGCGGTGCTGGCGCAAGGCGTCGAGTTCCTGGAAAACATCGAAAAGCTCGCTGATGGCGACTGGGCCCGCCTGACCCCGCCGCACCAGGTGCTGGGCTGCGCCGTCGCCGGCGACGTGGTGCGCCGGCGCGTCGAAGACCAGATGGAGCCCTGGGACGTGTCGGCGCAGTGGGTGGTGGCTGG
>JBBIGT010000165.1:0-3965 GCA_037447395.1 Comamonadaceae bacterium | reverse complement strand
GGGCCGCCGTAGCTTTCCGGAATCGTCGGCCCGAGCAGGCCCAGCGCACCCATTTCACGAAAAATGCCGGGGTCGGTCTTTTCGGTACGAAACGCCTCGATCACGCGCGGCGCAAGCTGCCCCTGGCAGTAATCGGCCGCCGCCTGGCGAATGGCGCGCTCGTCGTCGGTGAGTTGCTGCTCCAGCAGAAAAGGGTCTTGCCAGTTGAAAGTTGCGTGCGCCATGGGGGTCTCCAGGTAAATCGGTGAAGGCGATGAAAGCGATGGAATAGCTTGCATCGTAGCGCCAGCCAGGCCACGCGACAAACGATTTGTTGTCACATTGTTATGAGTTTCATGCACATTTAAACCACCGGGACTGATTGAAAAATGAAACGTAATATTTCCACATAGCTCTTTTATATAAAGTGCAAGCAGCTTTGTTATTAATAGCAATTGGCAAGATGCCGCAATCACTTTATGTGTATATTACGCACTTCATCCTAGTGACCATGCGCAGAAAAATTCCATCGCTGCAGGCGCTGGCCTGCTTCGAGGCCGCCGCCCGCCACCAAAGCTACACGCGCGCCGCGCAAGAGCTGGCGCTGACCCAAGGCGCGGTCTCCAGACAAATCACCGCGCTGGAGGCGTTTGTCGGCGTGGCACTGTTCCAGCGCACGCGCCACGGCGTGCGCTTGACCGAGCGCGGGCGCGACTACGCCGCCCAGGTGGCGCCGCGCCTGGACGCGCTGGAGCAGGACACGCTCGACGCCATGGGCAGCGGCGGGGTCGCGCAAACCGTGCAACTGGCGGCGGTGCCAACCTTTGCCACGCGCTGGCTCATCCCCCGCTTGGCCGATTTGCAGGCGCTGCACCCCGGGTTAACCGTGCATGTCGACACGCGCACGCGAGCCTTCATGTTTGCCGACACGCGCTTTGACGCCGCGCTGTTCGCCGGCACGCCCGAGCAGGTCGGCAACTGGGCTGGCACGCAGGCGGTGAAATTGCTCGACGAGGCGGTGCTGCCGGTATGCAGCCCGCGCTGGCTCGGCGACCAACCCAGCTTGAGCCCACAGGCCATCGGCACCTTGCCGCTGCTGCAACAAAGCACCCGGCCGCTGGCGTGGCGCCAGTGGTTCGAGGCGCAAGGTGTGAGTGCGCCGCAGGCCATGAGCGGGCCGCGCTTTGAGCTGTTTTCGATGACTGCGGCGGCGGCCGTCTGCGGACTGGGGCTGGCGCTGGTGCCGCGCCTGTTGATCGAGGCCGAGCTGGCGCAGGGCAGCCTGGTGGTGGCCTGCAACCAGCCGCTGCTGGGCGAGCGCGCGTATTACCTGGTCAGCCCCGAGCGCAGCGACGAGCGCGCCGCGCTGATCATCTTGCGGCAATGGTTGCTGGCGCAGGTGCACTGACATGGCCGGCCAGACACCCCGGCGCATGAAAGACGGCGGTCAGTCAGGTATCTCCGGCTCGACCAGCTGTGCCAGCTGCGCCAGCGACTCTTGCCAGCCCAGGTAGCACGACTCAAGCGCAATCACCTCGGGGATGCCGGTTTGCACAATGCGCAGCTCGGTGCCACACGACACCGCTTTCAGCGTCACCGTGACCTCCATCACGCCAGGCAAGTTGGGGTCGTCGAACTGGTCGGTGTAGCACAAGCGCTCGTTGGGTATGAGCTCCAGGTATTCGCCGCCAAAGCGGTGGCTGTGGCCGCTGGAAAAGTTCTGGAACGACATCCTGAAGGTGCCGCCGACGCGTGCCTCCAGCTGCTGCACGGTGCAGATGAAACCGTGCGGCGCGATCCATCTGGCCAGCGCCGGCGCCTCGGTAAAAGCGCGGTAGAGCTTTTGCGGCGTTGTGCGCAAAACGCGGTGCAAACGAACAATGCGGTCGGTCATGGCGGGCTCCTGTTGGGCGGTTGCCCGTCCGGGTTGAAAAGCTCTTGGCTTACGCGTCGCCGCCATTGTGCGGACTTTTTGCAGTTCGTGCCTGCGGACTTAACGCACCAACTGGTTGAGCTGGATGATCGGCAGCAATACCGCCAGCACGATCAGCATTACCACCAGGCCCATGGCGACGATCAGCAGCGGCTCCAGCAGCGTGGCCAATTGCATGGCGCGGCGTTGCACTTCGGTGCTGAGCTGGGTGGCGGCACGCTGCAGCATCAGCGGCAGCTGGCCCGTTTGCTCACCCAGGCGCGCAAACATCGACAACAGCCCCGGAAAGCGTTTTTTTTGCGCCAGCGCGGCCGCCAGCGGCGCGCCTTCGCGCACCAGCACCAGGGCGTCTTGCGCGTCGCCTTGCAAGGCGCGGTTAGACAGCGTGGCACTGGCTGCCTGCAAGGCTTTGAGGATCGGCACACCGGCGCCGGCGAGCATCGCCAGCGTGCTGGCGAAGCGCGCGGTGTTGTAGCTGCGTGCCAGCTTACCGACGATGGGCAGGGTCAACAAAACACCGTCAAATTGCACACGAAATTGTGCTCTAGACAAGGCCAGTCGGGCGCCAGCAGCTATTGCAATCAGAGCAAATAAAAGCCACCAACCGTAGCCGCGCAAGAAGTCGCTCAGGCTGAGCATGAGCACCGTCAGCCACGGCAGCGCGCGTTTGCTGCCGGCAAACACGTGCGCCACTTGCGGCACCACGTAGGCCATCAAAAACAGCACGATGACCAGCGCCACCAGCGCCACGATCGCCGGGTACAAGGCCGCGCCAATCAGCTTGGACTTGAGCGCGTGTTGCTCCTCCAGGTCATCGGCCAGGCGCTCCAGCACCGCGCCGAGCTTGCCGCTGTGCTCGCCGGCGCCGATGACCGCCACGTAAATATCGGAGAACTCGCGCGGGTATTGCGCCAGCGCCCGGGCAAACGGTGCGCCGCCATTGACCTCGGCGCGCAGCGTGGCCACCAGGTCGCGCTCGGGCAGCTTTTCGGCTTCGTCAGACAGGCTGGTGAGCGCGCGCTCCAGCGGCAGGCCCGAAGACACCAGCCCGGCGAGTTGCCGCGTCCAGATGGCCAGCCCGGTGGCGTTGAAAACGCGTCGCCACCGGCCCGCGCCAACGCCAGCTTGTGCGGCTTGGGGCGTTTGTGCGCTGACGGGCTCGACCTGGATAGGCACCAGCGCCTGGCCGCGCAACTGCGCGCGCGCCGCCTTGGCCGAGTCGGCGTCGATCACGCCGGTGCGCGTTGCGCCGTCGCTGGTGATGGCTTCAAACGAATAAACCGGCATGACTGGGTTTAGCTAGTTTTTTGCCTGGGCTCAATCGCGCGTCACCCGCAGTAATTCTTCACGCGCGGTGAGGCCCTGGCGCACCAGCCGTTCGCCGTCGTCGCGCATCGTGCGCAAGCCGGCTGCCTGGGCCGCGTGCAGCAGCGCGCTCTCGGCGGCGCGGCTGTGGATGAGCGCGCGCACGGCGTCGTTGACGCTGAGCAGCTCAAAAATGCCAGTGCGGCCGCGGTAGCCGCTGTGGCCGCAGAGCTCGCAGCCGACGGGTCGGTAGGCGGGGGAAAATTTGTCGGCATCGGGCGCTTTGCACGCGGGGCAGAGTTGGCGCACCAGGCGCTGCGCCAGCACGCCGAGCAGGCTCGAGCTCAGCAGGAACGGCTCGACGCCCATGTCGGTCAGGCGGGTCACGGCGCTGACCGAATCGTTGGTGTGCAGCGTGGCCAGCACCAGGTGGCCGGTGAGCGACGCCTGAATGGCAATTTGCGCCGTTTCAAAGTCGCGAATCTCACCGATCATGATGACGTCGGGGTCTTGCCGCAGGATGGCGCGCAGGGCTTTGGCGAAGTCCAGGTCGATCTTCGGGTTGACCTGCGTCTGGCCGACGCCGGGCAGCTCGTACTCAATCGGGTCTTCCACCGTCATGATGTTGCTGTGGCCCGCGTCCAGGCGCCCCAGCGCCGCATATAGCGTCGTCGTCTTGCCCGAGCCGGTGGGGCCCGTGACCAGCACGATGCCGTGCGGTTGGTGCACCAAGTGCTCGAATTGTTGT
>JBBIGT010000164.1:0-3979 GCA_037447395.1 Comamonadaceae bacterium | reverse complement strand
CGAGGCGATCCTGAACCTGAGCGATCTGGACGACGAAGAGTGCGCCGACTTGCTGGCCACGCTCAACGAGTCCAACCTGGCCGACCACCGCCCGGTGGCCGGGCTGATCGGTCTGGCCGCCGACGCGGGCTCGTTCTGGGCCGACCTGCGCCTGGGCGAGCTCAAAACCTTGTTGGCGCTGGCGGTCGGCGACGAAGCCGGCACGCTCGAAGGCTGCGACTGGATTCTGAACTTTGACCAGATCGACGCTCAGCGTCGCCCGGTCTATGCCTGCATCCGCAATTTGATCCAGCTCTCGGACATCGGCGACAGCGCGCCGTACCTGGACGCGCTGGCCTTGCTCTACGGCGCTGGACCGCTGGCGCAGGCGCACGCGCTGATCATGCAGGAAGACCGCTTCATGGGCTTGAGCGCACCCGGCTTGGCGCTGGAGGGGTGCGACCTGCATCACAAACTGTTGCAAGCTTACGCCAAGGTGCGCGCCGCCCATGCTTGAGCACTGGTTGGTGCCCGACTGGCCGGCGCCGGCCAAGGTGCGCGCGCTGTGTACGACGCGTATCGGTGGCGTGTCACTGCCGCCCTATGACCGCCTGAACCTGGGCGACCACGTCGGTGACGAGCCGGCGCACGTGGCCGCCAACCGGACCGTGTTGCAGCAGGCCATTGGCGCGCGGCCGGTGTTTTTGAACCAGGTGCATGGTTGCGACGTGATCGTGTTGCAAGCGCAGACTGCGGTGCCCAGCGTGGCAACGCCACCCGTTGCCGACGCGGCCATCACCCGAGTGGCGGGGCTGGCTTGCACGATCATGGTGGCCGACTGTTTGCCGGTGTTGTTTTGCACCACGCAAGGTGATGCGGTGGCCGCGGCGCATGCCGGTTGGCGTGGCCTGGTCGGCCAGAACGGCGTGGGCGTGCTCGAACAAACGATTGAACGTTTTTCTGCTCTAGCCCATATGGATAAAGCGCAAGTAGCTACTAATGTAATAGCGTGGATGGGCCCATGCATCGGCCCGCAGGCGTTTGAGGTTGGCCCCGAGGTGCGCGCCGCTTTTGTGGCCGGCGACTGCGCAGCAGCTTGCTGCTTTGCGCCACGGGTCGGCGGTCGGTGGCTGGCAGATCTGGCCGGTTTGGCGCGCCAGCGGCTGGCAGCGCTAGGCATCACCCAAATCTACGGCAACGACAGCAGCGCGCCGTGGTGCACGGTGGGCAACGCCTCAAAGTTCTTCTCGCACCGGCGCGACCGTGTCAGTGGGCGCTTGGCCGCCTGCATCTGGCGGCAAGCCTGATTCAGGCGCGGCCCTCGCGTTGCGGGCTGTCCCGGCCGCCTGCTGTGCGGCCCATTCGACCCGCTCATGCGTCTTGATCGCCCGGGCCCGCGCCGGCGCGCCCAGCAGGTAGGCCATCAGGCCGACGGGTAGGGCGCCGTACAGCGCAAAAGTGATGACGGCGCCCAGTAGCGTGCCGTTGCTGTTGGTGGCCTCGGCCACGGCCATCATCAAGGCGACATACAGCCAAGCTATAACGACGACGTACATGGGGGCATTCGGGTGGTCACGGGATTTGCTCGGGAATTTGCGCCTGTCAGCTTGGCGAAGCTCGCCCCGGCGATACTAGCCGTTTGTGGGCAGCTTGGTTGATCGATTGGTTTAACGAGGGCATTGAATGAACAATGGAGTCCAGCAGCTATGGCTGCAAAACGCGCAGCAGTTTCAGCAAACCATGGCTGAATCTTTCGGCAAGATGTTCGAGTCGTTGCAGAACATGGACCTCGGCCAGGCTGCGGCGCCGTTGCTGGGCGCGCAAAAACCGGCGCCGCAAATCCGCTTCGACCCTGAAAAATTTCAAGCGTTGCAACAGCAGTACCTGCAAGAAGCCGGGGCGTTGTGGGCGCAAAGCTTGCAGGGCCAAATTACCCTGAGCGACCGCCGCTTCGCCGACCCGTCTTGGAGCGCCAACCCGATGGCGGCGTTCACGGCGGCGCTCTATTTGCTCAACAGCAAAACCCTGATGGCCCTGGTCGACGCGGTGCAGACCGACGACAAGACCCGCGCGCGCCTGCGCTTTACCGTCGAGCAGCTCGCCGCTGCCGCCGCGCCCAGTAACTACATGGTCTTCAACGCCGAGGCGCACAAGAAAGCCATTGAAACGCGGGGTGAGAGCATCAGCCGCGGCATCCAGAACCTGTTGCACGACATGCGCCAAGGCCACGTGTCGATGACCGACGAGAGCCTGTTCCACGTTGGCAAGAACGTCGCCACCACCGAAGGCGCGGTGGTGTTCGAGAACGACTATTTCCAGCTCATCGAATACAAGCCGCTGACCGAAAAAGTCTTCGAGAAACCGTTCCTGATGGTGCCCCCGAGCATCAACAAGTTCTACATTCTTGACCTGCAGCCGGAGAACTCGCTGGTGCGCTACGCCGTGGCGCAAGGCCACCGCACGTTCATGGTGAGCTGGCGCAACCCCGATGCGTCACTGTCCAAGGCCACCTGGGACGACTTCATCGAACACGCCGTCATCAAAGCCATCAGCGTCACGCAAGAAGTGACCGGCGCCAAGAGCATCAACGCGCTGGGCTTTTGCGTCGGCGGCACCATGCTCGGCACGGCGCTGGCGGTGCTGGCCGCGCGTGGCGAAAAGCCGGTTGGCAGCGCGACGTTTCTGACCTCGATGCTCGACTTTGCCGATACCGGCGTGCTCGACGTCTTCATCGACGAAAACTTCGTCAAATACCGCGAACAGGAAATGGGCAAGGGCGGCCTGATGAAGGGTGGCGACCTGGCCACCACCTTCAGCTTTCTGCGCCCCAACGACCTGGTCTGGAACTACGTGGTGGGCAATTACCTCAAGGGCGAAACGCCGCCGGCGTTTGACTTGCTGTACTGGAACAGCGACAGCACCAACCTGCCCGGGCCGTTTTACGCCTGGTACATCCGCAACACCTACCTCGAAAACAACCTCACCAAGCCGGGCAAGACCACGGTCTGTGGTCAGAAGGTTGATTTCGGCAAGGTCGACATCCCCGTCTACATCTACGGCTCGCGCGAAGACCACATCGTGCCGATTGGCGGCGCCTACGCGTCCACGCAATACCTGGCCGGCAAAAAGCGCTTTGCCATGGGCGCGTCGGGCCACATCGCCGGTGTCATCAACCCGCCCGCCAAGGGCAAACGCAGCCACTGGTTGCGCGAGGACGGCAAGTTCCCCAAGACGCACGCGCAATGGCTCACCGGCGCGACCGAGTTCCCGGGCAGCTGGTGGACCGACTGGTCGAACTGGCTGGCCGCGCAGGCGGGCAAGCAAATTGCCGCGCCCAAGGCCTACGGCAAGGGCAAGCTCAAGGCCATTGAGCCCGCGCCCGGCCGCTACGTGCTGGCCAAGGCTTAAACTTTGCCGCAAGCAATTTTTCGTTTTAATTTTTAACCCGGACCCTCAGGAGACATCATGGAAGACATCGTTATCGTTTCGGCCGCCCGCACCGCCGTGGGCAAATTTGGTGGCTCGCTGGCTGGCATCGCCGCGCCTGAGCTGGGCGCCACCGTCATCAAAGGGCTGCTGGCCAAGACCGGCGTCGGCGCCGACCAGATTGGCGAAGTCATCCTGGGCAACGTGCTCACCGCTGGCCTGGGGCAAAACCCGGCGCGCCAGGCGCTGCTCAAGGCGGGCATAGCCAAAGAATCCCCGGCACTCACCGTCAACTGCGTTTGCGGCTCGGGCCTGAAGGCCGTTGCGCTGGCGTACCAGGCGGTCGCCACCGGTGACAGCGAGATCGTCATTGCCGGCGGGCAAGAAAACATGAGCGCGGCACCGCACGTGCTGCAAGGCAGCCGCAACGGCCAGCGCATGGGCGACTGGAAGATGATCGACAGCATGATCGTCGATGGCCTGTGGGACGTGTACAACAACTACCACATGGGCGTCACTGCCGAGAACGTCAACAAGCAGTTCGGCATCACCCGCGAAATGCAGGACGCGCTGG
>JBBIGT010000163.1:0-4054 GCA_037447395.1 Comamonadaceae bacterium | reverse complement strand
GCGTCGCTCATCACTGGCGCGCAACTTGCCGCTCAGGTCGTCGTACTGGCTGCGTTGTTCGGCCAGGGCTTGCTCGCGCTGCAACTTGACCGCCAGCGCCTGCTGCAAGCCGCCTTGCGCGGCGGCGTCGTTCAAGCGCAGCAGTTCTTCGTTGGCGCGTTCGGTCTCGCCCTTGACGGCTTGCGCCTGTTGCGTTGCCGTATCGCGGGCGCGCAGGATTTCGCCGCGGCGCGCTTGCAGGCTGCGCAGCGAAAAATCGGCCTCCTGGGCTTGACGCTCGAGCGTACGCTGCTGCTCACGCGCCTCATCGAGCCGCCGCTGCGCGGCAATCACCTGGTCATCGAGCAGGGCGTGACGCTCTTGCGCCGTGGCCAACTCCAGGTCGAGCCCCTCAAAACGTTCTTGGGCCGCCTCTCGGCGCGCTTGCAGGTCGTCGAGCTGGGCGTCGATTTCGGCCAGGTCGTCACCAATCTGGGCGCTGCGCGCGCGCGCCTGCTCGGCCGCCTGGCTCAATTGCAACACCTGCACCTGCAACTCGTGCGCCCGAGACTGTGCGGCGGCGCTTTCGGCACGCACCGCCACCAGGCGCTGTGCCGCGTCGGCGTAGGCCGTTTCACAACGAATCAGCGCGGCACGTGCCTGCTCCGACATCAACGCCTGCGCACGCAATTGTTTTTCCAGGTTTTCGATCTCCTGGGCACGCGCCAGCAAGCCGGCTTGCGCAGAGTCCGCGGCGTAAAAGATGACGCTGTGGCGGCTGACCGCATGACCACTGGGCACATAGATGACCTGCCCGCCCTGCAGCGCATCGCGTCGGGCCAACGCGTCTTCCAGGTTGGCCGCGGTAAAGCAACCGGCGAGCCAATCGTCAAGCACCGCCTTCAGTCCGGCGTCGTGCACCCGCAGCAAGTCGCACAGTCGCGGCAGCGCGCCACCGGTGGCCGTGCTGCCCGCTGCTGGCAGGTTGAAAAAGGACAGTTTTGCCGGCGGTGTGTCGTGCACAAAGCCGCGGACCATTTCAAGGTGCCCTACTTCCAGCGCCGCCAAGCGCTCGCGCAACGCCGCCTCCAGCGCACTCTCCCAGCCCTGCTCGATGTGCAGGCGATGCCACAGGCCTGGCAGTTGATCGAGCCCCTGCTTCTGCAACCAGGGGGCCAGCTTGGCGTCGGTCTGGACCCGCTCTTGCAGCGCCTTGAGCGCCTCCAGACGGGCAGACAGCGCGGCCAGCTTGGCCGACTCGTCGTTGACGAGTTGCTGCTGGGCGCGCCGCTGCTCGTCCAGAGCTGGCGTGCTCTGCTGCCATTCGTTCAATCGAGCATTACTAGCCTCAGCGGCCTCCAGCGCTTTATTCAAAAGGACTTGCTGCTCTGATAAATGAAGCGAATCGGGAACAACCAAAGCGTTCAAATCCTGCTGCAGGCGTTCGCGGCGCAAAGTCAACTGGCGCGACTGCTCGTCGATGCTGCGCTGGTCAGCGGCCAACACGCCAATCTGCTGCTGGATCTGGCCGACGCCGGTGCGCTGCGTATTGGCGGCGTTCTGCGCCTGCCGCAGGGCTTCTTCGAGGTCTGGCATTTGTTGCGCCTGGTCCTGCACGCGGGCCGCCAGTACCTCGTGCTGCTCGGCACCCAACACCTCGGTTTCGGCCAGGCTTTCGAGCTCGGTGTGCGCGTCTTCGCCGCGGCTCGCCCATTGCGTCGCCTGCTCGTTGAGCACGACCAGCCGCTGTTCAACGCGCTGACGGCTCTCCAGAACAAAGCGGATTTCGGCCTCCAACCGGCCGACTTCTGCGCTGGCCTCGTACAAGCCGCCTTGTGCTTGATTGACCCTGTCGCCGGCTGCGTAGTGCGCTTGGCGCACGGTTTCCAGCTCAGCCTCAATGTGGCGCAAATCGGCCAGCCGCTGCTCCAGCGCATTGACCGCCGCCTGCCCATCCGACTGGATGCGCGTCTGCTCGGCCTGGGCTTGGGCGCGCTTGAAGTACCAGAGCTGCGACTGGCGCAAATTGACGTCGGTCGACAGCTGCTTGTATTTTTGCGCGACCTCGGCCTGACGTTCCAGCCGCTCCAGGTTGACGCCCAGTTCGCGCACAATGTCCTGTACGCGCGTCAGGTTCTCGCGCGTGTCGGACAAGCGGTTTTCGGTTTCCCGGCGTCGTTCCTTGTATTTGGACACACCGGCGGCCTCTTCAAGAAACAGGCGCAACTCTTCGGGCCGGCTCTCGATGATGCGGCTGATGGTGCCTTGGCCAATAATGGCGTAGGCGCGCGGACCCAGGCCGGTGCCTAAAAAGACGTCCTGCACGTCACGCCGACGCACCGGTTGGTTGTTGATGTAGTAGCTGCTGGTACCGTCGCGGGTGAGCACACGCTTGACGGCAATTTCACCAAACTGGCTCCATTGGCCACCGGCGCGGTGGTCATCGTTGTCAAAGACCAGCTCGACGCTGGTGCGGCTGGCCGGTTTGCGGCTGGTCGTGCCGTTGAAGATGACGTCCTGCATCGACTCGCCACGCAACTCTGAGGCCTTGCTCTCGCCCAGCACCCAGCGCACCGCGTCCATGATGTTGGACTTGCCGCAGCCGTTGGGGCCCACCACGCCGACCAGTTGACCCGGCAGAAGGAAATTAGTGGGCTCGGCAAACGACTTGAAGCCGGACAGTTTGATGGAATTGAGGCGCACTGGTAGAAAATTCAGTGAAAGATGCGAGACTAGGCCACGATGATTGGCGCGATCCCCTTGGCACCAATGATAACTTGGCCACCATGGGCGCCGTTCGCGTTCAGGCTCACGCAATCACCGGTCACCAGCAACCGCATACGCAATTCATGGACGCGTCGTGCGCGTCTTTTCGTAGCTGTCGTAAGACTGCTGATTGACACGTTGCAAGCATTCCTCACGGGCGCCCGGTGGCTGTTTGTTGCAGTCGTTTTCGGCGCCCACTTTGAACCCCTCGTACCAGGCCCGGTGCGTGCAGGCACTCAGTAATAACAACATACCCAACACCAGTGTTCGTTGCCTACAGCGCATGATCCGACCCTCAAATTGCTTCGTTAAAAATAGCTACAAACCATTTAATAGCAATGGCCATATGCCAATTTAACACTTAAATTGATCGATGTGCCAACGCCATCACCTGCTCTGGCAGCAAAGCCTTCAGGCCATGGTCGCTCCAGACCCGGCGCCAATGCCGCGCCCCCGGCAAGCCATGGCGCAAGCCCAGCATGTGCCGGGCGATCGTAGGCCAGGGGGTGCCGTGCGCGGCGCACTCGCGGTTCATGTAGTCAACCATCGATTGCTCGACCGCCTCGCGTGTCCGCGACGCTGCGGCCAACGAACCAGCTTCATCAGCCGACGCGCCATAAAAAACGGTATCCCACTGGCTCAACCACCACGGATCATGGTATGCCTGCCGACCCAGCATGACGCCGTCGACCTGCGCCAAATGCGCCCGTATCTGGTCGCTCGTTGTGACACCACCGTTCAAGACGATCACCAGCGCAGGAAAATCGCGCTTGAGGCGGTACACCCAGTCGTAACGCAAGGGCGGAACGTCGCGATTGTCTTTGGGGCTTAAACCCTGGAGCCAGGCATTGCGCGCATGAACAATGAACACGCCGCAGCCGGCCTGGCTGACCGCGCCGACAAAGTCGCGGACAAATTCATAGCTTTCGACTTTGTCAATACCGATACGGTGTTTGACCGTTACCGGCATCGACACCACGTCGACCATTGCCTTGACGCCATCGGCGACGCGTTGCGGGTCGGTCATCAGACACGCGCCAAAGGCGCCGCGTTGCACACGATCACTTGGGCAGCCGCAATTGAGGTTGACCTCGCTGTAGCCCCAACGCTGCGCCAGTGCCGCGCAACGCGCCAGTTCAGCCGGATCACTGCCGCCCAACTGCAGCGCCACGGGTTGCTCTTGCGGGTCAAAGTCCAGGTGTCGGGCAACGTCGCCATGGATCAAGGCGCCGGTCGTGACCATCTCCGTATAGAGCACCGCACGCCGTGTCAGCAGCCGGTGGAAATATCGGCAATGACGGTCGGTCCA
>JBBIGT010000162.1:0-4087 GCA_037447395.1 Comamonadaceae bacterium | reverse complement strand
CCAGCATGACAAAAGCCGCTTCGGGAATCATCGGCATGTAAATCAGTACGCGGTCACCTTTGCCCACGCCCAGGCCCTTGAGCGTGGCGGCCATGCGCTGCACCTCGGCGTGCAGGTCTTTGAAGGAATAAATTTTTTCCTGATTGGTTTCGGTCGACACAAAAATCAGCGCTGCCTGGTCACCCCGGGTTGCCAGGTGGCGGTCAACAGCGTTGTGGCACAGGTTGGTGACGCCACCGACAAACCATTTGGCAAACGGCGGATTGCTGTAGTCACACACTTGCGTGGGCTGAACCTTCCAGTCGACCAGTTTGGCCTGTTCGCCCCAAAAACCGTCGCGATCGGTTAAAGAGCGATGGTGAAATTCGGCGTACGTTGTCATGCGGTGTCTCCTGATGGTGTGGTTAACGTGAAATAACTTTCGTGTCCCGAGAGTGAACGGAGTCCATGAAAGTTTGTGCAAACAAAACTGAATTCATAATTATGAGCAATCAGCTTGCAAAAGGCTGACTAGGCCAACCAGGCCACGATGTCCGGCCCGTGGGCAGCTATTTGATCAACGCCTGCACGGCCTTGAACTGTGGATGTTCAGCCGAACGCAACCACTCGAACAGCACCATTTCTGTCGTCACCAGCTCGGCACCGGCGCTGGCCAGCCGGTCGAATGCCGCGTCGCAGTTGCGCTGGCTGCGCGAGCTGCACGCGTCACTGACGACCCAGACATCGAACTCGTCTTCCAGTAACTGCAACGCGGTTTGCAGCAAGCACACGTGCGCTTCGCAACCGGCCACCACGATGCTGCTGCGCAGAGTGGGTGTGTTGGATGGCTTTTGCAGATGTTTCGGCAGGCTGCGGGCGTTGCCACTGGGCTTTTGCAGCGGCGGGCGCAGCCATTCGGTGAGCCCCTCTTCGACCGCGCTGAACTGCATCTTGGCGAGCGTCTGCCCAAACAGCGCGCGCAGTTGTGGTGCCGTCTCGCCGAGCTTGGAGGGGCTTTGCTCGGTACCGATCACCGGAACGGCCAACAGTTGCGCTGCCTGCGCCAGCTTCAACGCGTTGGCCAGCACCAACGGTCCCTCGAAAATGGCCGGCATCAGTCGCGTCTGAAAATCAACCAACACGAGTTGCGAGAGTTCGGCTTCAATCAACATGACTGTCTTTCAGAGAATTACGCGGATGGCGGCACATCCGCAGCATAGCCCAGAGCGGGCACCTGCCGCACTCAATTCACCATTACCAGCGCCGCAACATGGTCGGCCAGCGCCAGCGCGCTGGTCAGCCCGGGTGACTCGATGCCAAAGAGGTTGACCAGCCCGGGCACACCGTGGTCGCGCGGCCCCTGCACACAAAAGTCTGCGGCAGGCGCACCTGGTGCGCTGATTTTTGGGCGAATGCCGGCGTAGCCGGGCTGCAACGCAGCAGCCGGCAAGGCCGGCCAATACTTGCGCACTTCGGTCGCAAAAGCGTCGGCGCGTGCGGCGTCGACCTGCAGGTCGTCGGCGCCATCGACCCACTGCACGTCGGGGCCGAACCGGGCCTGTCCGCCCAGATCCAGTGTCAGGTGCACACCCAGACCGCCCGGCTCCGGCACTGGGTAAATCAGGTGCGAAAACGGCACACGCCGGCTCAAGGTGAAATAGTTACCCTTGGCAAAAAACGCCGTCGGCAAGGAGTGCCCGTTCAGTGCGCTGCAGGTTCTGGCGAGCGCCATCGCACCGTGTCCGGCGGCGTTGACCAGCGTTCTGGCGGCCAGCCGGGTCCCATCTGACGTAACTATTTCAATAGCGTTTAGTTCCTGTCTTATCAGCTGTACAGGCGTATTTAAAGCAACAACGCCAGCGGCGTTCTGAAGATCACCTTGCAGGGACTGCAGCAGCTCATGGACGCTGATGATGCCGGTGCTGGGCGACAACAAGGCGGCGATGCAGTGAACATCGGGCTCCAGCTCGGCTACTTGCGCTGCTGACAGTGTCTGCAAATCCATTACGCCATTGCGCCGCGCCTGCTGCTCGATGTCGACCAACGCGCCGCGCTGCGCAGCGCTGGTGGCGACGATCAGTTTGCCGCAACGGCGGTGCGCAATGCCACGTTCGGCGCAATACGCGTAAAGCTGTTGACGACCACGGACACACCAGCGCGCTTTGAGTGAGCCGTGCGGGTAATAAAGACCAGCGTGGATGACCTCACTGTTGCGTGAACTGGTACCGGTACCAATGGCGTTGGCGGCCTCAAGCACGATGACCTCGCGCCCGTCCCGCGCCAGCGCGCGCGCCACAGCCAAGCCAATCACTCCGGCGCCAATCACGACGCAATCCACCTGCTCCATCGTCGTCACCTGCAAATCGGCTGCCCCACCGCAGCGGGCATGGACAAAAAAAAAGGATTCAACACGACGCTGAATCCTTTTGACTTGTCTGGTGGGCGGTGGAGGCTTCGAACCTCCGACCCCAGCAGTGTGAATGCTGTGCTCTACCCCTGAGCTAACCGCCCTCTTCCATCGCTGGAAAGCGGCGGATTATGCCACAGACTTTTCATGGTTTGAATTCGCGCGACCGCCATGCGGCATTGTGTGCGGCCTGCAAAAATAGTGCAAATTTTTCACAAAATTTTTGACCTGCAAAAATCAGATCATGCCAACCTCCCCTATAATGCTGGGCTTATTCCTCAATAGCTCAGTTGGTAGAGCGCCGGACTGTTAATCCGTAGGTCCCTGGTTCGAGCCCAGGTTGAGGAGCCACCCAATTCCAAGAAAAACCGAGCCCTTGCAAGCAATTGCAGGGGCTTTTTTGTTGGCTGTTGGGTTCGGCGGCGCAGTGCGCCGTCGGATTGTCTTTACATCAACCGCACCAAAAACCGCTCGGCGAAAAATTCAGGACGCCAGCGCCGGAAACAGCACGTCGGTAAATCCGAACTGCGACCAATCACGCACCCGCATCGGGTACAGCTTGCCAAGCAAGTGATCACACTCGTGCTGCACCACGCGGGCGTGAAAGTCTTCGACGGTGCGGTCGATGACCTCGCCGAATTGGTCGTAGCCGGTATAGCGAATGCGCTGGTAGCGTGGCACCCGGGCGCGCAGACCGGGTAGCGACAGACAGCCTTCCCAGTCGTCAACCAACGCATCGCTCAAGGGCGTGATCACTGGGTTGATCAACACCGTGCGCGGCACGGGCGGCGCATCCGGGTAGCGAGCCAGCGGCGTTGCGGTGCCGAAGATGACCAGCTGCAAATCAACGCCGATTTGCGGCGCAGCCAGCCCCGCGCCATCGGCCGCACGCATCGTGTCGAGCAGATCAGTAACTAACAAGTGCAAGTCGTCGCTATCAAACTGCGTCACGGGCTGGGCCACGCGCAACAGGCGCGGGTCACCCATCTTGAGGACGTCGCGCACGCTCATGGTTGCGCCGCCGCCAGCAGCGCCTGCAGCCCGACTTCGTCCAACACGCTGACGCCCAAGGCCTGTGCGCGCTCCAATTTGTTGCCGGCCTCGGCGCCGGCGACCACGTAGTTGGTTTTCTTGCTGACCGAGCCGGCCACCTTGGCGCCGGCGGCTTCGATCAACGCCTTGGCATCTTCGCGCGTCAGTGTCGGCAAAGTGCCGGTCAGCACGAATGTTTGGCCACGCAACGGCGTTGTAGCGCGCTGCGTTGGTGCTCCTTCAGGCCAGGTGACGCCGCAGGCACGCAGTTGCTCGACGACTTCGCGGTTGTGCGGTTGATCAAAAAACGTACGAATGCTTTGCGCGACAACGGGGCCGATGTCGGCCACCTCCAGCAACTGCGCGAGCGTCGCGTCCATGATGGGATTCAACGCGCCAAAGTGCTGCGCCAGTTCTTTTGCCGTGGCCTCGCCAACGTGGCGGATGCCAAGGCCAAAGACAAACCGCGCGAGCGTCGTTTGCTTTGATTGTTGTAGGGCATCGACGATGTTTTGCGCCGACTTTTCGGCCATTCTGTCCAGATTGGCCAGCGTCGCCGGGGACAGTCGATACAGGTCAGGCAAGGTGTGGATCAAGCCGCCGTCGACCAATTGGTCGACCAGCTTCTCGCCCAGCCCCTCCACCTCGACGGCACGACGCTGGGCGAAG
>JBBIGT010000161.1:0-4087 GCA_037447395.1 Comamonadaceae bacterium | reverse complement strand
TGGGCCGCGCGCCGTGTCGGCGTGGTGCAGCGTGCCATGCACTGGATGGACCGCGCGGCAGGGGTGATGTTCATCGGCTTTGGTGTGCGCCTGGCCTTGACCGACAATCCGGCGCGCTGAATTTTTCGTAGTCCTCAGGAGACCTGCCATGCCTCATTCGATCCAGATCACGCCACAAGAAGCCTTGCTGCGCACCATCGAGCATCGCGAGATTTTTCACGACGAGATGCTCTCTGTGATGCGCCAGATCATGAACGGCGAGTGGTCGGCGGTGATGATCGCCGCGCTGATCACGGGCTTGCGCGTCAAGAAGGAAACCATTGGCGAGATCACCGCCGCCGCGCAGGTGATGCGCGAGTTTTCCACCAAGGTGCAGGTGGCCGACAAAACGCATCTGGTGGACATCGTCGGTACCGGGGGCGACGGCTCGCACACGTTCAACATCTCCACCTGCGCAACGTTTGTCGCCGCGGCGGCCGGGGCCAAGGTCAGCAAGCACGGGGGGCGCAGCGTCAGCAGCAAGAGCGGCAGCGCCGACGTGATGGAATCGCTGGGTGTCAACATCAACCTCAAGCCCGAGGCGATCGCGCGCTGCATTGCCGAGGTGGGCGTGGGCTTCATGTTCGCGCCGAATCATCATCCGGCGATGAAGAACGTCGCGCCGGTGCGTCGTGAAATGGGCGTGAAGACGATTTTCAACCTGCTCGGTCCCCTGACCAACCCGGCTGGCGCGCCCAACCTGCTGATGGGGGTGTTCCACCCCGACTTGGTCGGCATTCAGGTGCGCGCGCTGGAGAGTCTGGGCACCGACCACGCCGTCGTCGTCTACGGCAAGGACGGCATGGACGAAGTGTCACTGGGCGCGGGCACGCTGGTCGGCGAGCTCAAAGACGGTCGCGTCACCGAGTACGAAATCCACCCGGAAGACTTTGGCCTGGCGATGGCCAGCAACCGTGCCTTCAAGGTCGAGACACCCGAGCAATCGCGCGCGATGCTGCTCGATGTGCTCGACAACGTCGACGGCCCGGCGAAAGAAATTGTGGTTTTCAATGCGGGTGTGGCACTGTACGCCGCCAATGTGGCAAATTCGATGGAAGACGGTATCAAGAAAGCGCGAGTAGCTCTTGAATCAGGAGCAGCCAAGGCGAAACTGGGGCAGCTCGTGACGCTCACGCACAGTCTGAGCACCGCCGCATGATGCAGTTGCTGCACACCGATGGCGCCTGGCTGGCCATTGGCATCTCGGTCTTTTTTCTTGCGGTGGGGCTGGTGATGAAGCGTATTTTTATCAAGGTTTTGAGAGAAGGCGAACCGTCGCCCGATGCCACGGCCACTTCTGCAAGCACGAAGCAATATGACTGATATTCTGGACAAAATCGTCGCGGTCAAGCGCCAGGAGGTGGCTGCTGCGGTCAAACGCAAGTCGCTCGCGGCAATGCGTGCCGACGCCGAGAGCCGGGTGCTGACACGTGATTTCGCTGGCGCCATTCGCGCCAAGATCAGCGCGGGGCGGCCCGCGGTGATTGCCGAGGTCAAAAAGGCCAGCCCGTCCAAGGGCGTGCTGCGCGCGGACTTCATCCCGGCCGATATTGCCCAGAGTTACGCCGAATTCGGCGCTGCGTGCTTGTCGGTGCTGACTGACCAGTCGTTCTTTCAGGGCAGCGTCGATTACCTCAAGCAGGCGCGCGCCTCGTGCCAGTTGCCGGTGTTGCGCAAGGATTTCATGGTCGACGCCTACCAGATTTACGAGTCGCGGTCGATTGGCGCTGACGCCATTTTGTTGATTGCCGCGTGTCTGGACGACGCGCAGATGCACGATTTTGAGCAGATCGCGCGCGGATTGGATATGGCGGTTCTGGTGGAAGTGCACGATGCGCAGGAACTCGAGCGTGCACTCAAGCTCAAGACCGAACTGATCGGTATCAACAACCGCAATCTCAAGACGTTTGAAGTCTCGCTCGACACCACGCTGACGCTCAAACGCGACGTCCCGGACGAACGCATCGTCGTGTGTGAAAGCGGTATCCATACCCGTGACGATGTTCTGCGCATGGGCGCGGCCGGTGTTAGCGCCTTCCTGGTCGGCGAGGCGTTCATGCGCGCCGAGGAGCCGGGTCAGGCGCTGGCTACCCTGTTCGGGTAAGCGTCGTGGCCGATCAACTCGCCAGCGCCAACTACCTCGACTGGCCAGTGGCCGCGGGCTGGCAGCCGGTGGTGGCGAATTTTTTTCAGTCAACGACCGGCCAGCGCCTGGGTGCGTTTTTGCAACAGCGTCTGGACGATGGCGCGGTCATTTTTCCGCCGCAACCCCTGCGCGCGCTCGAACTCACCCCGCCCGAGACGGTGCGTGTCGTGATCCTGGGACAAGACCCGTACCATGGCCGCGGGCAGGCCGAAGGGCTGGCCTTTTCGGTCGCGCCCGGTGTTGCGCTGCCGCCATCTTTACGCAATATTTTCAAGGAGTTACAGCGGGATTTGGGCACATCGCCGCCGTCGTTTCCGGTTCCTGGCGGCAGTCTGGTGAATTGGGCTCGTCACGGTGTGCTGCTGCTCAATACCTGTCTGACGGTAGAAGAAGGACAGCCGGCCAGCCATGCCAACCACGGCTGGGAGGCGTTGACCGACGCCATCATCGCCCAAGTTTCTGGCGGCGATAACCGGGTCGTTTTCATGCTTTGGGGCAGCCACGCGCAAGGCAAACGCGCGCTCATTGACGGCGCCAAGCACCTGGTGCTATGCGCTAACCACCCGTCGCCGTTGTCGGCGCTGCGCCCACCCTTGCCCTTTATCGGTTGCGGGCATTTCTCCAAGGCGCGGGCCTGGCGCGAGCAGTTTGGCCGGCAAAATGCAGCGCCTTGACGGCCAGGGGTGCCGGCACGCCGGGCTCAGGGCATAAACTGGCGCCGGGTTGCGGCAAACGACAAACTTCGTGGCATAATCCCGCGTTCACCTAGGAGAGGTGGCCGAGTGGTTAATGGCAGCAGACTGTAAATCTGCCCTCTTACGAGTACGGTGGTTCGAATCCACCCCTCTCCACCAGTGACAAGAATTTGACGTAATGCTGGAAGCGTAGGGTGCTGACAGGTTGATCGGTTCAGCTTCGAGGCGGGAGTAGTTCAATGGTAGAACCCTAGCCTTCCAAGCTAATGACGCGGGTTCGATTCCCGTCTCCCGCTCCAGCGTACGTTTGGCAGGCTTGCAGGTTTAAGTGGCCCATTTGGCTCAGTGGCAGAGCACTCCCTTGGTAAGGGAGAGGTCCCGGGTCCGATTCCCGGAATGGGCACCACGGTTGAGAGTGGCCTCGGTCAGGTTGTTCTGGTTGAAGCCGGTTTTTGGTTTGACAGTCTTTTTTATTTTCGGAGTCACAAAATGGCAAAAGAAAAATTCACCCGCACCAAGCCGCACGTCAACGTCGGCACCATCGGTCACGTTGACCACGGCAAAACCACGCTGACCGCGGCCATCACCACCGTGCTGGCGGCGAAATTTGGCGGTGCGGCCAAGGCCTATGACCAAATCGACGCCGCCCCGGAAGAAAAAGCACGCGGCATCACCATCAACACCGCGCACGTCGAATACGAAACGGCCAATCGCCACTACGCCCACGTCGACTGCCCCGGCCACGCCGACTACGTCAAAAACATGATCACCGGTGCTGCCCAGATGGACGGTGCCATTCTGGTCGTCTCCGCCGCCGACGGCCCCATGCCGCAAACCCGTGAGCACATCCTGCTGGCCCGTCAGGTTGGCGTGCCCTACATCATTGTCTACTTGAATAAGTGTGACATGGTCGACGACGCCGAACTCCTGGAGCTCGTCGAAATGGAAGTGCGCGAACTGCTCGACAAATACGAATTCCCGGGCGACGCCACCCCCATCATCCACGGCTCGGCCAAACTCGCCCTCGAAGGCGACAAGGGCGACCTCGGCGAAGGCTCCATCATGAAACTCGCCGACGCTCTGGACAGCTACATCCCCACGCCTGAACGCGCCATCGACGGCGCCTTCCTGATGCCCGTCGAAGACGTCTTCTCCATCTCGGGCCGCGGCACCGTGGTGACCGGCCGTGTGGAACGCGGCGTCATCA
>JBBIGT010000160.1:0-4171 GCA_037447395.1 Comamonadaceae bacterium | reverse complement strand
GCAATTACCCTAGGTATCGGTGCACGGACATTGCGGGCAAAGCGCTCGGCCGGTGGCGATTTCAGTTAAATTTGACGCGATGTCTTCCTCCCCACCGGCAGCCCAAGCGCGCGCGCCACAGTTTTCCAGCCACGAGTTCCGCACCGCACTGGGCTTATTCGCCACCGGCGTGACCATCGTCACGGCCCGCGCGCCCGACGGGCAGCTCGTCGGTCTGACAGCCAGCTCATTCAACTCGGTGTCGCTGTCGCCGCCGCTGGTGTTGTGGAGCCTGGCGCAGGCGGCGCGTTCGATGCCGGCGTTTCGCCACGGCTCACATTACGCCATCCACATTTTGGCGGCCGACCAGCAAGCGCTGGCACAGCGCTTTGCCAACCCGCACGTCGCGCGTTTTGCCGACCTGCGCGTCACCGAAGGCGCCAGCGGCACGCCGCTGCTCGACGGCTGCGTAGCCACTTTTGAGTGCTTCAACCGCAGCCGCTACAGCGAGGGCGACCACGTGATCTTTGTCGGCGAGGTCGAGCACTGCAGCCACCGCCCCGGCACCGCGCCGCTGCTCTACCACGGCGGCAAGTTCTACACCGAGCATCCGTTGTAGACGCCGACAGCGTGGCAAAGCTGTACGAAAATCAGCCAACTCACTGACACCCAGCCGCCCGACCAGCAACCAACCTGCACCATGGCACACTCTGTTCTTCTGGCTTACTCCACCACCGACGGCCACACCGTGAAAATTTGCGAACGCATCCAGTTCGTCATGACCGCGCTGGGGCAACGCGTGACGCTGGTCAGCCTGGCGCAGGCGGACACGCTCGACCTGAATGCCTTTGAGCGCATCGTCATCGGCGCCAGCATCCGCTACGGCAAGCACCAGCCGCAGGTGGCCGCGTTCATCGCCAAACACCAGGCGCTGCTGGAAGGCAGGCCGAACGCCTTTTTTACCGTCAACATCGTTGCGCGCAAGCCCAACAAAAACCGCCCCGAGAACAACCCGTACCTGATCAAGTACCTCAAGACCATCAGCTGGAAGCCGCAGTTGCTCGAGGTCTTTGCCGGCAAGCTCAATTACCCGATCTACGGCCCGCTGGACCGGCTGATGATTCGCTTCATCATGCTCATCACCAGCGGCCCGACCGACCCCAAGACGGTGATTGAATTTACCGACTGGAGCCGCGTCGAAGCCTTCGCCCACGCGGTCTGCGCGCTGGCCAAGCCGCCGGCGGCAAACGCCTGAGCGCCGGGGCGTGGCCGGCCCGCGGCCTTATTGCTTGACCGCCTCGACCTGCACCAGCACGCGCACGGCCTTCGGGAAGCCCCAGTCGATGCCGTAGTTCATGCCATGCGCCGTGCGGTCAAGCGTGCCTTCAAAGTCGCCACCGCAGACCTCGCGCTTGAGCATCGGGTTGTCGTAGCAATTGAAATTGGTCGCTTTCAGCGTCAGCGGCGCGGTCTTGCCCAACAGCGTCAACTGGCCGCTCACTTCGGCGAGCTTGTCTCCGCTGAAGACAAACTTGTCCGACACGAACGTCATCTTCGGAAATTGCGCGACGTTGAAGAGTTCGGCGCTTTGCAGGTGCTTGGTAAATGCGGCAAAGCCGGTGTTGATCGACGCGGTGTCAAAGGTGATGCTGACCCGGCCGGTCTTGGCGGCGCGGTCAAACTCGACGCTGCCGTCTTTTTTATCGAAGCGACCGCGGTTGGTCGAGGTGCCGAAGTGGCCGATCTCAAAGGTGGCGTAGGTGTGCGCCGGGTCGATCGCGTAGCTGGCGGCCTGGGCGCTGGCGGCGCCCATGAACAAGGCCACGGCACTGGCGACGGGAAGAACGATGGAACGCATGGAAAAACTCCTGACAGGTGGATGGAAACAGAAACCGATAAAAAAACGCGGGCTACAACTTGCCAACACCGCTCAAACTCAGCTTGAACTTGACCTGCACGTCGTCGGCGACCATGGAGGTGTCGGCCCAGTCGCCGTCGCCAATGCGAAACGCCAGCCGCTGGATCGGCAAGACGCCGCTGGCCACGGTCAGCGCGCCGCTCTGTGTCATCGTCAACGGCACCACGACCGGCTGCGCCTGGCCTTTGACCTTGAGTGTGCCGGCCACTTCATAACGGCCGCCGCCAAGTGCCTTGAACGACGTCGAGGCAAAGCTCGCCTGCGGGAACTTGACCACGTTGAACCACGGCGCCTTGGGCAGCTCGCTGTCCATCTCGGGCGTGCCGATGCTGGCGCTGGCCATGTCGACCGTCAGCGTCACCCGGCTGGCGGCCAGCCGGGCGGCGTCAACGTTGACCTGGGCGTCGAACTTCTTGAAGTGACCGTTGATCGGCACACCCATTTGTTTGGCGGTGAAAGCCAGCTCGCTTTGCGCCAGCAGCAACTTCTGCTGCGCGGCGGCCGGTAGCGCGGCAGCGGTCAGCAGCACGGCACTGGCCACGAATTGCAATTTTTTTGGTGTCATTTCTTATCCGAGTGAAGTGGGGTTGGCTTGCGCACGGCCGGGCAGCATGCGCTGCAACAGCCCGTCGCGGTCAACCCATTGATGCTTGATGGCGGCGGCCACGTGCAGCGCCGCCAGCGCCAGCAAACTCAGCGCGGCCAACTTGTGCAGCGGCTTGATGAGCTCGGCCAAGGCTTTGTCGGCACCGACCAGGTCAGGCAGGGCGATCTGGCCAAACCAGACGATCGGAAAACCGGCCGCCGAGCTGTACGCCCAGCCGAGCAGCGGCACGGCAAAGAACAGCAGGTACATCAGGTGGTGCGTGACGTGATATGCGCGCATTTGCCAACCCGGCATGGCCTGCGTGATGCGCGCCGGCAAGGCCGGCGCGCGGTGCGTCAGGCGCCACAGCAGGCGCAGCGTCGACAGCATCAGCACGGTGATGCCAGCCCACTTGTGCCAGTTGTAGTACTTCAGGCGCGCCGGCGAAAACGGCAAATCGGTCATGTAAACGCCAAAGCCAAACAAGCCGACGATGGCCAGCGCCAGCAGCCAATGCAGGGCGATGGCTACGCCGGTGTAACGCGGCGTCGGCGCAGCCAAGGAAGTAGTCGACAGGGACAAGGCAAGCCTCCGCAAACGGGCTGATCACGGCCAGTCCGCGATCAAAGAGGCGCCAGTTTAGGAGGCCTTTAGTACAAACAAATTCAATCAGATTGTTGGCATCGTGCAGAAATTTTCAATGCGCAATCAGACGACGCTATGCGCGCGCAGCGCGGCGATCTGCGCGCCGTCCAGGCCGAGCTCGGCCAGCACCTCGGCGGTGTGTTCGCCCAGCGCCGGAGGGGCTCGATGCAGCACCGGCGGCGTGTCCATCAGACGTAGCGGGCTGGCCACGGTTGCTATTTTATTAATAGCTGATGACGCCTGATTTGCCTCGGTTATAGGCTGTTTTTGTATCAAACCGCGGGCCTGTACCTGGGGGTCGACAAAGGCTTGGCGCAGGTCGTTGATGGGGCCGCAGGGCACGGCCTTGTCTTCCAGCAACGTCACCCAATCCGCCGTGCGGCGCGTGCGCGTCACCGGCAGCATCAAGTCGATGAGCGCGGCGCGGTTTTGCACGCGCAAGGTGTTGCTGGCAAAGCGTGCATCCGCCGCCCATTCGGGCTGGCCGGCGGCGACGCAAAAGCGGGTGAACTGGCCGTCATTGCCGATGGCCAGCAGCATCTGCCCGTCGGCCGTTTCAAAGGTCTGGTACGGCGCCAGACTGGGGTGCGTGTTGCCCTGGCGCTGCGGCACCGCGCCGGTGTTGAGGTAACCCGCGGCCTGGTTGGCCAGCACTGCCATGGCCACGTCGAGCAGCGCCATGTCGATGTGCTGACCGCGGCCGCTGATGTGCCGCGCTTCGACGGCGGCCAGGATGGCGCTGCAGGCGTAGATGCCGGTGAGGATGTCGATCAGCGCCACGCCCATGCGCATCGGCCCGCCGCCGGGCTGACCGTCGGCGTGGCCGGTGATGCTCATCATGCCACTCATGGCTTGCATCATCAGGTCATAGCCGGCGCGCTCGGCGTACGGGCCGCTCTGGCCAAAACCGGTGACCGAGCAGTAGATCAGACGCGGGTTGACGGCTTTCAGGCTCTCAAAGTCGAGCCCATATTGCTGCAAGCCACCAACCTTGAAGTTCTCGACCAGCACGTCGCTTTGCGCGGCCATTTTGACGATCAGCG
>JBBIGT010000159.1:0-4246 GCA_037447395.1 Comamonadaceae bacterium | reverse complement strand
CCAGGTGTCGTTGACGTGCTTGAAGAAGTCCAGATCGAGCAGCAGGATGCTGGTGGCCGAACCCTGGCGTTGTGCGCGCGCCAGCTCCTGCCGCGTCAACTCGACAAAGGTGCTGCGGTTGTACAGGCCGGTCAGGCCGTCCAGGCGCGTCAGCCGCTGCAACTCTTTTTGCCGCACTTGCAGCTCGGCGTTGGCGGCGCTCAACTGGTCGTGCATCAGCTGCACACGGGTGAAGTTGCGCCACAGCAGCAGCGACAGCAACCAGCCCATGCCGGTGGCGGCCAGGCCGTTGACGCGGTTGGCGTCGAGCAAGGCGGGGTCGGGCTGCGTCCAGCCCAGCGCCTGAAAAAACAGCGCGTAGGCCAGCGCGTACACCAGCGCGCTGACACCCGGTGGCCAGGTCAGCAGCGCCGCCACCAGCGTGCAGGCCATCCAGAACGGTGTGATGCCGGAAAACACCGGTTGATTGAGCGCCACCACGCCAACGCTGGCGGCCAGCGCCAACGCAGCCATGCCCAGCGGCAGGGTCCGTCCCAACGTGCTGTTGGCGCCGTGGCGCAGCGCGTGGGCGGCCCAGGCGCTGGCGCCAAAGAGCAAGGCCACGGCCAGATGCGTCAGCAACAGCGCCAAGGCGACCTCAAAGGCGCGGTTGTCCGGCGTATTCAAGTCCAGTGCCTGCCAGAGCACCAGCAACAGCTCGACGCTGGCCAGCAGCGGCGCGACCAAGCGCGCGCGCTGCAGATTTACGGCGTTGGCCGCAGCGGCAACGAGCTTGTGCTCGGCGCGCCAACGGGCAGCGCGCCGTTGCAATGACGCGATCAGTTTCTGCATGGGCTGGCCGCACTGTAGCAGCAGCGTCGCGCCAACCGAGCAGACCGTCAAGGGACGCCAGCGTGTGAACGATGGTTGCCGTGGCGGGACTTGACCGGCGATCCGAGTCCCGAACACATGGCGCCTGGCTTAGGCCAACAAGCTTTCCGGCGCAACGTAGCTGTAACCCAGCGTCGTCGCCACCGCCGGGTAGGTGACCTGGCCGGCGCACACATTCAGGCCATGGCGCAGGTGCACGTCGTCCTTGAGCGCCTGTTTCCAGCCTTTGTCGGCCAGCGCCAGCGCGTGGCCAATGGTCGCGTTGTTGAGCGCGAAGGTCGAGGTGCGCGCCACCGCGCCGGGCATATTGGCCACGCAGTAGTGCACGACGCCGTCGACGACGAAGGTTGGCTCGGCGTGCGTGGTCGCGTGGCTGGTTTCAAAACAGCCGCCTTGGTCGATGGCAACGTCGACGACCACCGCGCCTGGCTTCATGCGGCCGATCATGGCGCGGGTGACCAGCTTGGGCGCCGCCGCGCCGGCGATCAGCACGCCGCCGACGACCAGATCGGCGTCGAGCACCGCTTCTTCGACGCTCTGAGCAGTCGAAAAGACCGTATGGATGCGGTTGCCAAACACCAGATCGAGCGCGCGCAGGCGCTCCACGTTCTTGTCCAGCACCGACACCCGTGCACCCATGCCGACGGCCACCTGCAGCGCGTGCGTGCCGACGACGCCGGCGCCCAGAATCACCACGTGCGCCGCTGCAACGCCGGGCACGCCACCGAGCAGGATGCCCATGCCGCCCTTGCTTTTTTCCAGATGCGCGGCGCCGGCCTGTACCGCCATGCGCCCGGCCACCTCGCTCATCGGCGCCAGCAGCGGCAGGCCACCGCCCGGCCCGGTGATCGTCTCGTAGGCGATGCAAACTGCGCCTGACTTCACCAGCGCCGCCGTCTGCTCGGGGTCAGGTGCCAAGTGCAGGTAGGTGTAGAGAATCTGCCCCGGGCGCAGCATGGCGCATTCCGGCGCCTGCGGCTCCTTGACCTTGACGACCATCTCGGCGTTGGCAAAAACTTGCGCCGCATAAGCCACCAATTGGGCACCGGCGGCCTGGTATTGCGCGTCGCTCAAGCCGATGGCCGCACCGGCGCCGTTTTGCACCAGCACCTGGTGGCCGTGCTGCACCAGCTCGCGCACGCTTGCGGGCGTCAGGCCGACGCGGTATTCGTGGTTTTTGATTTCTTTCGGACATCCGATCAGCATGAGGGTCTCCTGGAGTTATGAAAACCTGCAGTGTGTCGCAGGCGCCCGCGCTTGGCCAGACGTATCAGTGTTTGCCGTGGCCC
The DNA here is from genome assembly GCA_037447395.1 of Comamonadaceae bacterium. Classification (GTDB taxonomy): domain Bacteria; phylum Pseudomonadota; class Gammaproteobacteria; order Burkholderiales; family Burkholderiaceae_C; genus Rhodoferax. The sequence goes on along the minus strand of JBBIGT010000159.1, from coordinate 2,087 downwards.
ATCGTGGCGGCTAATGGCGTGTTTGTTCTTTTTGACGTTGTTGCGAATCATTCGCATTTGGACGTACAATGCGAGTCATTCTCATTTGCAACATAACTTGTTATTTATGAAAAAGTTTTTCAAACTCATCGTGTGCGGTTTGGTGCTTGCCTCAGGTGCCGCCATGGCGCTACCGGTGGTCGTGTATTCGGCTCGCAACGAACAACTGATCAAACCGCTGTTTGACCTCTATACCGAGGAAACCGGCGTGCCGGTGCAGTTCATTACTGGCAGTGAGGGCCCGTTGCTGGCGCGTTTGCGTGCCGAGGGCAAGTCGACCCCAGCCGACGTGCTGCTGACGGTGGACGCCGGCAACCTCTGGCAGGCCGCCAACGAAGGTCTGTTGCGCCCGATCGAATCGGTCAGCCTGCGCGCTCATGTGCCGGCGCACTTGCGCGATCCGGGCAACGCCTGGTTTGGCTTGTCGGTGCGTGCGCGCACCGTCGTCTACAACACCACGCGCGTCAAACCCTCTGAGTTGTCGACCTACGAAGACCTGGCACTACCGAAATGGCGCGCTCGACTGTGTCTGCGCACCTCGAAAAAGGTCTACAACCAGAGCCTGGTGGCGATGCTGATTGCCGAGCACGGCGAGCCACAGACCGAAGCCATCGTCAAGGGCTGGGTCGCCAACCTGGCCGCGCCGGTGTTCGCCGACGACACCAAGGCGATCGAGGCGGTGGCCGCCGGGCAATGCGACGTCACGCTGGTCAATACCTATTATTTTGGCCGGCTGAAGGAGAAGTCGCCGCAACTGCCGGTGGCTATCTTCTGGCCCAATCAGGGGGCGGCCAAGCAGCAGGCAGGCGTGCACGTCAACATTTCCGGCGCGGGCGTCACCACTTACGCCAAAAATCCGGCGGGTGGCCAGAAGTTGATCGAGTGGCTGGCCTCGGAGAAGGCGCAAAGCCTGTTTGCCGACAGCAATCTGGAGTACCCGGTGAACCCGCGGATCAAACCCGCGCCCGCCGTTGCAGCATGGGGTAACTTCAAGCAAAACGAGCGCAACGTCAACGGCGCCGGCGCGCTGCAGGCGCAGGCGGTCAAGCTGATGGACCGCGCGCAGTACAAGTAAGCCACTGACCAGAAAGCGCTCGACATGACGACGCGGGATACCTCAGCGGGCGTGCGCGCGCTACCCGGCATGCGCGTCGACGCCGATGCACGGGCGACATTGGTCGTCGGCGCGCTCGGCGCGACGCCCGCCGTCACCGCTGCCCGGCGACCGGTTGGCTGGCTGCTCCTGGCCTTGGCCGTGGTCGCGCTGGTGATGGTGCCGGTGCTGGTGAGCGTGTCGGCGTTCTTGCAGGTTGATGCGGGCATCCTCGCGCATTTGGGTGAATTCGTTCTGCCCGAGCTGGTGCGCAATACGTTGTCGCTGCTGCTCGGTGTTGGCGCCGGTGTGAGTGTGCTTGGCGTGTCGCTGGCGGCGCTGGTGGCGCTGTGCGACTTCCCCGCTCGGCGCTGGCTGCAGTGGGCGCTGCTGCTGCCGCTGGCGATTCCGGCCTACGTCAGCGCTTTTGTGCTGATCGACCTGCTTGACTACAGCGGCCCGCTGCAGAGTTGGCTGCGCGGCCAGTGGGGTGCGGTGTCGCTGCCTAACGTTCGCTCGGGTGGCGGCGTCGTGCTGGTGCTGTCGCTGTCGCTATACCCTTATGTTTACCTGATCTCCAAAAACGCCTTCGCCAGCCAGGGCGCGGTGGCGCTGGAGGCGGCGCAGGCGCTCGGTGTGCCACCGTGGCAAGGGTTCTTTAGGGTCGCGCTGCCGATGGCGCGGCCGTGGATCGCCACCGGCGTGTTGCTGGCGCTGATGGAGACGCTGGCCGATTTTGGCACCATGGCGGTGTTCAACTTCGACACCTTCACGACCGCGATCTACAAGGCCTGGTACGGGTTGTTCTCGTTGCCGGCAGCGGCGCAGTTGTCGTGCTTCCTGCTGTTGTTTGTGTTGGCGATGGTCGTCGTCGAACAGCGTTCACGCCGTGGCATGCGTTTCGTGGCCGTCGGGCGCGCTGCCAGCGTGCGCCGGCGGCGGTTGTCGCCTGCGC
>JBBIGT010000158.1:0-4270 GCA_037447395.1 Comamonadaceae bacterium | reverse complement strand
GATGCTGATCTGCCTAATTTTGGGCATGGGCATCCCGACCATTCCCAACTACATCATCACCAGCTCGCTGGCCGCGCCTGTCTTGCTCAAGCTGGGCGTGCCGTTGATCGTCTCGCACATGTTCGTTTTTTACTTTGGCATCATGGCCGACCTGACGCCGCCGGTGGCGTTGGCCGCGTTTGCCGCCGCGCCGATCGCCGGCGCCAGCGGGCTGGCGATCAGCTTCCAGGCGATCCGCGTCGCGATCGCCGGCTTTGTCGTGCCGTTCATGGCGGTGTACAGCCCGGCGTTGATGCTGCAAGGCGACGACCTCGGCGCCACGGCGTATGTGGTGGTCAAAGCGCTGGTCGCGGTGGGACTGTGGGGCGCCGGTGCCACCGGCTTTTTGCTCACCAAGCTGAATATGACTGAGCGCGTCGTCGCCGTCGCCGCCGCCAGCCTGTTGGTGGTGGCGCTGCCGCTGACCGACGAGATCGGCTTTGCCGCCGTCGCCGCCTTCATTACTTGGCACGTCTGGCGCAGCCGCGCCGCCAAAGCGCCCAGGGCCTGAATCGGTGTGATGCAGCACCCACGGTCATGGACGCAGCCCCCGTCGGGATATGAAAGTTATCTCACGTTGAACGCAACATGACGGGACTCGCTACGTTGGGCGTTTGCCTGAGTCTGGCGGCAGCGCAGCCAGGCACGTCGCCGGTGTTTGTGCCGGTGACGCAGTTCACGCTGGCGTGGACGCATTCGATCGAAAAGGTACGCTGGGAGGAAGACTACGCGGTGCAGCTCGATGCACGCACGCGCCAGCCGGTTTTGCACGCGGTGCAAGCGCGCGTCAAAGGCTCGGCCGCCGGCATGGAGCCACCGCCCGACGCGGTGCTGCGCAAGGGCTGGTACAGCTACACGCCAGCGCAAAAAGTCGTGCCCGAACTGCGGCTGACGCGCTCCGAATTCACCGCCGATTACGACTGGTGCGTGGACGGTGTCTGTCAAAAAATATCAAATTTAATAGCTAGTGACGCCGGTATTACAAAGGCTAGAGCCTGTTTTTACCCATAACTCTCAGGCAGGACTCAACCCCACAAATCCAACTGCGGGTCGGTCACCACGGCGCGCAGAATGTCTGAGCGCGAGATAAAACCAATCACCGCCCCCGACTCGTCAACCACCGGCAGACCGGGTAAACCGGTATCGAGCAGGGCGCGCGCCACGCGGCGAATGTCAGCCTCGGGTGCGACGCCGGGCACCGGCGTCACCATGATCGATTGCACACTTTGCTGTAACAGCGTCTGCCAGGCCAAGGCATGCATCTCGGGCGTGGGCAGGCGATCGGGCGACAGCAAGTCTGCGCGCGTGAGCAAGCCAACCAAGTGCGCGTCTGCATCAAGCACCGGCGCTTGTCCCAATGACTTCTCGCTCAGCAGTTGCCAGGCCTGCAACACGGTGGCGCCGTCACTGAGCGTCACCGGCGGCTGGCTCATCACGTCACGCACCAAGCGCAATGGGCGGCGCGCGGTGCCGCTGGCGTCAAGCTGCGCGTAGGCCGCCAGCGGGCTACGACGCGGGTCGTCCTGGCCCGAGGTCTTGGCCGATCGGCCGGCCTCGGACGCCACATACGCGCCCGACGATTCCGCCAGCGCGTCGCGCCCGTCACGCTCGATCGGCAACACGCGGCGCGTGCGAGTGAGCGCACCAACCCCGCCGACCTGGCGCAACTGCTCCAGGTTGCCGCGAAACAAATGCCCCTGCATGCCGTAAACCGAGAACATGGTGCTGTCTCCTGTTGTGACGCGCCCATCACCTTTATCGTCCAAGCGACGCGCCAACTTGACGCCGCAGCCGTCAAGACTTCGGCAAAAACAGTGTTTGCAAGTCGTTCAGAAAATCGAAGCCGCGCACGGTCGGTGTGACGTGCGTGAGGCTGCGTGCCAGCAAGTCCTGGCGCTCGGCCTCAGCCAGCGCGTCGGCGATGGCGTTGACGCCCAGGCCGGTGCGTTCGGTAAATTCCTGCAAGGCAAAGCCATCGGCCAGGCGCAGTGCGTTGAGCATGAACTCAAATGGCAAGTCGGCACGGTTGACCTCAAATTCCTGCGCCAGCGCCGCGCCGTGGGCGGCCTGCGCCATATAGCGCGCCGGTTCGCGCAGGCGCACCTGGCGCAGCACGCGATGGGCAAAGCTGAGCTTGCTGTGCGCGCCGGCGCCAATGCCAAGGTAGTCGCCAAAGTGCCAGTAGTTGAGGTTGTGCGCGCAGGCCTGACCAGCGCGGGCGTAGGCCGACACTTCGTACCGGTGCATGCCGTTTTGGCGCGTCAACTCGGTGATCAGGTCGAGCATGTCGGCGGCCAGGTCGTCGTCGACGGCGGGCGGCGGGTGCTTGGCAAAGAAGGTGTTGGGCTCGATGGTGAGGTGGTAGATCGACAGGTGCGGCGGCTTGAAAGTGAGCGCCGTGGCCACGTCCTGGCGCAGGTCGTCCAGCGTCTGCCCGGGCAGCGCGTACATCAGGTCCAGATTGAACGCATCAAAAACAGTAGCTGCTTCCGAAAGCGCGTCAAGGGCTTGAGCACGATTATGTACACGACCGAGCGTTTGCAGAAAAGTGTCGTCAAAACTTTGCACGCCGACCGACAGGCGCGTGACACCGGCGCCACGGTAGGCCTTGAAGCGGTCTTTCTCGAACGTGCCGGGGTTGGCTTCAAGTGTGATTTCGGCGTTGGCCGCCAGCTTGACGCGGGCGCGGATGCCGCCAATGAGTTCGTCAATGGCTTGCGGCGAAAACAGGCTGGGGGTGCCGCCACCGATGAACACGCTTTGCACGCTGCGCCCCCAGATCAGCGGCAAGGACGCTTCCAGGTCGGCCAGCAGCGCGGCCAGATAGGTTGATTCGGGCAGGTCGGCGGCGCGCAGCTCGTGCGAGTTGAAGTCGCAGTACGGGCACTTCTTTAAACACCACGGCAAGTGCACGTAGAGCGACAGCGGCGGCAAGGTTTGTAGCTGCAAGGTGCCGGGGCGCGTGTAGTGCTGGATGTCGTGCGGCTGCACCGATGTGTTGCCGGGGTCAGGTGCGGGAACGATGGGGATCATGGCGTTACAGCGCTTGGCGCAGATGCACTGCTGGTGCGGGTGCGGGTGCGGGTGTCAGATGGGGCAAGTGAGGCTGGGGCTTTGGTGCGCCAGCATGAGGAAGCGGCCCAAAGGCACCGCAAAACCAGCAAGAATCACAACCACCGCTCGCGCATCAACGCCACCATCGCCGCCACCGCCCGGCCGCGGTGGCTGTGGGCGTTTTTGACGTCGATGGGCAGTTCGGCAAAGGTCTGGCCAAACTCGGGGATGAACATCACCGGGTCAAAGCCAAAGCCATTTGAGCCGCGGCGCTGGCGAGCGATCTCGCCGGCCACCCGGCCGACCGCCACCAGCGGCTCGGGGTCGCTGGCCGAGCGCAACGCCACCAGCGTGCAGACCATCGCCGCGCGCCGGTTGTCGATGCCCTGCATCTGCTCAAGCAGCGCAGTCACATTGTTGTCGTCGCTCTTGGCGTAGCCATACTGCGTCGCGTAAAAAGCCGTCTGCACGCCGGGCAGGCCGCCAAAGGCGTCGACGCACAAACCAGCGTCATCGGCCACCGCCGGCAGGCCGCTGTGCTGGGCCGCGTGGCGCGCCTTGGCCAGCGCGTTCTCAATGAAGGTGTGAAACGGTTCGGGCGCCTCCGGGATACCCAGGCTGCCCTGCGTGAGCAGTTCCAAACCCAGCGGCGCAAACATGACCTGCAGTTCGGCCAGCTTGCCAGGGTTGTTCGATGCCAACACAATTTTCATGACAAATTTGCCTCCAGCCATTTCTGAGCAAGCGCCATTAGCTATATATGTTGTAGCGATTGTTGCTGCCGCTGCAGTAGCTCGGCGATGCCCCTGTCGGCCAGCGCCAGCAGCGCGTCGAGCTCGGCGCGGCTGAACGCGGCGCCCTCGGCGGTGCCCTGCACCTCGACAAAGTGGCCGGCGCCGGTCATCACCACGTTCATGTCGGTGTCGCAGGCCGAGTCTTCGGCGTAGTCCAGGTCAAGCAGCGGCGTGCCCCGGACAATGCCGACCGACACCGCGGCTACCGCGCTGGTAATCGGCGAGCGGCTGAGCTTGCCCTGCGCCAACAGCCAGTTCACCGCGTCTTGCGCGGCGACGAAGGCGCCAGTGATCGACGCCGTGCGCGTGCCACCGTCGGCTTGCAGCACGTCGCAATCAAGCTGCAGGGTACGCTCGCCCAAGGTTTTCAGGTCAAAAACGCT
>JBBIGT010000157.1:0-4274 GCA_037447395.1 Comamonadaceae bacterium | reverse complement strand
GGCGCTGGCGGCGGCCAAGCGTCTGATGAAGCAAGGCCAGGCTGACCTGCTGCAGCAGCGCATCATGCAAGAGGGCGAGGTGTTTGGCGAGCTGGTGCGCGAACCTGCCGCACGCGAGGCGTTCACCGCGTTCCTGGAAAAACGCGCGCCCGACTTGTCCAGATTCTGACTTGGTAGCGCGTTTCCCGAAAAAATCATTTATTGGCGCCAGCCAAACCCAGGGTCTTGATCACCGCGCCGAACTGTTGCGTGTCAGACTGGATGCGTTTGGCAAGACCCTCGGGGGACGAGCCCACCACCTGCCAGCCTTGCTGGTAGAGCTTTTGCCGCACCTCGGGCGAGCGCGCAATGTCGCTCACACAAAGAGTGCAATTATTTGTCTGTCAATAGCATCCATCGGTGGTTGTGTCCGAAAGGTGGGTGTTGGGCCGTGCGTCTGTTATGACCTTGCACGCACAGTTTTCAGCCTTTGATCTGTTGCGCTTGAACCGGTGCGTGGGCCACTCCCCGCAACTCTGGGGCGCGAGGCTTGCGCTGCCATGGCGTTCCAGATTTCCAGGTTGAAGTTCGCTACACCGGCCTCGGCCAGCGTGCGTGCGGTCAAGTCGGGTGAGGAGCCACCCGGAAAGCCGACGATGATGCGTACCGGCTTGCTCGGTCAGTCTGCAGGTTTTACGTCATTTTGGCCGCTAGCCCAGGTAGACAAAGCGCAAGCAGCTATCAATAATTAAGCAATTCGACGAAAAGTCCGAACCATGGTGTGACTCCGCTGACTGACAAACAGGGACAAAAAAGCCTTCAGGCGGCGACCGCGCTGAAGGCTGGCAAGTGTAAAACGCTCAGAACGGGTGCTTTAAGCGAATTCGACCAACGCCTTCTTCATTTTCTTCAGCGCTGCCACTTCAATCTGGCGGATGCGTTCGGCGCTGACGCCGTAAACAGCGGCCAGGTCGTGCAGCGTCATGCCGCCGGAGGTGTCGTCGTTGACCTTGAGCCAGCGTTCTTCGACGATGTGGCGGCTGCGTGCGTCCAGTGTGTCCAGCGCTTGCGCCAAGCCGTCGCTGGCCAACAGGTCGCGGTGCTGCGCCTCGATCATGGCGGTGGGCTCGTGTGCGGCGTCGGTCAGGTAGGCGATCGGGCCAAAAGCCTCTTCGCCGTCGTCTGACGGGCTTGGATCGAGCAGCACGTCACCACCGGCCAGGCGCGCCTCCATCTCGATCACTTCCTCGCGTTTGACGTTGAGCTCGGCGGCCATGGCGTCAATCTGCGTGGCGCTGAGCGTTTCACGGTGGCTGTCTTGGTCGGCCATGGCGTCGGCGCTGCGAAAGCGTTGTTTCATTGAGCGCAGGTTGAAAAACAGCTTGCGCTGCGCCTTAGTGGTGGCCATTTTGACCATGCGCCAGTTTTTCAGGATGTATTCGTGGATCTCGGCCTTGATCCAGTGCAGCGCGTAGCTGACCAGCCGCACACCTTGGTCGGGGTCAAAGCGTTTGACGGCTTTCATCAGACCGACGTTGCCTTCCTGAATCAGGTCACCGTGTGGCAGCCCATAGCCCAAGTACTGCCGGGCAGTCGAGACGACTAGGCGCAGATGCGCCAACACCAGCTTTCCGGCGGCTTCCAGGTCATTGTCCTGGCGGAATTGACGGGCAAACGTTTGCTCTTCCTCGAGCGTGAGCATCGGTAGGCGGTTGACCGCCGTGATGTAGGCGTCCAGATTGCCCAGCGCTGGCACTACCGCCCACGGGTTGGCCAGCGTCAGTGCGTTGCTTGATTGGGCAGCGTATACGGTCATGGCACGACTCCTTTGTTGCGAACGAGGTGGATGTTAGCACTCGATACGATCGAGTGCTAATAAAGAAGTTCAATGCCCGCGAAAAATGGATTGCCAATGGCCGACATGCAGGCGTGCGCCCGCGCTGCGGATCAGTCCAGGGCGGCCGGCTGCGTGGGTTGCAGGGGGGTCGCTTCCAGAATCGGGTGGTCAATCTTGTGCAAAAAGCTCAACGCCACCCGCGGCGAAGCGTTCAACAGTTTGGCGATGTCTGCCACGTCGTCGGGGATGGCGGCGTTGTCCCAGTCGACGGCGGTATGGCGCGCCAGGCGAACCGCCAGCACGACGCATTGAACGTTGGGGCGCTCGGCGTGGCGCTCGTCGCTGATGTTGACCAGCAATTCGGGCAAGTGCCAGAGTTTCATCAACGCCTGGCGCACGTCCGCCACCTCGACGCCGAGCACTTGGCGCTGGATGACGCTGGAGCGCAACGTCGAGTCGGCCTCCTGGGCACGGCGGACTTTCGTCATCAGCTTGGGCGCGTGCAGCCACAGCAGCATTTCGGCAAAGTCGTTGAGGAACGCCGCTTGGTGGATGATGGTGGCGTCGGTGTCGCCACGGTGAATGGCGAAACCCAAGGCAAATTGGCCGGCGCGTTCGGCCCGCTTGAGCAACATCTGCAAGCCGTCTTGCGCTTCGGACTGGTCAGCGAGCCAATCTTCCACCGTGCGTTGCTGGCCAAAATGCCGAAAAAATGGCGCGATGCCCATCAGCACCAGCGACGTGATGACCGATTCGATCTCGGTGTTTGCGCCTGGGCGGCGTAGGCTGGCAATTTTGGCCAGTAGCTTGAGCGTCATCAGCGGGTCCGACTGGATCACGGTGGTCAGCATATTGGCGTCGACGTCGTCTTCATTGGCACGCAGCTCCTCCAGCGCCCGGGCGGTTGACGCCATGACCGGAACTTCGGCGTTCATGAAATAGTGCGTCCAAGCGCCGATGTGCGGCAGCGGTGCGTCCAGATAGGTCACGTCGGGCACCATGGGTTGCGTGTCCTGGGCTTGCGACGTTTGCGCTGCGTTGGTCAAAACGGTCTCCAAAAAAGTGGGTGGGCGCGAGTATCTGCGCTGCCTTGTGGCGGGTCAAGCGCGTTGCCAGCGCGCATGGGCGGTCGATAATGCCGGGTCCTTTTTTTGTATGAGCCTCGCCATGACCGATTCCACCCAAGTCTTACCCGCGACGCTTGCCGAGCCGCGGCTGACCAGTCTGTCGCATGGCGGCGGTTGCGGTTGCAAGATTGCCCCAGGCGTGCTGTCTGATATCTTGCGCGGCACGTCGGCCATGCCGCTACCCAAAGAGCTTCTGGTGGGCATTGAAACCTCGGACGACGCCGCTGTGTACCAGTTGAACGACACGCAGGCGCTGATCGCCACCACCGACTTCTTTATGCCGATCGTCGATGATCCGTTTGAATTCGGCCGCATCGCGGCGACCAACGCCATCAGCGACGTCTACGCCATGGGCGGCACGCCGATCATGGCGTTGGCGTTGGTTGGCATGCCCATTGCCGTGTTGTCGACGCAGACGATCGGACGCATCCTGGAGGGCGGCGCCAGCATCTGTCGCGCGGCGGGTATTCCAATTGCCGGTGGTCACACCATTGACTCCGTGGAGCCGATTTACGGCTTGGTGGCCATCGGGCTGGCCCATCCGGACCGGGTCAAACGCAATGCCAGCGCCCAGGTGGGCGACCAGCTGGTTTTGGGAAAGCCTATCGGTGTCGGCGTTTTGTCGGCGGCGCTCAAAAAAAATCACCTGGACGCGTCGGGCTACGCGCAGATGCTGGCGGTCACAACGCAGCTCAATACGCCGGGGCCGACATTGGCGGGGTTGCCCGGCGTGCACGCCTTGACCGATGTCACCGGTTTTGCGCTGGCCGGCCACGCGCTGGAGATGGCCCGTGGCGCACATTGCACCGTGGCGATCGATTGGCCGCAGGTGCCGCTGCTGCCCGGCGTGCGCGATCTGGCGCTGGCCGGCGACGTTACCGGCGCGTCCGGTCGCAACTGGAAGGCCTACGGCGCCGAGGTGTCCTTGCCGTCTGATTTTGCGACGGTGGATCAGCAGTTGCTGACCGATCCGCAAACCAGCGGCGGTCTGCTGGTCGCTTGTGCGCCAGAGACCGTTGCGCAGGTTTTGGAGACTTTTGCCAAGGCTGGTTTTGGCCGGGCCGGCGTCATTGGCGAAATCATGGCACCGGCAGGCGCACAGCGGCTGCTAGTGCGTCAATAGGGGCGACGTCAGCGTTTGCGGCGCCGACCGTAGCGTCCGATGAAGCGGCGATCAATCCAGTCCTTCAATAACCAAACCCAGCGGCCGGCAAAAGACCAGCGGCCCCAGACTCCGATGGCGAATTTGTCACCACAAGATAGCAGGTTCAAGGTTTGTTCGGGCGGTTGGTAAGCACGGGGTTCGACCCCACCCATCACGGCCCGCAAAT
>JBBIGT010000156.1:0-4442 GCA_037447395.1 Comamonadaceae bacterium | reverse complement strand
GAAACGGTCCCGACGTTCACCGCTCGGGTACCTTTGTGGCTGCAATTGCAGGCGGTCGCGCGGTTTTTGCAGGACGTGCGCCAGGGCCGATCCGGCACCGCCGCGCTGCAAGCCGTTACACCGGCGCTGCGCCCCGGCGTGCAAGCGCTGGGTTTTGAGGTCTTGCGCCAACTCGGCCTGGCGCAGGCGTTGCGCGAGCTGCTGGCCGCGCGGCGCGCGCCGGCGCCGGTGGACGCGCTGTTGTGCGTGGCACTGGCCTTGCTGGCGCGCCCAGACAAGGTGGCGTACGACGCGTTCACGCTGGTCAACCAGGCGGTTGAATCCGCCAAGCGCACGCCCGGCGCCAAGCCGCAGGCGGCCTTCGTCAACGCCTGCCTGCGCCGCTTTTTGCGCGAGCGCGAGGCGCTGCTGGCGCAGGCGCTGCGCGACCCGCTGGCCCGCTACAACCACCCCCGCTGGTGGATCGAGCGCCTGCAAGCCGACTGGCCCGACGCCTGGCAAGACATCCTGGCGGCGGCGCAGCAGCCAGCGCCGATGGTGCTGCGCGTCAACGCCCGCTGGGGTACGCCGGCGCATTACGTGCAGCAGTTGCAGCAAGCCGGTCTGGGCGGTGTCGCCGTGGGCGCGCACGGTGTGTTGCTGCACGTGCCGTGCAACGTGGCGCAGTTGCCGGGTTTTGCCCAAGGCTGGGTGTCGGTGCAGGACGCCGGTGCCCAATTGGCTGCGCCACTGTTGCTGTCGGCGCTGGCCGGCCAGCCGGCACCGCGCGTGCTCGACGCCTGCGCCGCCCCGGGCGGGAAAACGGCGCATCTGCTCGAATTGGCCAACGCGCAGGTGCTGGCACTGGACGTCGACGCCGCGCGCGCCCAGCGGATCGCGCAAAACCTGCAGCGACTGCAGCTGCAGGCGACGGTGCTCGCCGCCGACGCAGCGCAGACGGCGCATTGGTGGGACGGCCAGCCCTTTGACGCCATCCTGCTCGACGCACCGTGCTCGGCCTCGGGCATCGTCCGCCGCCACCCCGACATTGCCTGGCTGCGCCGCGCCGCCGACATTGGGCAATTGGCGGCCCTGCAGGCGCGCCTGTTGACGCGACTGTGGCCGTTGCTCAAGACGGGGGGGCAGCTGCTCTACTGCACCTGTTCGGTGTTTCGCGCCGAAGGTGAGCAACAAATCAAAGCGTTTCTTGCCAACAACACCCAGGCCCGGATGTTGCCCGCTCCGGGCCATTTGTTGCCTGGCGCTTGTGCGGCGGCTGTCACATCGCAGGACAATCCGGCTGGTGTTCATGATGGCTTTTATTACGCGTTGCTTGAAAAAATTGGCTCTTAGGCGGCGCGCCTATGTGTTGCTATTGATTTGCTGGTGCGCGGCTGCTGGCCTGGCCCGCGCCGCCGATGGCGAAGACGCCAAGAGCGTGCCGGCGCAGACGCCGCCGGTGCTGTCGGTCGAGCGCGCCGACAACGCGCTGTGGTTGTCGGCGCGCTTTGCCTTTGAGTTGCCAGCCGTCGTCGAAGGGGCCCTGCTCAAAGGCGTGCCCATTTATTTTTTGACCGAGGTTGACGTACTGCGTGAGCGTTGGTACTGGTTCAGCCGCAAGGTGGCAACGGTGCAGCGGCGTGCGCGCCTGGACTACCACCCGTTGACACGGCGCTGGCGCCTCAGCGTCGGCGCTGCCGACGCCGCCGCGTCGGCCCAGGGGTTGACGCTGAGCCAGAACTTTGACACGCTCGACGACGCCATGGCAGCCGTGCGGCGCGTGGCGCACTGGCGCATTGCCGACCTGGCCGGCCTGGAGGCCGGCGCCAAGCACCTGCTGCAGTTCAGGTTTCAGCTCGACACCAGCGAGCTGCCGCGGCCACTGCAAATCGGCACCTTGGGCCAGTCAGACTGGGTCATCAGCCTGAGCGCAGCGCAGCGGCTGGAGCCGGAGCCGGCCAAGTGACGGTCGCCAAGACTTCAGCGTCGCTGCGCTGGACCATTGGTCTGGGCCTGACCAGCATGGCCGGTATCGGCCTGGTGTTGCTGTTCTTGTTGACGCAGGCCACCAGCAACCGCGACTTGTACGAGCGCCATTACACGCTGCTCTTTGCCGCCAACGTGGTCGTGGCAGTGACGCTGTTGCTGGTAATCGTCTGGATTGGCTGGCGCCTGTTCAAGCGCTTGCGGCAGCAGAAGTTTGGCAGCCGCTTGCTGTTGAAACTGGCCGCTGTTTTTGCCTTGGCAGGGTTTGTTCCTGGTGTGTTGATTTACGTGGTTTCGTACCAGTTTGCGTCGCGCTCGATCGAGAGCTGGTTCGACGTCAAGGTCGAAGGCGCGTTGGACGCCGGGCTCAACTTGGGCCGGGCAACGCTGGACGCGTTGACGTCTGATCTGATCGGCAAGACACGCGCCGCCGCGGCGCAACTGGCCGACGCCGGCGACGGCAATGCAGGGCTGCCGCTGCAGCGCTCGCGTGACACCATGGGCGTCGACGACCTGGCGTTGTGGGGCGCCTCTGGGCGACTGATCGCCAGCGCCGGCCAGTCGCGCTACCAGCTCTCGCCCGAGCTGCCCACGCAGCAGCAGTTCCGGGCGACGCGTGAGCAGCGCGTGATGAGCTGGATCGAAGGTCTGGACGACGGTTTGGCCGGCGTGCCTGAGCGCGCGCGCATCAAGGTCATGGTGCTGGTGCGCGGTGGCGCGAGCGCCGGCTGGGGTGAGGCGCGCTACTTGTTGGCAGCCAAATCGCTGCCGGCGTCGCTGGTGGCCAACGCCTCGGCGGTGACGCAGGCTTACCGCGAGTACCAGGAGCGGGCCCTGGCGCGCGACGGTTTGCGCCGCATGTACATCGGTACGCTGACCTTGAGTCTGTTTCTGGCGGTGTTTGGCAGCTTGCTGCTGGCGGTGGTGCTGGGCAACCAGATTGCCCGACCACTGCTGCTGTTGGCCGACGGCGTGCGTGAGGTGGCCGCCGGCGACCTGACGCCCAAAGACGTGCTGCCCGGCAACAATGAACTCGACGGATTGACGCGCTCGTTTGCCGACATGACGCAGCAGTTGCTTGAGGCGCGCCAGGCGGTGCAGACCAGCATGGGGCAGGTCAACGCCGCGCGGGCCAATCTGCAGACCATTTTGGACAATCTGACGGCCGGCGTACTGGTACTCGATGCCACTGGCCGCATCGTCTCGTCCAACCCCGGGGCGACGCGCATCCTGAAGCTGCCGCTGGCCGTCCACGAGGGCAAACGCCTGACAGACATTGACGGTCTGCAATCGTTTGGCGAGGGCGTCAAGCAGCAGTTTGACGCCTTCATGGTGCGCGACGGCGAGCGCAGTATGGACCATTGGCAGCAGTCGTTTGAATTGGGCGCTGCGGTCATTGACGCCACGCGGGCGCCCGCGCAAGACACCATCACCGTCGTGGCGCGCGGTGCCGAGCTGCCCGGTCAGCAACGCTTGCTGGTGTTCGACGACATTTCAGAAATTATCTCGGCGCAGCGTGCGCAGGCCTGGGGTGAGGTGGCGCGCCGCCTGGCCCATGAGATTAAAAATCCGCTGACCCCAATCCAGCTGTCGGCCGAACGACTGGCGATGAAGCTCGCCGGCAAGGTGGCGCCAACCGAGCAAGCGCTGCTGACGCGGTCGGTCAAGACCATCGTCGACCAGGTCGACGCCATGAAACGTCTGGTCAACGAGTTTCGCGACTACGCCCGTCTACCTGCGGCAGAACTCCAACCGCTGGACGTCAACGCACTGGTACGCGACGTGCTGCACTTGTACGGCAACGACAACGCGCAGGCGCACGTGGTGGCCGAGCTCGATGCCGCTTGCCCGGCTATCCAGGGCGACGCGCAACAACTGCGGCAAGTGCTGCACAACCTGCTGCAAAACGCCCAGGACGCCACCGTCAGCGCCGGGTGTGCCGACGCCGAGCACCCGGTGGTCATTCAGACGCAATGGCGCAGCGCATCACAGCGCGTGCGCCTGAGTGTGCTGGACTGGGGGAGCGGCTTTCCCGAGGCCATCCTCAAACGCGCCTTTGAGCCCTACGTCACCACCAAGGACAAGGGCACCGGGCTGGGCTTGGCGGTGGTCAAGAAAATTGCCGACGAACACCGCGCCCGCGTCACCATCACCAATCGGCAAGTCGACGGCGTGGCGGCCGGTGCGCAAGTGTCGTTATCATTCGCGGTCGATCTCCAGCCAAACCAACACAACAGTTAGGCAGCGCGGGGGCAGATTTTTCAAGGGAAACAAAAAGCAATGGCAACAATTCTGGTGGTCGACGACGAACTGGGCATCCGCGACTTGCTGTGTGAAATTCTCAACGACGAGGGGCACAGCGTTGAAGTGGCCGAGAACGCCGCCCAGGCCCGCGCGGCGCGTCTGGCCAACCAACCCGACCTGGTGTTGCTGGACATCTGGATGCCCGACACCGACGGCGTCACGTTGCTCAAGGA
>JBBIGT010000155.1:0-4476 GCA_037447395.1 Comamonadaceae bacterium | reverse complement strand
AGTCGGCGAGCAAGCCGACTTGCCCTTGGAGCTGCCGGCCCGCGACTTGGCGCCCATGGATGCGCCACGCAAGTCGTATTTCAACGTCCCTGCCACGGCGAGTGAACACCCCGCCCCGGTGGCTGCGTCAGCAATGGCCCAGCCTGGTGAGGCGACATCAGCGCCGCTGACATCGGCCACGGCCAATCCAGTAGCCGCCAGCCAACCGACAAGCACCGTGACCGACGCGCCGGCGCAGGCACCCGCCGCAACAGCATTGCCAGCCACGGCGCCCGCCGTAGCGGCCGGTATGCCGGTCGTGAAACGCTACGACTTGCCCGAAGCCGACTTGCGCCAGGTGGCCGCGAGCAGCGGCCTGCTTTGGGTCCAGTCCGACGCCGAAAAAGTCGCCACGGTGCAGGCCGAGATCGCCGCCCAACCGCGGCCGGTGCATGTGCCACGCCCGCGCCCGGCGCTACCGAAACAAGACGAGCGTCCTTTGGTGCTGGTCGAGACCCGGCGTGACTTGCGCGCCGTCACGCTACCTTTTGAGGTGCAGTCGGCCGAGTAATTACGCGCCCTGGGCCGCGTCGGGGCTGAAAAAGCCGCGGCGCGTCAAGCCCGGGTAGCTGCACGCTTTGTTGCCGCCACAGCGGCGGGCAAAGTCAACCGCTTGGTCGCTGTTGGCCAGCGCGCTGGCCGGTGAGTCGTTGGCGCGCACGTCGGTAAAACCGCAACTGACGGTGACGCGACCGACCGCGCCAAAACGGTATTTCTCGACGTTGCCGCGAAAGCGGTCAAACGCCGACAACACCAGCGCTTCGTCGGGACAATGCAGCAACACGCCAAAGTGATCGCTGCCAAAACGGTAGAGCAGGTCATAGGTGCGAAACGTCGACGCCAGCAACCGGCCAACGCGCTGTACCACTTCTTGCGCTGCGTCGGCGCCGTGCTGCTCGCTGATCAGGGCGTAGTTATCGACCGACGCCGAGCCCAGCCAATAGTTGGCCGGCACCCGGTGCCGGCGCTCGTCCTGCGCCGCGCTGCTGGCCGGCACGGCACTGGCAATTTGCTCAAGGTCTTCGAGCACGGCACTGTAAAACGCGTCGTCCAGCGACTTGCGGCTGAGCAGCCCAGTCAGCGCGTCGCGGTCGCTGTACTCGAGCAATGTGTACATGTTGCGATAAATCTGGCGCAGCGCGTCGATCAGCGTCAGGCTGTCGGCGTCGAGCCGCGCTGGCGAATGCAACTCCAGCACGCCGGCGTCGTCGGGCCGCGACTCTGAATACAGCGGCAGCATGGTGATGCGCGGACCGTCGGGGCCAGCCCATGCGATCTCGACACGCTCGCGCCCCTGCAGGCACTTGAACCGGTCGGCGTTGTCTTCAACCCTGACCAACGACTGAAAATCAACGCGCTGCGGATCGAGCACGCGCCCGCCACCCTTGACGTCGAGCCGGGCAATTTCCAGCCAGCGGCGCACGCCCTCCTCACGAACCACCCGGGCAATGACGATGCGCTCCAGCGGCAGCAAGTCGATCAGTGCCTTGGCCAAGGTCAGTTCGAGCAAGTCGCGGTCGCGATGGTCGGTCAGCTTGACAACGTGTTCAATGAATGTACTCATGGCGCGATGATAGAACCGAACATGCGCCAAGTCACGCGCCAAAAGGCGACGGCATCGGCGTTCAGGCGCGCCGGCGCAGCGTGATCTGGGCGGCGTTTTTCCAGGCCTCGGCGGCTTGCGCGTCGTCGCCCTGGCGTTGCGCCAGCTCGGCCTTGACCTGCCAGGCACGCGTCAGCAAACCGGCGTCGTCGAGCCGCGGCAAGGCCTGGCTGATGAGCTGCTGCGCCTTGCCCCACAGTTGCAAATGCAGGCAGGCCACCGCCGCCAAGTACTGCAGCGCCGCGTCACCAGGGTTGGCCCGCTGCGCCGCTTCGATGCGCGACAGCCATGGCGCATCGACGGCATCGCCACCGACCGAAAAGGCGTTTTCGACCACCCGAATGAGAAACACCTTGTGATCGCGAGCAAAGCCCGACGGGTCGTCGGCCATCGACTGCCAGACCGGCAGCAGCCACTCCAGCGCCAGATTCACCGCACCGTCCAGGCGCAGCAGCCGCCCCGCCGCCGTCAGCGCCACCAACGGCATGGCCCGCTCTGCCGGCTCGAGCTGCCGCCACAGCTGCGCCAGCTGGTCGGCGTCGGCCTGCGCATGGATCGACTCCAGCACCAACGCGCGCACCAGGCTTTGCGCCGAGCTCTCGCCAAACGCCTTGTGCTTGACGAGCAAGCGCGCCGTCTCCAGCGCCAGATTGTTGGCGCCGGCCAAGCGCGCCACCTTCAAGCGCAGGCGCAACGCCAAGGTGCGCCGCGCCACACCCGAGGGCAAGTCATTGAGCCAGCGCAGGGCCTGCGCCGGGTCGCGATCCTCCAGCGACCAGCGTACCGCCCGCAGTTGCACGGCGTCGCGTGTGCCGCTGGCGTCGCTCAACTGCGACTGCGTCAACGCCTGGGCAAAGTGCGCCTCGCGGCTGTCGCGGTCCTGCAGCGCGTGGGCACTTTCAGCGGCCATCAGGTGCGCCAGCACGCGCAGGCGCGCCGCCTCCGACCAAGCCTGGTCGGTGCGCGACATGGCTTCTTCGCGGGAGACAACCAGCTCTGCGGCCTTTCTGGCGCGAATGAAGCGCCCGGCCAGCAAATGCGACAAAGCGTCGAGCAAGGCCGAGTTCATCACCCGCTCTTGCTGGCGCAAGCGCCACAGCCGCGCTTGCCCGGGCATGGCGAACAAGGCGGCCAGCGCGCGCAATGCCAGATGCACCAGGCCAAAGGCCAGCAACACGATCAGCACGACAAAGTTGAGCGACAGATCAACGCGGTGCGGCGGCCAAAACACCGTCACCGTGCTGCCGTTGCCGCTGACAAACAAGGCCAGCGCCACGGCCACGCCGAACAGGCCAAGTAACCACAGGGCAGCACGCATCGGCCAGCCCCTAGCGTCCGGCCGCCGCCGTGGTCAGAACAGCCAGCGTCTCGTCGATGCGCGGCAACTGCAAATTGCGCATCTGCAACTGCACCTGCTGCAGCAAGGCGGCGGCGGTCTGCGTCTTGCGCGATTGCGCGTCAAAGTATTTCTTCAACGCCGCATCGGCGCCGCCCAGGTCAGAGCGCGCCGCCTCGATCTGGCGGGACAACAGCGCCAGGCGCGCGTTGAGCAATTTCAGCTTCAAGTTTTCGCGCACGAAAAAGGCCTGCTCGGGCGACAACAACACTGCATCAGGCGACTCCACGCGGCTGACGCGTACCAGGTTGCGCGCCTCATCGAGCACCAGCGTCAGTGCGTCTTGCAGCGCCGTGGCGCTGGCGGCTGCCGACGCCTTGGGCTGCGGCTTAGCTTTGGCCTTCTCAAACGGTGCAGCGACCGGCCCAACCGCGTTGGCCAGCGTGAGTCCGTCGGCCAGGTGCACCAGTTCGTCGAGCTTGATCAGCAACGAAGGCGTGTCGCTCACCGCCGCCGATCTGATGCGATCGATATCGCGGCCAAGCGCGCGCTGCAGCAAGGCCAACCGTGGCTGTGCGGCGCGTGTAACGCGCTGCTCGGCCGTCTTGAGCGCCACCAGCAGCGGCTCGACGCTACCGGTCAGCTGCGCCTGTTGCTGGGCCAGGCGCAAGGCGGCTTCGATGTCGACCACCAGGTTTTCGTCACGCGAGCGCGACAGGCTTTGCATCAGGTCGTCGAGCTGGCTGCGTTGCAAGGCCACCTCGCTCAAGCGCGACTCGAACACCGCGGCGCGGGCGCTGACCTGTTGCGCCACGTCAACGGCCTGCTTGGCCAAGGCGCGCGCTTCGAGTGATTGCGCCTGCGCGTCGGCGCTTTGCCGGGCCAGTTGCTCCTGCATATTGCTGACTTTTTGCCACAACAGCAGCGTCGACAGCAGGGCCGCAGCGCCGAGCAGGCCGAGCAGCCACAAGGCCGCCGGGTGCGGCACAGCGGCGAGCGGTGTCGGTGTCGGCAAGGGTGCGGGAGCGACGGTGTCGGCGGGCGCGGGGGGCGTGGCAGCGGTCATGCCAGCGATTTTATCGACGCCACCACGTCGGGCAGCGTCGGGCGCGCCTGCGCGACCATGCCAAAACCCAGCGCCCGTGCGGCCTGGGCGATACGCGCGTGCGTCGCCACCGCGCGCGCGCCCGACCAGTCTTGCCCCGGCAGCAAGCTGCCCAAGTGCGTCAAGGCCTCAGCACTGCTGAACAACCAGACCGAGCCATCGCGCGCCGCGGCCAGCGCCAGTTCGACCTGCGCCGGCGTCCAGCGCGGCGCTGCGCGTTGATAGGCGACGACAAAGTCCACCTCGGCGCCCAAGCGCTGCAGTTGTTGCGCCAACCAGTCGCGGCCGACGCCAACGCCAGGCACCGCCTCGCCAGCCGAGCCCGCGTCGTCAGCGCTCAAGCTGTCGCCGCGCACGATCAACACGCGCGCGCCCGGGTGAATCTGCGCGCGC
>JBBIGT010000154.1:0-4479 GCA_037447395.1 Comamonadaceae bacterium | reverse complement strand
ATACGTGGCGCAGAACTCCAACAGCAAGCTGCCCGACATCTACCGCCTGGCCGCAGTCTGGGGCGGCCACGAAGGCTCGCTGCTGCTGTGGCTGCTGATGCTGTGCACCTGGATGATGGGCATCTCGTTGTTCTCACGGCAATTGCCCGACGTGATGGTCTCGCGCGTGCTCGGCGTTATGGCGCTGATCGCCGTCGGTTTTCTGCTCTTCATGCTGATCACCTCGAGCCCGTTCACCCGCCTGGCCGACATCCCGGTTGACGGCCGTGACTTGAACCCCTTGCTGCAAGACCCCGGGCTGGTGTTCCACCCGCCGATGCTCTACATGGGCTACGTCGGCATGTCGGTGCCGTTTGCCTTCTCGATCGCCGCGCTGCTCAACGGCCGCCTGGACGCCGCCTGGGCGCGCTGGACGCGCCCCTGGGCGACCGCCGCCTGGATATGCCTGACCATCGGCATCGCCATGGGCTCGTGGTGGGCTTATTACGAGCTCGGCTGGGGCGGCTGGTGGTTCTGGGACCCGGTTGAAAACGCCTCGTTCCTGCCCTGGCTGGTCGGCACCGCGCTGATCCACTCGCTGGCCGTCACAGAAAAGCGTGGCCTGTTTCGCAACTGGACGATCATGTTGTCGCTGATCTGCTTTTCGCTCAGTTTGCTGGGCACTTTCCTGGTGCGCTCGGGCGTGCTGACCTCGGTGCACGCGTTTGCCTCCGACCCCAAGCGCGGTATCTTCATCTTGCTGTTTCTGGCCGTCGTCGTCGGCAGCTCGCTGGTGCTGTTTGCCGCCCGTGCTGGCAAGGTGCGCTCAGCCGGCAATTTTGCGTTGGTCTCGCGCGAAACCTTTTTACTGGTCAACAACGTGCTGCTGACCACCGCCGCCGCCGCCGTGCTGCTCGGCACGCTGTACCCGCTGATCATTGACGCACTGAATCTGGGCAAGTTGTCGGTCGGTCCGCCGTATTTCAACAGCGTTTTTGCGCCAATCATGATGCCGGTGCTGTTCTTCATGGTCGTTGGCATGTTTGCACGCTGGAAGAGCGACAGCGTCGCTGACCTGACTAAAAAACTCGGTAGTGTCGGCGTCGTTGCGCTGGTGCTGGGTTGCGCCGCGCCGCTGCTGGCTGGCACCTGGTCAGCGCTGGTGGCGGCAGGTCTGACGCTGGCGTTCTGGATCATCCTGGGCTCGGCTGTGCAGATTTACCGCCAACTCAAGGACACGCTGCGCTGGAAGTCCACGCCCATTTCGTACTGGGGCATGCACCTGGCGCACATCGGCTTCGCCGTGTGCGTCATCGGCATCACCATGGTCAAAGGTTATGAGACCGAAAAAGACGTGCGCATGACCCTGGGCGACACGGTTGATGTGGGTGGCTACACCTTCAAGCTCACCGGCATCGACCAGCGCCGCGGCCCCAACTACAACGCCGACGTCGGCGTGGTCGAATTGAGCAAGAACGGCACGTACCTGCGCACGCTGAACCCGGAAAAGCGCGCCTATTTTTCGTCGACGATGCCGATGACCGAAGCCGCCATCAGCTCCGGCCTCAGCGGCGACGTCTACGTCTCCTTGGGCGAACGCCTGGACAACACCGAGCACCCGGCCTGGGCGGTGCGCGTCTACCACAAGCCGTTCGTGCCGTGGATCTGGTTTGGTTGCCTGTTCATGGCCATCGGCGGCGCGATGGCGGCGCTGGACAAGCGCTATCGCAAAAGAAAGGCAGCCCAGCTCAAGTCCGTTGACCTCAAAGGATTGGCGGTATGAAAAAAGCCTATATCCCGCTGGCCATTTTCGCCGTACTGGTGGTCTTTTTGGCCATTGGCCTGACGCGTGACCCGCGCGAGATTCCCTCGCCCTTGATCGACAAACCAGCGCCCGAATTCACCGCACCCAACCTGCACGACACGGCACTGACGCTGAGCAAAAAGGAGATGCTCGGCAAAGTCTGGCTGCTCAATACCTGGGCGTCGTGGTGCGTCGCCTGCCGCGAAGAGCATCCGCTTTTGGTGGAATTTTCCAAAAGCAAGATGATTCCAATCATCGGTCTGGACTACAAAGACAAAGACCAGGACGGCCTGCAATGGCTGGCGCGCTTTGGCAACCCCTACGACGTGGCCATTGCCGACCGCGATGCCAAGATCGGTATCAACTTTGGCGTCTACGGCGTGCCCGAGAGTTTTCTGATCGACAAGACCGGCACCATTCGCTACAAGCAAATCGGCCCATTCACTGAAGACGCCATCCAGAACAAGTTGATTCCGCTAATCCGGGAGCTGCAAAAATGAAATTTCTGTTGGCCGTGCTGATCGCCCTGTGCGCCCATTTTTCCTTGGCCGCCGAAGCGCCGGCGCTGGCCGAAGACCCGGTCGTTGAACAACGCCTGATCTCTATTGCCGAAGACCTGCGCTGCCTGGTCTGTCAAAACGAATCGCTGGCCGGCTCGCGCGCCGAATTGGCCAACGACCTGCGCCGCGAGGTGCGCGAATTGATCAAGTCCGGCAAATCGGACGCTGAAATCAAGGAATTTCTGGTCAGCCGCTACGGTGACTTCGTTCTCTACAAGCCGCCGGTCAAACCGACCACCTGGCTGCTGTGGTTTGGCCCGTTGCTGCTGTTGCTGGGAGCCGTCTGGTTGCTCATCCGCACCATTCGTACAACGCAGCGCAACGCCAATCCGAGCCTGGACGCTGAACAACGCGCCAAGGCACAAGCCTTACTCCAAGAAACCGAATCTTCCAAATGAATGCTTTTATCGCCATCGCGGCGCTGATGACGCTGCTCGTCATCGCCTGGCTTGCCTACCCCTTGCTGCGCCTGAAAACCGGCTCGGGCATCAGCGCCGAACGGCTGAACGCCGAAATCCACCGCGACCAACTCAGGGCACTGGAAAACGACTTGGCGCGTGGCGTCATCAGCCAGCAAGACTTTGAGACCAGCCGCGACGAACTGCAGCTACGTCTGCTCGACGACACGCAAAACGTCGAGGCACCGCAAGCAACACCAGCGCACGGTTTTCTGACGGCCAAGGGCACGTCGATCGTCGTTAGCGTGGCCATCCCGATTCTGGCGATCGGCATTTACCTGCAACTGGGCAACCCGGCGGCCATCAACCCGGTGCCTGGTGGCTCTCGGATGTCGCAGGACCCGCAGGTCCAGCAAATGATCGACAACTTGGTCGCCAAACTCAAGGCCAACCCTGACAACCCGAAGGGCTGGGCCATGCTGGCGCGCTCCTACGTGGTGATGGGAAAAGTTGACGAAGCCGAAGCCACCTTCCAGAAAGTTGGCGACGCCCTCAACACCGACGCCGACATCATGGTCGAATACGCCGACCTGCTTGCCGTCAAGGCCGGCAACAACATCGAAGGCCGGCCGCTGGAACTGGTGAAGAAAGCCTTGAACATCAACCCGCACCACCCTATGGGGCTGATGATGTCCGGGGTGGCCGCCTATCGGCGCGCCGATTTCAAGGCGGCGGTTAGCGAATGGGAGAAGCTGCTGGCCATCCTGGAACCCGGCTCACCCGACGCGCAGCAGGTCGAGGCCAACGTGAACGATGCCCGCGCCAAAGCCGGTATGCCGTTGATTGGTAACGCCACCGCCACCGGCGCAGCAACAGCGCCAATGGCGGGTGCCGCACCCGTGCCCGGTGACGACGCAGCCAACGCAGCCCTGGCCAACCAGATGGTTGAACGCCTGGCAAACCGCCTCAAAGACAACCCGGGCGACACCGCCGGCTGGGCCCGTCTGGCCCGTGCCTACAAAGTGCAGGGTAAGCTGAAAGAGGCGCAGGACGCCTACGCCAAGACAGGTAAGTTGCTCGAGACCGATACCGACGTGATGCTGCAATACGCCGACCTGCTGGCCATGAACGCCAACGGCAACCTGAAGGGTCAACCCGTCACACTGGTCAACCAGGTCCTCAAGCTGGACGCCAAGAACCCGATGGCCTTGATGATGGCCGGCCAAGCCGCCTTCCAGGCCGCTGACTACGCTAAAGCCATTCAACACTGGGAAACGGTGCTGAGCGTTTTGCCAGCGCAATCGGCCGACGCTGAACAAGTGCGTGCAGAAATTGCCAGCGCCAAAGCCAAGCTCTAAAAAAACCTCGGATACCAACAAAAGCGGATTCAGGCGACGGTCTGAATCCGTTTTTTTTATCAAAAATTTTTCTAATAAACCTGTTGATAATTTTTGAGTAAGTCAGGTGTTATCCACATATTTTACAGAGCCGCCAGAGTTACTCAGCTTGGCATCGCTCCAACCAGACCCCTCACGCACAAGCGTATACCAATGCCAAGCCATTGATTTAATTTTAAAATAACCGGTTATCCAGAGACCTGAAGCAGCCTTACCTACGACTACCATTTAAATAAAATAACAAGTCAGTGAAGTCAGCGCAGCACCAACGTTGTCGCGTCGACCCGCCGGCCAGCGCAATCAAGTAAGATTCGGGACGCCGTTTCCCGCCGCTCGCTGTT